>JAHXIV010000003.1 GCA_025655455.1 gamma proteobacterium symbiont of Taylorina sp.
ATGATAGTGTGGGAGTTCCCATGCGAAAGTAGGTCACTGCCAGGATCTTATACTGCCCTTTGTGGCGAGAGAAAACCTCTAACTTTATTGTGAGAGGTTTTTTTTTGCCTGTCTTTTGATTTATTTCTAAAGTATTATGTTTAATGGTCGCTATAAGAACTAGTGTTGTTTTCAATTTTGTGAGTGCTTAGGAGGTATTATGGAAATTTCAGGTGTATCAACGGGTGTTGTTGTTGATACGGCAGTGAAAAGTGCTGATGTGAATACTAACAATGAAGTTGATAAAAAAACTCAAAATGTACAATCTCAGACCGATACACAGTCTAAAGATGCAGTGTCTCAGACTCCGGATAACCTTGGTCAGAATATAAACGTTTCTGTTTAAAGGTTTATTGCTAATTCTTTGACATTGAACTGTTTGTTTTATCGTTTAAACTTTTTATGGTTTATAGAGGGCGAGGACTTCTGACGCTTTAACTCTTTTTTCTGCATTACAGCTTATTGTTCTTTGTACTGAAATTTCAGTCATTTCAGAGTTTTTATAAATTTCCCGGGTAAAATTGGTTAGATGATTTGAAATTAAAACAGAGATGCCTCTTTCAGCGCATTCTTCTGCCAGAGTTGCGATTAATGTTTGCTGTTCTAATGAGAATCCTCCTTTTTCGTATTTAAATGATGAATTACTGTCATTAACTGGTACATAAGGTGGATCACAATATATTATGTCACCTTTTCCAGCATTTCTCATACTATCACTAAAGTCTGAAAGTAGGAACTCTGCTTGTTGAGATTTTTTTATAAAGGTAATCATATTATCTTCCGGTAATAAAATTCTTTTATATCTTCCGAATGGTACGTTAAAGCCCCCTTTCAGGTTGTAACGACAGAGTCCATTGAAACAATGCTTGTTTAAATACAAGAACAAAGCCGCACGTAATTTTTTATCTTTAGTTTGGTTAAATTGTTCTCTGAATTTATAATATTTATCAGCTGTGTTATTTTCATCAATAAAAAAAATTCTGCAATATTCAATAAATTCTTGTTTTTCATTTTGTAAATGTAAAAAAATATTAATTAAATCTGAATTGGTATCGGATATGATATTTTTTTTATAATTGGTATTTAGAAAAACAGCCGCTGAACCACAAAACGGTTCTATTAAGCGTTTGCCTTCAGGTAATAGTGGGAGTATTTCATGGATAATTTTTCTTTTATTTCCAGCCCATTTTAAAAATGTCTGAGTTATAGGTTTTTTTTTATTTTTCACAAGTTTTTCATATACACAGCTGAATTGCGTTGATAGTTATAGAATGCCTGTTTTTCATCAGGTAATTCTGCTAATGTTACTTTTGAAAACCCCTGTTCTCTGAACCAGTGAGTTGCCTGAGTCGTTAAAATAAATACCTGTTCTATGTTATTCTTGATTGCATTTTGACAAATATGTTCAAATAGCTTTTCGCCGCGCCCCTGTGATTGATATGCCTTGTCTATTGCTAAACAAGCTATTTCGGCTTGTTTTTCATTAGCTGAAATATATAAAGCACCACAGCCGATAACTTTACCTTCTCTTTTGATAACAAAGAAATTATTTATTTCTGTTTCCAGTCTTTCACGGGAACGCTTTACTAATAATCCTGATTCCTCTAAAGGTTTGATCAGTTCAATAATACCGTTTACATCGTTGATAGTTGCCGAACGTATATCTTCAAGGTGATCAGTACTGATTAATGTCCCAATGCCATTTTGAGTGAATAACTCAATGAGCAGGGAACCATCTATATTTCGATCAATAACATGGACTCTTTTAACCCCTGCTTCACAGGCTCTTACTATTCGTTGATAGTGCCGGTTAATGTCACTTTTTTCTGTTTTATCATTATCTTCAGTATCAAAAATTATTTGTTTGAGCTGTTTTGCTGTCAAGTTATTTAATAACTCATTATTTTTGTTAAAAATACCTTCTGAATCGTCAATAAATATTAATTTATCTGCGCTCAATTCAATGGAACTCTGAGTGGCTAAATCTTCACTATTGACATTAAATGTTTCACCTGTTGGAGAGTAACCTACAGGTGAAAGTAATACAACATCTCCAGCATCAACAGAACGTATAATTGAATCAATATCAATTTTTCTAATATCACCGGTATGCAAATAGTCTACACCATCAATAATCCCTTTAGGTTTAGCAATAACAAAGTTACCGGAAATAATGTTGATTTGGGAACCGGCCATAGGTGTGTATCTTAAGCTGGTTGAAAATAATGCTTCTATATTCAAGCGAATACTGCCGGAAGCTTCTTTGATGAGCTGTATTGTTTCTGTATTCGTTATACGTAAACCATGAGCATATTGGGACTGAATATTGTTTTTCTTAAGTTTTTCTTCAATTTGTGTTCGCGCACCATGTACTAATACCAGTTTTACTCCTAAACTATTAAGCAGCGTAATGTCATGCACCAGTGATGGAAACTCATTGTCTTCCAATACATCCCCACTGAAATAGATAACAAAGGTCTGGTTACGAAATGCATTGATATAGGGGGCTGCATTTCTAAACCAGGGTACAAAGTCTATTTCTGAATGTTGGCTTGTTTTTTTATTAGAATCGCTTATTTTCATTAGTGCTTTAAATGTTGCCAATTGGCTATAATTTGGTTCCAGTTTATTATAACAATTATTTTCCTATATTGTTTATTTTATACTGTTAAAATAAGACTGGATAAGTCATAACTCAAATAATAAAAGATTCATTAAGCTATTCCTATTCCTTACTAAATAATATAATATTGTTTTTTTGTTTATAGTCTCATTGCTTCGACTCTGATTTTAACTTCTTTTAAGGATTTCTTATGCCTGAATATCGTTCAAGAACTACCACTGCCGGCAGAAATATGGCTGGAGCCAGATCACTTTGGCGTGCAACAGGCATGAAGGATGAGGATTTTCAAAAACCGATTATTGCTATTGCAAACTCATTTACTCAATTTGTACCCGGTCATGTACACCTGAAAGATATGGGGCAACTGGTTGCCAGAGAAATTGAAAAAGCCGGTGGTGTGGCAAAAGAATTTAATACTATTGCAGTTGATGATGGTATTGCGATGGGACATGACGGCATGTTGTACAGCTTGCCTTCCCGTGAAGTGATTTCTGATGCTGTTGAGTATATGTGCAATGCGCATTGTGCTGATGCCCTGGTCTGTATTTCCAATTGCGACAAAATAACTCCTGGAATGCTTAATGCTGCTTTGCGTCTGAATATTCCTGTGGTTTTTGTTTCAGGTGGGCCGATGGAATCAGGTAAAGTGGTTATGCATGGTGAAGAAGTTCACTTAGATCTAGTGGATGCTATGGTCTCTGCTGTTGATGATAAAGTCAGTGATGAAGACACTGAAATTATGGAGCGCTCTGCCTGTCCTACCTGTGGTTCCTGCTCTGGTATGTTTACTGCTAATTCTATGAATTGTTTGACAGAAGCTTTGGGTTTATCCCTGCCTGGAAATGGTTCATTATTAGCGACTCATGCAGATAGAAAAGAATTATTTCTTGAAGCGGGACGTAGGATTGTTGACTTGGCGAAACGCTATTATGAACAGGATGATGCTTCTGTATTACCCAGAAATATAGCCAACTTTTCGGCCTTTGAAAATGCCATGAGTCTGGATATCGCAATGGGCGGATCAACTAATACTATTTTGCATCTGCTTGCTGCTGCTCAGGAGGGTGATATTCCTTTCAGTATGGATGATATCGATCGCTTATCAAGAAAAGTACCCAATTTATGTAAGGTGGCACCGAGTACACAAAAATATCATATGGAAGATGTGCACCGTGCCGGTGGTGTGATGTCAATTCTGGGTGAATTATCCAGAGCAGGTTTATTAAATATGGATGTTAAAATGGTTCATAGTGATTCAATGAAGGATGCTATTAGCCACTATGATGTGATGGTATCAAATGATGCACAAGTAAATCAAATGTTTCAGGCTGCTCCGGGTGGTGTACCAACTCAGGAAGCCTTCAGCCAATCAAAACGATGGCAGACCCTGGATAAAGATCGTCAGATCGGTTGTATACGCAGTAAAGAATTTGCCTATAGTCAGGATGGTGGATTAGCGGTTTTATACGGGAATATTGCCGTGGATGGCTGTGTGGTTAAAACCGCCGGTGTGGATGATTCTATTTTATGTTTCAGTGGGTCGGCAAGGATTTTTGAAAGTCAGGATTCAGCCGTGAATGCAATTCTGGATAATCAAATTAAAGCCGGGGATGTGGTTATTATTCGTTATGAAGGACCCAGAGGTGGCCCGGGTATGCAGGAAATGCTTTATCCAACCAGTTATCTGAAGTCAAAAGGACTGGGCAAGGCCTGCGCTTTATTGACCGATGGTCGCTTCTCTGGTGGTACATCCGGTTTATCCATTGGACATGCCTCTCCAGAAGCGGCTGAAGGCGGTGCGATTGGATTAATTGAAGAAAATGATCTGATTGAAATTGATATTCCTATGCGAAAGATTAATGTGAAGGTGAGTGATATAGAATTGGAACAGCGCCGTAAGATAATGGATGCTAAAGGGGATACTGCCTGGCAGCCAGTTAATCGTGTACGTCATATTAGTCAGGCATTACAGGCTTATGCTGCAATGACTACTTCAGCGTCTCGTGGTGCTGTCAGAGATGTGTCACAACTTAAAAGAAAATTTTAAAGCACTTTTTTGATAAGAGCCGTCAGCAAATTTTGTTTGACGCTGTCGCTTTGCCACAGTATAAGTTGGAGTATGAAACAAAAACTCTAACTAACAATATTATGGCCTTGCAAATTAGACAGAGGTTAAGTTTTTATGTTTGATAAGAGTACAGCAGAGGAACGTCGTGAACACTTCAGACATCCAATCACTCTGGAAGTGTTTGTAACGCCAGAGGAAACAAATGATAAACATCTGGAATCGCGTATTATAAATATGAGTTTGTTGGGCTGTGCTATTGAACCCATCCACTATCCTTTTAAACAAGCAGAACGGATGTCTATTTGCTTTGTAGAATCAAAAGAACATTGTTCCCGTTCTACAATTATTGAAGCAGAGGTTGCTCATGTTGGGGATGATTACATTGGTCTTTGTTTTGATGCTATGGGGACAGATGTCATGGGACTGCTGAGAGAGTTATTGAAAGAAGCAAAATATTTTTAAGAGAGAGTCTTAGCATATACTTTTAAACTGGAACTTCCTATTGCCTTTATAATCGATTCCAGTTAGCCTTTCTTTGCCCTGAACGGAGTTTAGGAAAAATTAGACCCAGAATCATTCCGCCAAATAAAACCCCTGCACCAGTCATAAACCAGTCGCGCTGGGTATTATCTTCAAGTGTTTGGTATTCCTGTTTTAAAAGGCGCATTTCAGTCTCAATTTTAACCAGATCATTTCTGAGTTGATCATTTTCACTTTCAAGCTGCATAGGACGGGCTGCAATCTTTTTCAGCTTGGTCAGTTCAGTATTTAATACATCTTTGTTTTGTAATAGGTTCTTTTCTGAACGACTTAAAATTTCCTGCTCACTTTTTAATGTATTTAGTTCATTGCTCATTGAATTATATTTTACTTTCATTTCAGCAACATCTTTTTGTGCCTTGGCCAGTTTATCTCTTGCAACTGGCTGATCGATAAGAAAGCGACTAAGTACCCAGCCTTGAACCCCGCCAGGCGTTACGGCATGAGTATAGCCGGTATCAGAATTCAATATTGTCAGAGGAGTGCCGCTTTTAATGATTTTAATGATTTTGAAGCCTGTTCCCTTGCCTGAACGCATATTAATAACGAGTTCATCACTCACATATTGAGTTTTTTTTGCTTCAGCCAGCAGACTGAAAAATGGAGTCAATAATATGACGACAATGATAATTTTAAGTAACTTTGACATATTTGAGCCTTGAAACTAAATAACTCAGTTATTATAGGTTGAACGTATTAGCAGGAGATGTATCTTTCATCTATTCCAGAAGGGATATTATGCTTAATTATTGAATAAGATGCTACTAATAATTCATAAAGTATATATGATGTATTTTATTAACTAAATGCTTTTTCAAGGTATTCGGAAGGATCTGAATAAAAAAACAGTCCAATTTGATTATTTTTAATATAAGTTATTTTTGCTGAAATTGCATAGTTATTTTGATTCTTATTCAGTGGTAAATGTAAATTAACATCATCCAGTTTAGAAAAATGTTTGGATGTATTACAATCGACTAACATGCCCCCATTCCCGATATTGACGGCAATTGCATCAGAGCGTTCCTGATTTGGTAATTCAATACTGATGGGGAAATTGACTTTAGTTCTAAAATGTTCTCTTTTATTGTATGTTTGCTGCATTATTTATCCATTTGTAAATATATTGTGGGCGCGTATTATACCTACTTTTGATTATAATGAACATTGTTATTGACAAAAAACAGTGTATTATAGTGCTGAAATTAGTAAATAAACAGGGATAGTTAAGGAATAGCTAAGGGAAAATTGTGAAATATTTTGATATATTTAATGGTGATGCAGATGGTATTTGCGCACTATTACAATTGAGACAGATAAAGCCGGTTGATTCTGTGCTGGTTAGTGGAATTAAAAGGGATATTAAATTATTGGAAAAAGTTCATGCCGGGCAGGGCGATAAGCTCACGGTTCTGGATATTTCCCTGGATAAAAACAGGGTGGAGCTACTAAAAAATCTGCATAATGGTGCTGAGGTTTTTTATATTGATCATCATTTTTGTGGTGAAATACCAGTACATGAGCGGCTAAAGGCTTTAATTGATTTGGACACGAATGTTTGTACCAGTTTGTTAGTGAATCAGCATCTTGATAATCAAAAATATCTATGGGCGATTACAGGCGCTTTTGGTGATAACCTCAAAGTTTCAGCTGAAAATCTGGCAGGCAAACATCAACTTTCTGCCATAGAGGTTTCTCAACTTAATTCACTGGGTATTTATATTAATTATAATGGCTATGGTGCAGATATTGATGATTTGCATTTTGTTCCTGATCTATTATATAAAAAATTATTGCCTTATCAGACTCCCTTTGATTTTATTCAGGATAGTCACTCAGTTTTCCAACAGTTGGAATTTGCCTATAAAGAAGATAAGGCCTTTATTGCTGAAATAAAAGCTGAGTATCAAACGCAACAAATTGCTGTTTTTATCTTACCGGATGAATCCTGGGCCAGACGTATTAGCGGTATTTTTAGTAATAAACTGGTTAATCAGTTTCCAGACAGGGCTCATGCTGTATTAAGCCACAATAAACAAGGTGGTTATCTAATCAGTGTGAGAGCACCATTAAATAACAAAACAGGTGCGGATGAATTATGCCGTCAATTTAGCACAGGTGGTGGTCGTCAGGCCGCAGCAGGGATCAACCATCTTGATAAATCAGAATATGAATACTTTGTGAACAGATTAACACGACAGTTTAGTAAACCCTTGAAAAATATTTATGAAAACAGCGATTTATAAAAGTAGTAAAAAGCGGGATAGTTATCTTTATATTGAAAATGAAGATGATTTTTCCCGCATTCCCCCTGAGCTTCTGTCTGCAATAGGGCAATTGTCACATGTTATGACTATAGAATTAAGTCAGGATAAGAAATTAGCACAGGCTAATGCTGCACAAGTCATGCATGAGTTACAGGAAAATGGTTTTTATCTACAGATGCCGGATGATTCAGATCAATTAGCATTGGCTGGTATAAAACCAGAATCAAACCATATCCCTGTTTTATAACCTATTCTAAATACTTAGAAAAAATCGATTCCATCATCACTTTCTTCCTGCTTTTCACGATTATCACTACGTAAATTCTTCATCACAGTTGAGAGATCATCTTCTAATTGTTGACCCTGACTAAATAATGCCTCCATTTTATCACGCTTGTTTTCAACAACCCGAATTAAAGCATTTTCCTGCTCTTCTGATAAAGAGTTATAACCCAGTTGGCCTAATTCATCCTGGATTTCATAAATAACATCATCAAACGCCTGAGCTATTTGTATGCTTTGCTGAGATTTTAATTCACGGTATTTAGACAGAATATTTTCAAAGTTATTGCTGGCATCTATGGCATTGAGTCCCATCTCAAAGCCATCCATTAACATGGCAATATCATCGGCATCATCATTTATTTCATTAATAAGTACAGATGCAGACTCCCAGTTAAAAACTGATCTATTATTACCAAATTGAAAGATGCGCTCTCCCTGTGCGTGTAATTGCTCCAGTACTGCATTACTCATAGGATGGTGCTTGCCGCTGGAGGTATAAAATGCAGAATCATTTTGACTGTGAATATAGATAGTGGCTTCAGTACCAAAACTTTGTGTGACACTAAAAAAAAGCTGGCATAGCGCTTCACTATCTTTACAAAAAAAACTTTGCTGTAGAAAGTTATTAATAGAATAAATTTTTGCATTGTTGTTTTGTACGCTGAGTACTACTTCTGTCACTTCAGATAGTTCTGTCTGTAGTTTCTTTTCCAGTTGAAAAGCACTATTTTCAACTTCAATTTTAGCCATTAATTCAGCTATTTTAAATGGTTTGGTAAGATAATCAGTTCCACCACTTTCATAACCTTTTAAAATATCATCTAATGATTTTTTCCCGCTTAAAAAAATAACGGGTGTATGAGGCCCGGACTCCAGAGAGCGAATGTTTTTACAAACTTCATATCCATCCATATCTGTCAGGCCGATATCCAGTAAGATGAGATCAAATTGTTTATTTTTTACTTCCTCTAGTCCATCCGAGCCGGAATAGGCTGAAGTGATGTCAAAGTCTTCCAGCGCGTCATTGAGCATTGTGTGCATTGGTTTATCATCATCAATAAAAAGAATTTGTGTTTTCATTCCTACTCCTGATTTTTCTAGAATTAATGGTCATTATTATTTTCCCTGGATATCTTCCGGTTCGTCAAGCAATGTGCGTATTCTTTGCAGTAAAGAATGTGAGCTTAACGGCTTATAGAGCATGTATTGGTGTAGAGTATCAGACTGCTGATTTAAATGTCGATCATCACTAAAACCACTGGTCAGTTGAATTTTTATATAAGGATATTTCTTCTGTACAATGGCTGCCAGTTGATAGCCATCCATATCAGGCATCAGCACATCGGAAAACAGACAATTGATGTGCTGTGCTGCCAGTATTTCCAATGCTTGCTTAGCGCCTTCAGCGCAAAAAACATGATAACCCTGCTGACTGAGTATTTCACGGGATAAGTCGAGTAATGCCGGCTCATCATCAACAATTAAAATTGCTTCATTGCCTTTCAGGTTTGTCGGCTGATGACCATCTGCAGATAGAATTTTATTATTATTTTCTTCATAACGGGGGAAATAAAGATTGAGTTGTGTTCCCTGCCCCGGTTCAGAAGATACATTGATTGTACCCTTGCTGCGTTCCATAAATCCGTAGACCTGACTTAGGCCTAAACCTGTGCCTTTTTCTCCTTTGGTAGAGAAGAAAGGATCAAATATTTTTTCTCTGATTTTCTTATCCATGCCGCAACCTGTATCAATAATACTGAGTACAACATAATCTTTGGCCTCCAGTCCCAACTGTTTGGCATTCAGTGAGCTGAGAGATTCATTATGAGTTTGCAAAGTTAATTGGCCATTAGCTGCAATTGCATGCATGGCGTTAATGCTCATATTAAGAATGGCATCTTCTATGTCACTTTTATCCAGTCTGACAAACCAGAGATCTTCTGCTAACTTCAGTACCAGCTTAATACGCACAGTAAGAGTCTTTTCCAGCATATTTTTTTCTTCATATAATACAGTATTAAGATTGAGCTTGCTTTCTTTTGACTCTACATTTCTTGAGAAAGATAATAATTTCCTGGTTAGCTTTGCGCCCCGTTCACCTGAGGTAACAATTTCGTGGGCATATCTGGCCAGTTTAGGTTGTTCTTTGAGTCTGCTTTCTAATAATTCAGCATAACCGCTTACAACACCCAGTATATTATTAAAATCATGGGCAATGCCGCCGGTCAATGTGCCCAGTGCATCCATTTTTTGACTACGGTGTAGTTGATCCTCGTGCACTTTAAGTTTATTGTGCTGTTCAGTCAGCTTTATTCTGGAGTCTTTTATTGAGCGAATCATATGATTGATTGTGTTGGCAAGGTCAAAAATTTCTGTAGAGCCGTGGTTCGGGATTCGTTTAACGGGTATTCCGTCAGCATCGCCATTATTGATAATGCCAATAATATTAGACAGTGGTTGTAAAATAAAAAAACGGATAGTGATAAAAAGAGACAGGATAAGAAAAACAGAAAGTATCACTGACTTTATTATGGTTGTTTTGATAATCTCATTCAGTTGTATCTGCATAGAATGATCAGAAATATAAATTGTTATGCTGCCTAATTTAATACCCTGAGAGCTTGTAATATCATCTCTGTCTGAGTAATAACATTCCTCCAGTTGTTTGTTCTGTTCGTTATTATCAGGATTATAATCAATAATATTCCCATTGTCAGCCTTAATTTTTCCACTAGTATAGGCTTTTTTCCCTAATATTTTTCCCATATTATAATCTTCTACAATAATGGCAAAGTTAGCCCGATGATTCATTTCACTTAATGTCAATTTGTCATATTCATTGATAGCATAGGATGCGATTAAATTAGCAATATTTTTTTGTAATGTAACGATAGTATGCTTTGAGCTATATTTCATTTCCTGTATTATTTTGTTTTTTGTCTCTATATAGACGTAGGCTGAATGTATAGACGTTATTATAGTGACCGTTGAGATAATAATTATCCCGAGGGTTGCGTAGAGTGAACGTTCAGGATAATCAGTTTTCAATATCAGTCTCTTGTGTGCCTGGAAAAGTTCTTTTAATGGTTTTCAGCTGCTGTGCTATATTCTCTCTGGAAATTATAATAATAGGTAATTGTCGGTTCTTTTCCACGGCCTTACCATTAAGATGTCTATCCATTGCAGAGACTGCTTCCTGACCCATTAAATAGGGCTGCTGCATTGCTGAAGCAAGCAGTATACCCTGACGGATCAGTTCCGGAAATTCAGGTTGTGCATCAAAAGTGAGCAATAGAATTTTGTCTTTCTTCCCGCTATCGGCAATAGCCTGCAGGACTCCCTTATATCTATTTGAACCCTGCAGCCATATTGCATGGAGGTCGGGATGTTCTATTATCATGCCTTTAGTTAAATTATAAGTTTCCTGCTTAGTAAAAGTTGACTGCTGTTTGATATCTACACCTTTAAAACCAGACTCATTTATTGCCTGTATAAACCCCGCGGTTCGAGCCTGACCATTTAACCTTGTTTGAGGAATTGCTATAATACCAATTTTGCTTTCCCCCCAGCCCAGTTCAAACAGTTTCTTTGTCAGTATTTTTCCAATTTGATAGGCACCTTCACGGTTATTGGAAGAGATATAGGCAACATATTCGCCACCATCTGTGCCAACATCAGAAATCACAACTGGAATACCGGCACTTTTTGCCAGTTTAAGAATGGTCACACAGGCTGATGAATTGGTGGGAGAGACAATGATTCCGGAAACTTTATCTTGTATTGCTTTGACAATAAATTCCAGTTCCCGTTTTGCGTTATTCTCAGAGCTATAGATGTTAATCTCATAGCCCAGCATACTAGCACTATTGGTAATTCCACGTCCCATAATTGCCCAGAATGGAATTCTGTTATCTGAGACAATATAGATGAGTTGTTTCCGAGGTTCCGGTGAGGGTACTTCTATACTGGTATTCACCTTATGCTCTGAATATGAAAAAGTGGTGCTGAACAGGATCAGTATCATAGTGAAAAATAACAGATAATTTTTACAGACTATTTTTTTGTACATTTGTTAAGTATCTTTGTCTTTTGTGCCTGATGAGGCATTTTTTTCACTATGAAGATTTTTAGAATGATAAATTAAATAATATTAGTATGGGATACAACTTTAGAAATGTAAACATTCACTGCCTAGAAGTAACCATATCTTTTTAACCAGAATGGGATAGCAATCAGTTCTCCTATCACTGCAGGAATACTGATACGGTTGCTGTATAGCACCAGATCATTTGCTAATGGCCAGAACAACCAGATAGGTAAGGCAAGTAAAAATGCGCTCAGATATGTGGCAGCAAGACATCGGAAGGCATCACATAAGCTCTTATCTTGTGGCGCTATAAAACGAGCCATCACTAACCATTGAGCAATAGTGATAATTACCTGAATCGGCAGATTTACTAAAAATGCCAGATAAATGGCTTCTATAAATGAAAACAGATGACTGCTCATTACAGTGTTGACTCCGACCTTATAGATTAACTCTACTCAGGAGTCTGTCCCATTAAAAATTCTAATAAAGCTTTTTGAGCATGCAGGCGATTTCCAGCTTCATCCCAGACAACGCTCTGCTTGCCTTCAATAACAGAAGCACTGACTTCTTCACCACGATGGGCAGGCAAACAATGCATAAACAGTGCTTCTTTATCAGCCTGAGCCATTAATTTATCATCGACAATATAACCGGCAAAAGCCTTTTCACGTTTTGCCTGCTCTTCTTCCTGTCCCATAGAAGTCCATACGTCAGTAACAACCAGATCAGTATTGCTTGCTGCTGCCATTGGATCACGAATAATTTCAACCTGATCGCCAGCAGCGGCAAAAATGCTTTGCTCCGGATCATAACCTTTCGGGCAGGCAATATTCAGCTTAAAACCCCATTGTCGAGCTGCATTAATGTAAGAATGACACATATTATTGCCGTCACCAATCCAGGCGACAGTTTTTCCTTCAATACTACCGCGATTTTCCTGATAACTCTGCATATCTGCCAGTAGTTGACAGGGATGATAGCTATCGGTCAGAGCATTAATGACAGGAACGGAAGAATATTGTGCAAATCTTTCCAGGTGTTTATGTTCAAAGGTACGGATCATAATCATATCAACCATTTGAGAGAGTACACGAGCACTATCCTCAATGGGTTCTCCACGACCTAATTGAGTGTCTCTGGGAGAAAGAAATAATGCGCCGCCGCCAAATTGCAGCATACCGGTTTCAAATGAAACCCGGGTTCTGGTTGATGATTTTTCAAAAATCATTGCTAACATTCTGTTTTTGAGCGGCTCATAAATATCGCCGGATTTTTGCATTTGTTTGAGAACTATTGAACGAGAGGTCATCTGCTTCAGTTCATCGCTGGAAAAATCCATTAATGTTAAAAAGTGGCGTAATTCTTGTTGCTGTCTTGTATTTGTTGTCATTCTATCTCTCCTGCCAGGCAGGTTGGAAATTAGTGTTAAGCGCTAGGAGCTATGTATTTACAAACTCATGAATGAGTTTGCTTACAATGGATATTATTTCATCAGCTTCTGCATTGATCGTAATTAATGCCGGCAATAGTCGAACGACACTATCAGCAGTGACATTAATAAGCAGTTTATTGTCTAATGCCTGTTTGACTAATTCAGTACAGGGGCGATCCAGTTCAATGCCGATCATCAAACCTTTACCACGAATGTCAATAATGATATTACGCTGTATTAATTCAGCTAATGACTTTTTAAAACCCTGTTGAAAGTAATCACCCAGTTCAAGAGCCCGTTTATCGAGTTCTTCTTCTTCCATCGTTTTAATTGTAGCCAGAGCAGCAGCACAGGCTAATGGATTGCCGCCAAAGGTTGAACCATGAGTTCCCGGGATTAAAATTTCAGCGGCTTTCCCTTTTGCAATACAGGCACCAATAGGAAACCCATTGCCTAATCCTTTTGCCAGGGTCATGATATCTGGTGTAACTCCACTATGTTGTCCGGCAAACCATTTTCCAGTACGGCAGACTCCGGTTTGAATTTCATCCAGAATCATCAAATAGTTCTTCTTATCACACAGCTGGCGAATTTCCTGCAGATAATTGTCTGTTGGTGTCACCAGTCCACCTTCACCCTGAATGGGTTCGACCATGATAGCAACGATATTATTATTGTTATCACAGGCCTGTTTAATCGCGTCCATGTTATTGTAATCAACATGCATAAAACCAGCGACAAGAGGTGCAAAACCAGCCTGTACTTTTGTATTACCAGTTGCTGATAATGTTGACAATGTCCTGCCGTGAAAACTCTTGTTAGCAACAATAATAGTGGGTATATCAATATTTTTTTCATGCCCGAAGCGACGAGCTATTTTTATTGCAGCTTCATTGGCTTCAGCACCGGAATTAGCAAAAAAAACAGCATCCATGGCAGATAACTGACAAAGTTTGTCTGCCAAAGCTGCCTGATTCGGGATCCCGTAAAGGTTGGAAGTATGAACCAACGCAGCAGCCTGATCACAAATGGCCTGAGTCACTGCAGGGTGAGCATGTCCCAGACCACAAACAGCAATACCGGTTAATGCATCCAGATAGCGTTGATCCTGTTCATCATATAGATTGCAGCCTTCACCCCTGACAAAATTGACCGGTAAACGGCCATAGGTATTCATGATATGATCAGACATTGAAATAAATTCCCTAAGCGATTAAGCTAAAATAATTTCTTAATGACTATTTTAACGATTAAATAAAAAAAGCAGCCCTTAAGACTGCTTTTATGAAAACCGATCATTGTAGTAATTTAATTTATAAATATCAAGCACTTTTTAATCTGGGGTATCTGATTGTATGCTGACTATTGAAACTCGTAATAAAGCCTTCTTAAACTGGATAAAAGAATGTAATCAATACGCTGCAGATGATTATTTACCTTTTGTTATTGATAACACAATATTGGGATATATTCATAAAGAAAAAAAAGACAATTTTACTCAATTTAATACTGTTTTCTCTCAACTCTTATTTGCAGATGAAGATATTTGCAAAATGACAGAGGGCAAGTTTATTGGCCGAAGGCTCCTTTCTGAACAAAAACAAGCAATTACTTTTCATGCGGATATTTCTGATAGTGAAAGTCGTACAAAAGCGGCCAATTCAATCGCACAAAGTTGGTATGATAAAGGTATTCTTCGCTCCTGGGTTGGAGAACAATATCATGTCAATACTGGCTTTAATCAGACTGCATTTTTTACTATTGAGCGTGCTGCTGCTTCATTATTCGGTATTAAAAAATATGGGGTTCATGTCAATGCATGGGTTGAAAAACAGGGTGAAGTATTTATCTGGGTGGCAAGGCGTGCAAAAGATAAACCGACCTTCCCCGGTAAATTGGATCATCTGGTGGCAGGTGGACATGGTGTAGGCTATCGTATTGAAGAAACACTGGTAAAAGAATGTGCAGAAGAAGCCAATATTCCTGAGAATATTGCTCAAAATGCTAAACCGGTTTCAATGATTTCCTATATGATGGATAATAATCAAAAGTTGCAAAACGATAATCTGTTTATCTATGATTTAAAATTGGAAGAAGACTTTGTTCCGGAAAATACCGATGGTGAAGCAGAAGAATTTTTTCTCTGGCCTATTGAAAAAGTCATGGAAACAGTAGCGACAACAAGAGATTATAAAACAAATTGTAACCTGGTGATTATTGATTTTGCTATCCGGCATGGTTTTCTAAAGCCCGACGAACCATTTTATAGTGAACTCTGTGCAGGCTTGCATCAACAACTATAAATTATAAAAAGGTCTCTATGTTTAATTTATTAAAACTCTTCAGCATTATTTTTCTTCTCGCTTTCAGCCAGATGTCCCTGCAGGCTGCTGAACAGGAAGATATTTCACAATTGCTGCAGCAGCAATTACAATCTTCTGATAATAAACGTCTATTTATTGGTCAAAATGAAATAGTGGTTGCTGAAATAATAAAAAAGCTTTATCAGTATAACGACTACCATCTGGCGTGGAAAAATCAGGCCATGCTGAATCGCCTGTTTAAGGCAATTCATGATAGTTATCGCTTAGGTTTAACGCCTGATGACTATCATTTTACTGAATTAAAACAACGTCTGAAAAATAATGTAAATAATGATCTTGAACAACGGGTTCAGTTAGATATTATTATGACCGATGCTTTACTTCGTCTGGCTTATCATCTGGGTTTTGGAAAAGTGGTGGCGAACCAACTGGATCAGGATTGGAACTTGAGGCGGGAGTTTATGACGGCTGATCCGGTCGCAAAAATACAGGAGGTTTTACAGTCAGAACAAAGTTTAAATCAATTCATTAATCAGCTGACGGATCTAGGCTTATTATATGAAGGCCTGATTAAAGCCCTGTCTCAATATCGTAAAATAGAAAAAGAAGGGGGGTGGCAAAGCATTCCAGATGGATCGGTAATAAAAGCAGAAATGCAGGATTCTCGTCTGCCTCTTATCAAATCACGTTTACAGATCAGTGCTTATATCAGTAATGTAGATGATGAACAACTATATGATAAAATAACAGAAGATGCGGTAAAGCAATTTCAGAAACATCATAACCTGGATGCTGATGGCGTTATCGGCAAAGATACATTGCAGCAGATGAATATATCTGTTGAAAAGCGCATTGATCAGATTAAAGCCAATCTTGAACGGGTTCGCTGGGTAAAGCGTAATCTGGAAGATGAATTTGTGCTGGTGAATATCGCTGGTTTTAAAGTCTATTATGTGCGAGATAATAAACTTATCTGGAAGTCAAAAGTTCAGGTGGGCAAGGATTATCGAAAAACCCCTGTTTTCAGGGATGATATCAGCTATATTGCATTTAATCCAACCTGGACAATACCGCCCACCATTTTAAGAAAAGATATCTTACCAAAGCTTAAAAAAGACCCTTCTTATTTACAGAAGAAAAATATGAATGTAATTGACTCAAAAGGTAAGATTATCCAAAGTGATCAGTTTGACTGGTCTACTATGACGGCTAAAAAATTTCCTTATATGATCCGGCAGGAACCCGGCGTAGACAACGCTTTAGGACGGGTCAAAATAATGTTCCCGAATAAACATATGGTTTATCTTCATGATACACCCAGTAAAAGTTTATTTAACAGGACTAACCGTGCTTTTAGTTCGGGCTGTATTCGGGTTGAAAATCCTTTTGAACTGGTATCACTGTTGTTAAATGATAGTGAAAAATGGAACCAGTCCAGTTTTAATCGTATTCTGGATTCAGGTCAGTTGCAAAATGTGAGACTGCCTGCAAAGGTGCCTGTATTATTACTTTATTTTACAGTTCAGTTAGATGATGATGGGCGGGTGACTTTCTTTAAGGACATATATCATCGAGATGAAAAAATTATTAAAGGTTTAACAGAGCCGTTTCAACTGGTTATGCCAAGTCAGCAGTCAGCTGAAAGAAATGCTAAATAAAATTATATTGTAATAATTTGGTAACATTGTATGATTATGATACTACAAATAAACAAGCTTCTGGAGAGTGGTTGTTGGATAGTAATTTGCATGCGGAAAAAAAGCTGAAACACAGTATGCGGGATAGGGTTGTACTGTTTGCGACACTATTGCTTTTCTGGCTTATGCTCAATGGAACATTAGCACTTGACAGTCTTATTATCGGTGCTCTGGTTTCTTTTAGTATTACCCTGTTATTTTGCAGCGGCCTGTCTTTTTTTACCGAGTTTCGTGCGACACCGCAGGCTTTTGCTGCAGGAATATTTTATTATATTTATTTCTTCAAAGAATTGATAAAATCAAACTTTAAACTGGCGGCGATTGTTCTCAATCCTTCGCTCCCAATCAAGCCGGGCATTGTCAAAGTACGTACTAAACTTAAAAGCAAAATGGGCAGACTGATGCTGGCCAATTCAATTACCCTCACCCCCGGCACATTGACCATGGAAATTGATGGCGAATGGATATATGTTCACTGCGTGACTGTGGAATCCACGGATATTGATGAGGCAACGGCTAAAATTGTTGCTGGTTTTGAATCCTATCTTGAGGTGATGTATGGCTGAAACATTCATTACTTTTGCTACCATATTGTCAGGCATTGCATTTTTACTTGCTCTCGGGCGCTTTCTTAAGGGGCCGTCAACGGTTGATCGTGTGATTGCCTTTGATGTTTTAACGGTTATCTCTATTACTTTCATTGTTCTCAGTGCACTCATTGAAGAACGTGGTATTTATCTGGATGTGGCGCTGGTTTATGCCTTGTTGTCCTTTCTCGGTGTGATTGCAATAGCACGTTATCTGGAAGGAAGATTTTAATGGAATCTGCAATGGACTTCATGGGAGGGTTTCTGCTGCTTGCAGGTGCCTCGTTCCTGTTATTCGGCGGTCTGGGTTTACTACGTATGCCCGATCTTTATAATCGTATTCAGGCAGGAACCAAAACAACCACTCTTGGAACAATACTGGTGCTGGCCGGTGCGGCCTTCCTACATCCTGAGTGGGGTTTAAAATTATTGCTTATCGGCCTGTTTCTGTTGTTTACTAATCCACTTTCTTCACAAGTTCTGGCTCGTGCAGCACATCGTGGGGGTATTGAAAAAACCCCTGAAACAATGGTGGATAAACTGGCTGAAGATTTTCCTGAGTCTATTGCTAAAAGTACGACATCAATAAGTTCTTCATCTAACAAAATAGGGGATAAGTCATGATTGACCTGATGCTGCTGGTGACTATCTTTTTTGCTATTGCCATGATTGGTGCAGCACTGGTGGCAATTCGGGTCAAACAAATATCAATTGCAATGCTGGCTGCCGGTCTGGTTAGTTTGCTTGCATCTGTGATGTTTCTGTTTTTTGCAGCACCTGATGTGGCTATGACTGAAGCCGCTATTGGAAGCGGCTTAACCACCTTCTTGTTTTTCTTTGTGCTGGGACGGGTACGGGGAGATCAACGTGATTAAACGTTTTATCGTGTTATTATTTTTACTTGGGCTGGGCTTGGTTTTTGCCGGTTTATTATCAGGTTATAGCGCAGATAATGAACTGAATCTGACCGGACGTTACTATGCAGAACATACTGCACAGGACATTGGTGCAGCGAATATTGTGACTGCTATTATTGTTACCTATCGGGGACTGGATACCCTGGGTGAAGTGACAGTGTTATTTCTGACAGCAACTATTGTTGCCGTTTTATTAGGTAGAGGTGTGGCGCAAAAAGGTAAATCATTGCAGCGAGACTTGCCTAAATCGGGTGAGTTGTTAACCACCGGCAGTTTTCTCCTGGTTCCGTTGATATTATTATTAGGTGCCTATGTCTTTATCAATGGTCATCTTACTCCCGGAGGAGGATTCCAGGGGGGGGCGATTGTTGCATCGGCAATTTTACTGATGCTGCTGACTGATCCTCTGCGCCACTTTAGTCATCGGCTTATTTCTATCATTGAATCAATTTCCGGACTCTTCTTCCTCGGCATTGGTGTGCTGGGTATATTTCTGGCTGGTGGCTTTCTTGATAACCGTATTTTCCCCATTGGCGAGTTTGGCTCATTATTTTCTGCTGGAGCAATACCTGTTATTTATTCCCTTATTGGCCTTAAGGTTGGTGCTGAATTTAGTTCAATGCTGGTTAACTTTTCCGAAACGGAGGGTTCATAATGGTCTATGTTGCAATGGTAACCGGTTTTATTCTAATCCTTATGGGATTGTATGGAGCACTAACCAATTCAAATATTCTGCGTATGATTGTCGCCTTTAGTGTTGCTAATACGGGGGTTAACATCGTACTGGTTGCTGTTGGTTATATTGATGGCCGTACTGCCCCTATTCTAGACGCTGCAGTTCCCGTTGCAGAAGCTGCTGTACGTATTATTGACCCTGTGCCGCAAGCATTGGTACTGACAGCAATTGTTATTGGTTTAGGGGTGACGACACTGATGCTTGCCTATGCCTACAAATTGTATGAAATAAAAGGCACACTCGATATTGCTCAATTCTCGGAGCTGAAATGGTAAATGCTATTTTCATTTTAGTGATCGGGCTTGGTGCGGCATTTCTGCTGGGTTTTTTGCGTGATAAACGTAAACTGGCCTATGTTGTTACTCTGGCTGCGCTGGTCTCTATGGCATGGATAGCTGCTCGCTGGCTTTTGTTCTTTGCTGTTGACGGGGGCGCACGAACTGAAATATTCACAGCGGGCACATTACCCCCCTTTGCTATTAATCTGCATTTAGGTATTGCCGAGGCGGCTCTGATGCTGCTGGTTATTCTGTGCGGACTATTTTCAGCTATTTACATGCAGAATACTTTAATGAGACTGGGACGCAGGATGATGTCGGTGCTGCTGGTTTTTGTCATGTCCTTATGCGGAATTATTTTAACCCGTGATGTGTTTAACCTGTTTGTTTTTTTCGAATTGGCAGTGATTGCAACGGCGGGATTGATCCTTCTTTGTGAAGATAAAAGAACTTTTGCTGCAGGTTTTAAATATCTTATTATTTCTCAAATCGTTTCGATTTTACTTTTGGTGGGTATTATCTTTGCCTATCATGCCAGTGGCAGTTTAAATATTGATGATATGGCAGCTATGTCATCAGGTACGCTTAAAGGGGTTGGCTCTTTGGCTTTCTTTCTGATGTTGATGGCTATTATGACAGAAGCAAAACCCTTTCCTGCTAATGGCTGGGCTCTGGATATCTATGAATCAGCGCATCCTGCTTTTTCAGCACTTTTTTCTGCTGCTATGGCGGGTGCGGCGGCAGTCTATGCGATAGATAAATTACTGCTTATCGGTGCTTCACAATGGCTTCCAGTGGTGACTGCTATCGGTCTGCTGAGCTTTGTTGCCGCCAATCTGCTGGCTCTGGTGCAAACTAATGATCGTCGAACTTTAGGTTATTCATCGGTGGGTCAAGTCGGTCTTATTCTGGTTGTTATTGGTCAGCGTGATATTCTTGGTGAGCACTATCTCTATATTGTCGGTGGAATCCTGCTTTCACATGCTGTCGCTAAGGCAGGACTTTACTGGCTCTCAGGGCTGCTTTCTCAGCGTAAGCTGACTGACTGGAGTGCCTTGCGTGGTCATCCTTTACTTATTTTTGCCTTTGTAAGCTTTGTGGCGATGTTAACAGGCTTGCCTCCCTTTCCAAGCTTTTATGCAAAGTGGGATCTGGTGATGCTGCTGGCTGCTGAAAATCGACTGTGGATCCTGGCACTTATTCTTATTGCTACATTATTGGAAGCGGGTTATTTATTTCGTTGGTTTGGTTATATTATTAAACGGGAAAAAGAGACAGATAAGCAGATTTTATCTTTAGCATCACATAAGCTGGCTGTTGTGTTGTCTACAGCAGTTATCAGCTGGGGACTCGCCTATCTCTGGGGCGAGCTATCTGCTCATGGTAATTTATTATATGCCCTGCCGTTGCTCTTTGCTCTGAGTTTCTTGCTGCTGGATCAGCTGCCTGCAAGGATTAAAAATAGTCTGTCGATAGCAGGAATGGTAGCATATTTTATGGTTAGCTATCCAACATATGATCCATTGCAACTCATTTTCGGCGCTATCTTTCTGCTGGGCAGTTCCGTTATTCTACTGGCCAGCTATCATGTATCCGGCCGACGCGTGGGCTTTTATCCTTCTGCGTTATTGATGTTTGCCGGTTTAACTCTGTTGATTGTTGCTAAAGACGCCTTTCATTTCTTTGCTGCCTGGGAATTTCTGACCATAGGTTCTTATTTTTTAATTTTACGTGGCAAACACTCAGAGCCGCATGCACTTTCCTATGTGATTTTTTCCCTGGGTGGGGCATTTCTTATCCTGGCTGGTTTTGCTCTGGCTGCTCAGGGTATTAGTCCTTTCCCGCTTGAATCATTAGCTCAGGTGGCAAAACCAATAGCGCCCTGGGTTTTCTTGTTATTAGCCATTGGTTTTATGACAAAAACTGCAGTGATTGGCCTGCATATCTGGCTGCCGGGTGCTCATGCCGAAGCTGAAACCGATGTCTCGCCGATGGTTTCAGGTATTCTTCTAAAAGCCGGATTGTTTGGCCTTATGGTATTGCTGATGAATATGGGCAAGCAGTCACTTTATGGGGTTGAATTGACCTATGTGATGCTCTGGATGGGGGCTCTTTCAGCATTTCTGGGTAACTTGATGGCAGTCTTTCAGGAAGATGCAAAACGATTACTGGCCTATTCTTCAATTGGACAGATGGGATATGCCTTATTTGGTCTGGCACTGATGAATCAACTGGGTTGGTTAATGGCATTGATGTTCGTGATCAATCATTACATATACAAGTCGATGTTGTTCCTTTCCATTGGTGGAATTGCAAAGCGTACGGGCACTCGTGATATGTACAAAATGGGCGGCTTGATCGCTCTAATGCCGCTCTCTTTTATTGCTGTACTTATCGGTATTATTGCGGTGTCAGGAGTACCACCTCTTTCCGGCTTTGGTGGTCGCTGGATTTTTTATAATGCTATTCTGGAATCAGAATATCGTTTACCGATGATGTTGATTTTTATTTCAGGACCGATTGCTTTTCTTTATTTATTCCGCCTGATTCACACCATTTTCCTGGGTCAATTAAAGGATGAGCATCGTCAAATAAAAGAAGCACCTTTCTGGATTTTACTACCACAGATGATTTATGTTGTAGCATTAATGATATTTGCTGTGGTTCCAGGTCTTGCTATGCGCCATGTGGATGCATATCTCAGTCCTTTCTTTGAGGGGCAGGGACTTAACTGGGAGGGGTTCACCATTACCAGTCATTATGGCTACTGGAGTCCTGTCTCAATTATGATTGTCGTTGCAGTCATTTTTGCCACGCTGTTTGCATGGTTGTTATTTGTCAATCGCAAGGCACAAAAAGTAAAACAGTTTAATATTGTTTATTCTGCAGAACGTCCCTTTAGACCGGAAACTACCCATTTTGCCTGGAACTTTTTTGCCCCTTATCGTAAAGCTCTGGGCTTTTTAATGCAGCCGTATGTGACCCGCTTCTGGGAAACTATGATGGATCTATTACATTCTATTGCTGATTTGTCACGTCGTTTTTATACGGGTAATGGGCAAACCTATGGTATTCAGTTGTTGGCCTTTGTGGTGATTGTTTATCTTTTCAAAATGGAGTTTTAGCAATGCAGTTTGAATGGATACAAATTCCTTATGCCCTTCTAACCTTATTCATTGTGCTTAACTTTGGTTTGATAATGAATGCCTTTGTGGCAAAAATTGGCGCGAGGGTAGGACGCAGACATGGTATCCCTATTTATCAGAACTACCTCGACCTGATTAAAAATTATGGTTTGCGCAGCTCGATTACGCATGGCATGATGTTTTATCTGGGGCCGGTATTCCGATTAACCGGTGGTGTTGGTTTAATAATGTTTGTGCCGACCATTTATGGTTCGCTCATGTTTTCAAATTTTTCTTTTTCCGGTGATTTAATTCTTGCCCTGTATTTTATCTTCTTTGGTACTTTGGGTATGGCACTCGGAGCAGGTGAAAGTGGGCATCCACATGCTGCTATTGGTATTTCCCGGGGCTTATCTCAAGTTACTATGGCTGAATTGCCACTGGCTCTTGCAATATTTTCCATTGCTCTGCAATACCAGACCCTGTCAGTGACAGAAATAGTTGCTGCACAACAAGGCGGAATTCAAAACTGGACATTATTTACCAATCCCCTGGCGGTCGCAGCAGCAATGTTGTCATTTTTAGGTTCCGTGATGCGACCTCCTTTTGATGTAGTACTGGCTCCTCAGGAGATCCCCATTGGTCCGCCAACGGAGTATCATTCATCTTATCTGGCTCTGATGCAGACCAATCGCGTTATTTATCCCATCGCTAAAATGGTGATATTTATGAACCTGTTTTATGGCGGCGCTGACAACTGGTTGGTATTTTTTCTTAAGATTTTCTTGATTTATATGTTTGCCGTTTTTGTTGGCGTAGTTTTCCCCCGTTTTCGTGTTGAACAGTCAATCCGGTGGTTTTTAATCTGGGCTGTTCCCATTGGTGTTCTTGCCGTTGTTTTAGTATAAGGTTCTGGTATAGATTTTTGGTATGAAAAGATGAAAGAAGAATTAGAAAAACGTATTGTTAAAGGTCCGGATGGCGTTGAGTTTGAAGTCGAGCCGCTACAGGACTACTATTGTCAGGAAGCCCCGACAGTCATGCCTGCAGCCTATAGCAAAATTGTTGAAGGCTTTTTTAATTGGGCACGTTCAGAATCACTCTGGATCCTGGGCTTTGGCACAGGTTGTGGTGCTATTGAAATGCGCCCCTTAATGACGCCCAGATTTGATGCTTATCGTTATGGAGTGCAGTGGCGACCTACACCGCGTCAATCCAATTTATTTATTATTTCAGGTTACCTCTCCGTTAAGACCTTGAAACGGGTGATCCGTTCCTATGAACAGATGCAAAATCCAAAATATGTCATCGGCCTGGGTTCCTGCACGATTAATGGCGGAATGTACTGGGATTCATACAACACCATTAAACGTCTGGATCAGTATCTTCCGGTTGATCTTTATATTACCGGTTGTATGCCGCGCCCGGAAGCCCTCCTTGCCGGCTTCGTAGATTTGAAAAAACTGATCCGTTCAGGCAAGGCAGAAGGGGCTAATGAATATGCTGAAAATTTTGAATGGTATAAGGCTAATCAAAAGAAAGTAATTAATGACTGGGATATGCCGGATTATAATTGGTAGTTTTTGATGTATATATTGCCCGTGATTTGGAGTGCGGGTCTGTAGTTCAGGGGACGCTTCAAGCACATCCATGTGCCGCTATGTGCAAACATCCATGTTTTCACAATCCCCTGAACTACAGATCCACACTCCAAACCACTCTATGTTATTTGATTTAAATCGTGCGATACCAGATCAAGAGCAGAGAAAAAGAGATGTTGTTATAAAGTTGATTTGGTTCCCTAATTTTCTCTTGTTCTTGCTTTTGATCTGGGACAGCACTGGAACAAACAAAGTATAAAGTGAGTGATGAGATTGCAATGTGCCGTGAACGACCATGGAAGCTTCTCTGTTTATAAGAGCAGCGCCCCTTGAGAGAGGTACATTCTAACCTTGGCACGGATTATTAATTCATAGACTGGTAATAATTGTAATGCAAGATCTCTATAAAAAACTAAAGAAACAATTTTCACTTGGTGAACTCACTGAGCAGCGGGATGATCTTGCTTTTATTACCATTGAGAAGGATAAATTACGCCCCTTATTGACGCATTTACGTGATGTTGAAGGTTATAGTCATCTGGTTTTGTTGACGGCGGTTGACTGGCTTGAGGAGGGTATCTTTCAACTGACTTATTTAATATCAAATCGTACAGCAGCTAAAGATATCGGGCTGCGGGTGATGATTTCAAGAGATAAGGCGACTATGGAGAGTATTCATGATATCTGGCCTACCGCAGCGACATACCAGCGTGAGTTAAGAGAAATGTTCGGCATTGATTTCCCGGATAGTCCGAGGGTTAATGATGACTTTATATTAGAGGGCTGGAATAATATCCCTCCTTATAGACGCGACTTTGATACCTTGAAATATTCTACAGAAAACTTTGCACAACGACCTGGTCGAGAGACAAAAGATCCGGCAGAACATATGAAACAGCAACTTTATCCGGATGGAGCTGAATAATGGCGTACCAACCAGATCGTAGTCAATATCCACAGCCGGGATCTGATGGCAAACTCGATATTGATTTAAAATCAGGTAAATATCTGAAGCTATGGCAGGGGCCTCAGCATCCCGGTATTACCGGCAATATGTCGGTGGAGCTGACAGTTTGCGGGGATGAAGTGGTTGAGGGTATCACTCATGTGGGCTATCTGCACCGTGGTTTTGAGAAACTTATGGAGCGTCGTACCTTTATTCAATGTTTTCCAATTGTGTGCCGTATTTGCGTGCCTGAACCGGATTTTAATGAGTATTGTTATGCAGCCGCAGTCGAAGAACTGGCTGGTATTGAAATTCCTCAACAGGCCAAATGGATCCGTGCCCTGATTCTTGAGATGGGTCGTATTAATAGCTATCTAATGTATGTTGGCGGTCAGGCAGGTAGTTTTGGCATGGGCGTGATTGGTCAGTGGACCACCTATGTGCGTGACCTTATGCTGGATCGATTTGAAGAGCTTACCGGGGCACGTATTTATCATATGTTTATTCTGCCGGGTGGTGTTCGTGACAGTCTTCCTGAAGGTTTTGCACAACGTATGGAAGGGACCTTGTGTGAAATTGAAAAAACCATGCAGGATGTCTATGATGCTATGTACTGCAATGCCGTTTATAAAAAACGCAGTGTCGGTGTGGGTGTGATTGATTTAGATTTAATGGATAGTTATGGTGTGACAGGGCCTAATGCACGGGCAGCTGGAGTTGCTAAAGATGTACGTAAGGATCAGCCTTATCTGGTTTATTCTGAATTAGAATTTGAAGCCATACTCGGAGTAGACTCTGATATTTATACGCGTTCGGATGTACGGCGTCGTGATTTGCTGCAGTCAGTTGATCTGGTGCGTCAAATCCTGGTCAAAATGCCTAAAGAAGGTTCTATCATGACTAAATTGCCCAATGTACTGCATTGGAAAATTCCGCGTGGTGAGACTTATATCCGAGGGGAATGCTCGCGTGGAGAATATGGCTATTATCTGGTGACTGATGGTAGTGCTTACCCGCGTCGGGTGAATGTCCGTGGTCCTTCTTATACACATGCTATGAGTTTGCTTGAGCGTATGATTGTTAATTTGAATATTGCTGATGTGGCCGGTTTAATGGTATCTCTGCATACCTATCCACCTGAGATTGAGAGGTAATGAAACAATGAGCATTAAAGACCTCTTTTCACCGTTTACCGCCTGGAAATATGTACTAAAAGATCCGGTCACAATTCCTGACCCTCTGAATGATCGTCCGGGTAGTGCGCGTTATCGCGGCTTTCACAAAAATGACAATGAAACCTGTATCGGTTGTGGTACCTGTGAAACCATCTGTCAAAATGGGGCTATTGATATGCTGCCCGTCAATGAGGCAGAAACTAAAGAAGGGGATTCAGGTCTGCGCCCACGTATAGATTATGGCCGCTGCTGCTGGTGTGCACTCTGTGTGGATGTTTGTATGACGGGTTCTTTAACCATGTCTAATGAATACAAATGGGTTGAAAGTGACCCCGATGCTTTTCGTTTTACACCGGGTATCGATAAGAAATTCTGGGACAATACGGAGCTGGGTTATCAGCGGCCGGATGATCATCGCCTGATGGCGCCTGAGCGTATTGCAATGGGAGAGATGGAAGCAGAGGATCGCATCAATTCTTTTACTGAGATAGTAGATGGTTATTCTATTGAACAGGCTAAGCTGGAAGCGGATCGTTGTGTTTCCTGTGGCATATGTATTGCCACCTGTCCGACTCATATGTCTATTCCTGATTATATCGAAGCAGTACGGGATGGGGATTATGAAAGGGGTTTGAAACTGCTTTATGAAACTAATCCTTTTTCCAATGTGTGCGGTAGAGTCTGTACCCGAAAATGTGAGGACAGCTGTGCTTCACGACATGAAGGTGAACCGATAGCTATTCGCTGGTTAAAACGTCATATTATTGATCAGGTGCCGTTTGAAAAGTACCGTGAGATTATTGGTGAGTCTGAACCTTCGACGGGGAAAAAAATAGCTATTATTGGTGCAGGGCCAGCGGGTCTGACCACAGCTTTTGATTTAGTGCGTAAGGGGCATGATGTCACTGTTTATGAGGCAAAGGCTGCTGCGGGTGGTATGACACGTTATGGTATTCCTGAATATCGTTTGCCCTATGATGCATTGGATAAAGATATTGAACTGATAGTCTCTTTAGGGGTTAAGATTGTTTATAATACCCGCATTGGTGCTGATATCTCTATGCAGAAACTGCAAGATGACTTTGATGCGGTATTATTAGCCATCGGTTTGCAGGAAGGTCGCCAAACCCGTATCCCTCAATCAGAGCATGAGAAAGTTTATCGTGCTGTTGATCTGCTGGATAAAATTACCGCAGGTGAAAATTTTGATTTACCACATTGTGCAGTGGTGATTGGCGGCGGTAATGTAGCAATGGACATAGCTCGATCTCTTGCCCGACTGCAAAAACAACAGTATGGACAAGTCGATGTGATTGTGACTGCCATGGAAGAGCAGCAGCATTTTATGGCTGATCCGGATGAAATCAAAGAATCCCTTGAAGAGGGGATTGTCATTCGTGATCAATGTGGTCCGCAGGGTTGTGAAATTGACCAGTCTGGAAAAC
Organism: gamma proteobacterium symbiont of Taylorina sp.; assembly: GCA_025655455.1. GTDB lineage: Bacteria > Pseudomonadota > Gammaproteobacteria > GRL18 > GRL18 > GRL18. Next base: position 28,176 of record JAHXIV010000003.1, read on the forward strand.
TGATTGGCTTAAAAACCTGGAAAGTATTGTCAATCTTTGATAAAGATCACCGTTTTTCTCCACAATATGATGATAGTGATGAGGTCATACATGCCTGTGATACAGTGATTGAGGCCATCGGGCAATTTTCTGATACCTCGTTGCTTGGTAATAAGCTCACAGAGCAACTGGAATGGGATAGGGGACGTATAAAAATAGCCTATGATGGCCAAACTTCGGTAGACTGGTTATGGTCAGCCGGGGATTGTGTCAGTGGCCCTGATGTGGTGCATGCCGTGGCTGATGGGCATCGAGTAGCCAATAGTATTCATAGTTATTTGACAGTTTAGGGATTCTTAAAAATTTATTTTTTTTGGAACCCCTTATCCCAGAGATTAGATGATAAAAAGAGTAATAAAATGACGGAAAATCATATATCAGGTAAGGAACAACTTCAGGCCTGTACAACATTAAAAGAAATTCTTGAACAGGCAATAGAATTTGAATGTACTGCCAGAGACTTTTATGCGGATTTAGCTCTAAAAGTGACTAAGCGTATTCGTTATTTACTGGATGAACTGGTGATTGAAGAGCAGGCTCATTATGATTTATTTACAAGTTTGCTTAATGAGCCTGATGTCATAGAGCAAATTCAACAGGAAATTATGACACCTCCTGGTAATA
>JAHXIV010000103.1 GCA_025655455.1 gamma proteobacterium symbiont of Taylorina sp.
AATGAGACTCGGTTTGATATGGCTGTGAATATCAAAAGCCTGAGCCACAGGGACACACATAATAGCAACTTATGGAGCAATTTTGTAGCGTCGAATTGGGAAACTGGTTTGATGATGATATAGAAGTCAGCAGAGGTCATAGTAGCCAAAGGCCTGCCCTAATAGGTGGGATATGGTGAAGGACTAAACATTAATAAATAGGAGGAGTTATGACTCACTTGAAATCATCACAATCTCAGATCAGAGATGATGACATTCAGCGTAAGCTCAAGAAACCAACCTTAATAGAAAATGGATTAGAGCAAGTATTCTCACCCGTAAATCTTCAACTGGCCTGGAAACGAGTTAGAAGAAATAAGGGTGCACAAGGTATTGATAGGATGTCAATAGAATCTTTTCCAGCCTATATCAATAAATACTGGCAGTCTAAATTATTGCCAAGCTTGTATGATGGAAGCTACCTACCAAGCCCAGTTCGACGAGTTATTATCGAAAAGGAAGATGGTGGAGAAAGAATGTTAGGGATCCCAAATGTATTAGATAGGTGGATTATGCAAGCAATAGCCCAAGTGATATCGCCTGTATACGATCCTGATTTCTCAGAATATAGTTATGGATTTAGAGAAAACAGATCGGGACAAATGGCGGTAAAGCAGGTGCAGAAGAGCATAAAATCAGGACGTAAAATAGCAGTCGATGTGGATTTATCCAAATTTTTCGATCGAGTTAATCATGATTATTTAATGACAAAACTTGGTTTAAGGGTAAAAGATAAAGCTTTAATGCATCTGATAGGGCTTTATTTACGTGCTGGCATAATTGATTCAGATGGACAATATTTTGAAAGTCACATCGGCGTACCGCAGGGTAGCCCATTATCACCGTTACTTTCTAATATTGTTCTGGATGAATTGGATAAGGAACTAGAAAGGCGAGGTCATCAGTTTGCTAGATATGCGGATGACTTCATTATTTTAGTTCAAAGCCTTCGAGCTGGGAAACGTGTTTTGGATAGTGTGACTAAGTTTGTTAACAGACAGTTAAAACTGGAAGTGAATGAGCAGAAAAGTCAAGTGGTTTCAATTAAACAAAGCAAGTTTCTTGGTTTTACCTTTAATGGTAAATGGCTAAAATGGCATCCCAAAACGATCCATAAATTTAAACGTAGAGTACGTGAATTAACAGGTCGTTCTTGGGGTGTTTCTATGCAGCAACGTCTAAAAGAACTTAATCAATATCTCGGTGGGTGGATCAATTACTTTGGTATCGCTAATCAGTTTCAACTGTGTGTTGATCTGGATAGCTGGATAAGACGGCGAATTCGTCAATGTTTCTGGAAATCATGGCGAAAAGTCAGAACTAAAGTAACTAATCTTCTAAAACTAGGCGTATATAAACCATTGGCAATAGCTTGTGGATCGTCTGGTAAAAGCTATTGGCATAGCTCAAAAACGGAAGGGATAAATAAGGGGCTTACTGATCAATTTCTAAGGGATTTAGGACTCATTTCTTTAAAACAGAAATGGATTGCTATTCATTATCCGCATTAATGAACCTACCAATGGAGGTATAGGAATAATTTGTTCAACATCCATAGGATTTGCAGGAATACCAGATGTGTTTTCAAACCCCCAAACCACCCAGATGGCTGAGTCTTCATCACTTACTCCCTCACATGCGAAATATGCTGCCACAAGAGGATTAATTGTCCAATCTAGCAAACGAGTTGGCAGGCCATGATGTTGAGCTAAAGACATAACACTCCATAAATCTGCAACATTTACATCTGAATGTGCTGGAATATGGCGTTGAAACTCAGAAAAGATTGCTATTTCGCTTTTCTCCGACACTTTATCCCGAAATATCCCAGCAGTAGGTTTAAATGAAGCTTTGCGTTCTCCTCTAATTAATGGACGTCTAGCACTATGAAACTCAATTTGTTTCCTTCGAATTATCTCTACAGCTTCTGAAAGCTGCATACATTTCATTTCTTGATAATTCATGTTAATTCCACTGGAAATGTAAACAAAAATAGTCGTATCTGCAAATTAGTACTAAAGGTAAATAACCTTGTTTGGCAGAAAGTAGATGAATTTAAATTTCAATACTACAACAGCAAGTAATAAACGGTATGTTTCGGTACTGCGTATAACCATTCAGGAATCCTTATTTAAATGGATACCATCCTTTTCTATAGTAATAATTCTCTGCCTGTATAAACTACCGACTGCTTTTTTAAAAGCACCTTTACTCATACCAAATAGTTGTGAAATTAATTCTGGTTTTGACTTATCATGCACTGGAGCAAAGCCATTTTTATTTTTTAAATAGCTTAGGATAATATCAGCATATTGATCACGGGTTTCCTGACCACCCTGAAGGCTTAAATCAATTTTACCATCATCTCGAATACATTTAATAAAGCCTTTTTTATACTGGCCAAAACTTAGCCGCTGAAATACTTCATCTTTATACAAAATCCCCCAATAGCTATGGTTAATAATGGCTTTATAGCCCAGTTCGGTACTATTGGCAATAATCAGATTAACAGCCTGCTGTGGCTTAAAGTCATGCGCTTTATCTTCATCAATAAACTTATCAATTTTAGAAGATGCTACAATGCGGCCATCGGCTCTATCAAGGTATAAATACACTAAATAGGAATGCCCTTTTTTCATGGGCACATGCTGTTCCGCAAAAGGAACCAATAAATCCTTATCCAGTCCCCAGTCAAGAAAAGCACCAACATAATTGGTATCCACAACATTTAAATAGGCAAACTCTCCCACTCTTGCTATGGGTTTTTGGGTCGTTGCCACTGGGCGGTCTTCTGAGTCAAGATAAATAAATACCTCAATAGAATCACCTTCTGACAGATAATCCGGCACGTATCGACGCGGTAATAACACTTCCCCCAGATCTTCAGCATCTAAAAAAGCACCGAAATCTAAAAATTTTACAACATCAAGGGTATAGGTCTGGCCAATTTTTATCATTTTATTCTCTTATAGAACATGAAGTTTTCCGCTATCTTAATATGAATATTTGATGTTCTCATAGCGACAGCGGTAAATTTAAAGTTTTACTGATGGCTCTCAATAAACTCTCTTCGGGTTATTTCACATTAAATTGTACTCCATTATTAAAATATTGGTTAGCCCGTCTTAATTTTATTTATAAACACTCGAAATCTCTTTTAGATTAGCCACTGCATTTTTACTAACCAAGCATTACAGCGGACAAGCTGCTGAATGCCATGTTAGCAGTAATAATTAAGCAGTTGTCCTCCCAGTTTTTTTAACCAGCTTACTCGGAGGTTTGAGCCGACTACAGACAGGTTAAAAAATCATCTCACATCTTATTTCGAACATTTAGAAATTGCAGCTATACGGAATTTAAACAATATGGTTGTCACTCCTATATTTGCTGCAAGAGGTCATGAAGAGCAATTTCTTCTTTAATATTAGAGAAATCTAAATGGCCGTTTCCTCAGTAATTTCAAATTGTACAGGAAATTTAGCTTTTTGCTGTATAACCATGGCACGCTTTAATACTTGTGAACCGTGAGCAACATCTGAAACTCTAAGTTTAACCAAGTCACAACTTCTTAGCTTGCTATCAATGGCCATATTGAATAAAGCAAGTTCTTTTATTCGCTTTGACATTTGAAGATGGATTCGAATATACCATACTTCTTTAAGCTTTAAGGCTGGCTTTTGTCCTGTCAATTTTCCCTTATTCCAGAGAATATGTTTTTTCGTTTGTTGTTTTATTGTAGCCATGATTTTTCTCCTTTTTTTAGTTTGCTTATTAATACTAGAGGCAAAACTAAAAAAGGAACTGAATACGTTTGTAATAAAAAAATGGACAACAATAATTAACTTGGAAAAGCAAATATAGAAGGATTAATAAGTTAATTTAATATAGAATGGGATTATTATCTTCTCCATAAACAGATTGATTTTAGATGAGCAAATTTGAACCATCAAAAGAACAAGTCAATGTAGAATTGGTTATTGCTCCTGCTTGTCCCCATTGTGCCAATGTACTTCAAATATTGACTGAACTCATTAAAAGCAGTGATATAGCTGAGCTTTATGTCAGAGATTTGGGGCAACTGCCGAAACTGGCCAGTCAATTAGGTATCCGTTCAGTCCCTTGGATAAAAATAGGATCATTTGAATTGACTGGTGCATTGACAAAATCTGAGATTAAAACATGGATTGACAGACTTTCTTCTGATAGTGGCATGCAGGCATACTTCTCTGAATTATTTACCAGTGGTGAGCTAGACAAAGTTCTGCTTCTGGTAAACAAACACCCTGAATTACTCCAACATTTTCCTGGCATGATGGCTGATGATTCCACTCCTCTAGGAGCTAAAATTGGAATAGGTGCGGTATTTGAAAGTCTTCAGGGTTCCAGTGCAATAAAACAACTGATTCCCCAGTTGGCAGGACTGATACAATCTGAAAATGTCAATATCCGCCATGACGCCTGTTATTATCTGGGACTCACAGAAACACTCGAAGCACTTCCTCACATACAGACGTTACTGAAGGACAGCAATAAAGAGATCCGTGAAACGGCAAATGATGCTTTAAATATGCTCAAAAATGAGGATTAATTGTCTGGAAAACTATATTAACCTCTGTTTTAAAATGGCTATTTAACCAAAATCATATATTTTATGTCCCAGATAATACACAGGTCACGCTTAAGCAGAAAATTTAGTGAGTTCGACTTAATTTAAATTTCTAGTTAACGGCCATTTGCAATTGTTCAAAATTGGATACTGAAAAGCTTTATAGTGCGGCGGTGGCCACCCTAATACAGCCAGAATCTTAATCATTCAAACAAATTCTTTTATCACCTTAGAGATATTTATACTATATTTAGTAAAAATTGAAATTTCTCCATTGCAGTCATTCTAGAATTTTAAAAAAATATGAGTATGTTATTTTATTAATAATTAGGGAATATCATGACGTGGGCAAAAGAAGACCTTTTGTTTTTTTCCTATACTTACAAACAAAAATACAAGCTATGGTGAATTAAATTTTTTCGATAGTAATTTATACATTGATAAAGTAGTTTTTTCTGTTAGCATATCTCATTAACATTAGACTTAATATTTAAAATAATAATGAATTGTCAGTATGAATAGCTTAGGGAAATATCCCATATTAGATTATCTGCTTATACCAGAAAAAATGCTAACAAATTGGCAGACTACTGTTGATTTACTTGCAGACATGTTAGACATTCCTTCAGCATTAATTATGCGAGTACATGCTCAGGAAATTGAGGTTTTTACCAAAAGTAATAACAACGAAAATATCTATAAACTAGGTGAAACTGCTCCACTTGATACGGGTCTTTACTGTGAGACTGTAATGAGCACACAACGTGAGCTGTTGGTGCCCAATGCATTAAAAGATCCCTTATGGGAACACAATCCAGATATTGATTTGGGAATGATTGTCTATTGTGGTCTACCTCTTACTTGGCCAACTGGAGAAATCTTTGGTACGCTTTGTATTCTAGACAACAAAACCAATAATTTTTCACAACATGCCCGTGATTTGTTGGAGCGGTTCCAGGGAAGTATCCAATATAACTTGGCAAATATCTTCGAAACAAGCCAAAAAGAATCTATATACCTCAAGACAGAGCAAAAAAATCAGGAACTGGAAGCAAAATATGGCTCGCTCATTAAATCCATTCCTGCCGTCACCTATACTGCACAACTGGATGAAAATAGCACTACACTTTTTGTGAGTGAACAAATTATATCTTTGATTGGATTTACTCCTGCTGAATACAAAAGCAACCATGACATCTGGTTTCAGCAGCTTCATCCTGATGATAGAGAGCGGGTACTACAAGAAACTCATGAGGCCCAAAAATCTAATTTACCTTTAGTCTGCGAATACCGAATGTTTGATCGTAAAGGCAATATCAAATGGGTTAGAGATGAGGCTTATGTTGTCAAAGATAATACCGATACGCCAGTTTGTCTTCAAGGTGTCATGTATGATATTACCAAGCTTAAACAAAGTGAAGAAGCGCTAGCAACCAGTGAACAACGTTTTAAATTGGCTATGATGGGTAGCAATGACGGACTATATGATTGGGACTTAAAAACTGATAAGGTTTATTATTCACCCCATTGGAAATCCATGTTGGGTTATGGTGAGCAAGAGCTTGATAATACCCTTTCTACCTGGGAAAGTCTGATTGACCCTGAAGATAAAAAGCGCAGTTGGACAATGCTGCGAGAATATATGGATGGTAAAAAAGATAATTTTCACCTTGAATTCAAGATGTGTCATAAGGATGGGCACTGGGTAGAGATTCTATCACGAGCATATCTGGTTCGTGATGATAAAGGGGTACCTATTCGTATTGTTGGCACTCATATCGATATCACTGAGCGTAATAATGCAAGGAGAATAATTGAAACTCAACGTAACCGAGCACAACAATACCTGGATATTGTAAGTGATATTCTTGTCGTCTTAGATGATAAAGGCAAAGTCATTATGATTAATGCCAAAGGATGCGAAATTCTAGGTCTTCATGAAGACGAAATACTTGGCCTTAATTGGTTTGACAATTTTATTCCAAAAAGTAACAGAGAAGAAGTTATTGGTTTTTTTAAACAACTTATGGCAGGTGAGATTGAACCCGTAGAATATGCTGTCAATCCTATTATTAATACCCAAGGGGTAGAACATCTTATCTCATGGCACAATACGGTCACACGTGATACTAATGATGAAATTACTGGAATTCTCTCCTCTGGCGAAGATATTACAGAGCGAAAACAGACAGAAGAACATCTTCAATTAATGCTGCATGCTCTGGATGAAGTAGAGGAAGCGACTTATTTAATTGATGAGCATGCAAATTTTATATACGCTAATCAGGGAGCAGTTAGGCATTTGGGTTATTCTCAAAAAGAGCTTCAGCAAATGACTGTCATTAATCTTATGCCTGATTACTCTATGGGTCAATGGAAAATTCATTGGCAAGAATTAAAAGAGCATGGCTCATTAACATTTGAGGTAATCCATCAACGCAAAGACGGTACCACTTTTCCTGTTGAAATCAATGCAAATTATATTGATTATCATGGTGAAAAATTTAATCTCGCCTTTGTACGTAACATACAGGAACGTAAACAATTAGAACAAATAAGCCAATTACGCCAAAATCTAGGCGAATTGATCTATCGAGGTGATCAAAACTTATTGTTACAAACAGTGTTGGATATAGCCGAAGAAATGACAGACAGTCAAATTGGTTTTTTTCATTTTGTAAAAGATGATCAAGAAACCATTTCTTTACAGGTTTGGTCCACCCGTACACTTAATGAAATGTGTTTTGCAGAAGGCAATGGATTGCATTATCCCATTAGTGATGCAGGGATCTGGGTTGATTGTATTTATCAACGACAAGCTGTTATCCATAATGATTATGAGTCACAGCCTCACAAAAAAGGACTACCTGAAGGTCATGCCAAACTGTTACGAGAGTTGACCGTACCCGTATTAAGTGAAGGCAAAATCATTGCAGTCATTGGTGTTGGCAACAAACAGGTAAATTATACACAAGATGATTTGGCACTTGTTACCCAAATAGCAGAAATAGGATTGGATTACCTACAACGTGTGCAGGCTAAACAACAAGTGGAATACATGGCCTATTATGATGTGTTAACCAATTTACCCAATAGGGCTTTGCTACATGACAGGTTTCACCACGACATTGCTTTAACACAACGGAACAATAAATTGCTGGCTGTTTGTTACCTTGATCTTGATGGGTTCAAACCCATAAACGATCGTTACGGTCATGACATTGGAGATCAACTACTTAAAATCATTGCAGGGCGACTCAATAAAACATTGCGTGAAGGAGATACGCTTGCTCGTATTGGAGGAGATGAATTTGTTATGTTATTAACGGGTTTATCCACTATTCAGGAGTGTGAAGAGGTTATTCACCGTGTTTTAGATACAATTAACAATCCAGTTGAGATAGAAAATCACGGCATCCATGTGACTGCAAGTATTGGTATCACAGTATTTCCAACAGATAATACTGACTTGGATTCTCTTTTACGACATGCAGACCAGGCTATGTACCAGGCAAAAGCAGCAGGTAAATCTGTTTTTCATTTTTATGACCCAGTCCAGGATCAGAATTTGCAAACGCATCGAAAGATGTTACAAGAATTTGAGATTGCATTACATAATCAGCAACTGGTTCTGCATTACCAGCCTAAAATTGATTTACGAAATGGTCAGGTGATTGGTGTGGAGGCACTGGTGCGTTGGCAGCATCCAGAAAATGGATTGCTTTATCCAGGTGTGTTTCTCCCAATTATTGAAGGTACGCCACAAGAAATTGCATTGGGTGAATGGGTGCTGAGATCAGCCTTAGAACAACATATGTACTGGATAGATTCAGGTTTAACACTTAAAGTAAGTGTCAATATTAGTCCAAGACATATGCAAATAAAAGGTTTTGTGGATTTTTTAAAAGAGACATTATCCCACTATCCCGAACACGTTGGTAAAAACCTGGAATTAGAAATATTAGAAACTACGTCTATTGATGATATGTCTATAGTTGCCGACATAATGACAGCCTGTTCAAACTTAGGCATACATTTCTCATTAGATGACTTTGGCACAGGATATTCATCCTTGACTTATTTTCATCACTTACCGATAGATGTTTTGAAAATCGACCAGAACTTTGTCAAAGACATGCTAGATGATAGCGGAGACCTAGATATTGTTGAAGGTGTCTTACGTTTAGCCGAGACATTACAGCGACCAGTAGTTGCTGAAGGAGTAGAGTCCATTGAGCTGGGGGTTATGTTACTACAACTGGGCTGTCAATATGCTCAGGGATATGGCATAGCACGTCCCATGGCTGCACAGGAAATCCCAAACTGGATAAATCAATGGCAATACAATCATATCTGGCATCAATTGCCGAAAGAGACTAGTGGAGCTTTAGAAGATTTTGCTTTAAATGTTGCTATTTTTAGCCTCCATCATTGGTTTGAGATGTTATCCAGTTATTTAAATGATGAAGCGAAAGCTAAGATTCCTCCAATGAATGATCAAACATGCCCATTTTGGCGATGGTACAAAGGTGTTGGTCGTGTACGCTACGGGAACCGACCAAGTTATGCATTCCTATCACCCAAGCACTCTCAAATCCATGAGTTTGGTAACTCTTTGGTGGCTCAAGCTAAAGCAGGGAATAGAGTTGATGCTTTATCAGACTTAACAGAGCTAGAAGTGATGTGTAATGATTTGACAGATTTATTACACAAACTCTCATCACAATAATATTAATCTGGAAAATAAGAGTAATTGAATATAGGTAAATGACCGCTTACCCTATATTACTTAGCCATATTAGAGTACTTTAAAATACTGGACAGGGTCGAAAACACTCATTTTGCAACTGTACAAGCTGACCGAAAATGGCTAGAACCAGGTAACTGAAAGTTTAAAGAATATTGTAATATCTCACATTATTATAGCTTTTGAAATGTCTGCTTTCCATATCAAATTATATGGTTGTTAATGCCTGACAATTGGTGCTAAGGGCTCTCGTAAAAATCAAATCACATTATTTTATTTCCATACAATCATTTTCGATTTAATCCCTTAGGGTTTAATTCCCCGCAGCTTGCTGCGTACTAACAACCCACACACCGAAGTGCATTTTTAGGAACCATTTCACTAATGGGTGTCACCTTTTGTGAAGCTGCAATTTATTATTAAAAAGTACGCAATAATGTGATGACCCATCATTCTCTGCAGAAAACCCAGTCTGCTGCATTGGAAAGTTCATTATTATAACTATAACCCGCCTCACTAAACTGTTTGATTTGTTCTATATCAGTGAGCTTGTTTTTGAGAATAAAAGCACTCATCATGCCACGTGCTTTTTTTGCATAAATGCCGATGATTTTGTAGCTGCCGTCTTCTCTTTTTTCCTTGAATAGCGGTGTAATGATGGTGCCGTGCAATGTCTTTTTTTGAATCGATTTGAAATATTCCTGTGAAGCGAGGTTGACTAATATTTCACTATTAATCTGTTTTAGTTGTTGATTAATCAACTGAGTAATCTGACTACCCCAGAATTCATAAAGGTTCTTACCCCGGTTATTGTTTAGACGGGTTCCCATTTCCAGACGGTAGGGCTGCATCAGATCTAATGGACGCAGCAAACCATAAAGACCGGATAGTATGCGTAAGTGATTCTGGGTAAAACTGAGGTCTTCATCGGAAAAACTCTCAACATTCATACCGGCATAGACATCCCCCTTAAAAGTCAGCAGTGCCTGTTTGGCATTTTGTGGATTAAAGGGTAGATTCCAGTCATGATAGCGATCATGGTTGAGCTGAGCCAGGTTGCTGCTCAGGTGCATTAGTTTTTCTAATTGTTTAGCAGAATATTGTTTAAGGACATCAATTAATTCAGCACAATCTTCAAGACAGTCAGGCTGTGTATAATCATCTGTTTGAGGTAAACTTTCAAAATCCAGTTTTTTTGCAGGTGAGATAACAATAAGCATGAGATTCCTTTGATCTATAATTTTCCGGATCAATATAATGGAGCCAGAGTCAAATTTATCCAGGTATATTTGACTCTGGCCCCTGTTCCTAATTAGAATGCCGGATTAAATTAATTTTAAATTCAGGCTTAGGATTTTAATGGAAAAATTAGGAAAACAACACCAATTTTTAGAAAAATTAATTGATGGACAGATTATCAATCGGTTAGATGATCAACAAGCCCAGTTATTATATCAGTCTATTCAATCCTATTTAAAAACACCGGATGCAACAGAATATAGTCTGGAATCAATAGCAGCACGTATTCTAAAAATGGGTGTAGATTATGAAGCCTATGTTTCTGCTTTGATTTTTAAAATACTGCCTGTTGAATTCACCAAACGGGATCTGCTTGATTTAGAAGAGGGTCTTTATCGTTATGTTGAAAAGGAATTTTATGGAAAGGGGCTTGACCAGCGTATTTGTAAAAAATTATTGGCACTGCTCAGCCTGCAAAATCCAGATTTAGATGCAAAAATGGTTGAAAGAAAAGCCATGGGAAACTGGGGCTGGTTATTACCACATGCCTTGACACAATTAGTGATTGATAAGATAGTGGAGTTAGTTGATAATGCCGTGACCGATGCGAATAGAAGCAAGACAAAAGGTCGAAAAATTCGTATAAAAAAAATGGATTAAAGAGCTATTATGATAAAAAAATGTTTATTTCCAGCAGCAGGTTATGGAACCCGGTTTTTACCTGCAACTAAATCTATGCCCAAAGAAATGTTACCTGTAGTGAATAAGCCTTTGATTCAATATGGTGTTGAAGAGGCAATTGAGGCTGGTCTGAGCAATATGGCTATTGTCACGGGACGTGGTAAACGTGCAATGGAAGATCACTTTGATGTCAGCTACGAATTGGAACATCAGATTCATGGCACGGATAAGGAAAGTTATCTGCAGGAAATCCGTTCCATAATGGACAATAGCACTTTTTCATATACCCGCCAGATTGAAATGAAGGGATTGGGACATGCAATTTTGACTGGTGAAACCCTTATTGGTGATGAGCCTTTTGCTGTATTGTTAGCGGATGATCTTTGTCTGATGGATAACGATGATGGAGTTCTAAAACAAATGGTGGGTTTATATAAACAGTTTCGTTGTAGTATCGTGGCTGTTGAAGAAGTCCCAATGAATGAAGTTCATAAATATGGTGTTATTCAGGGAGATTTAATCAAAGATGACATCTATCAGGTAAAAACCATGGTTGAAAAACCGGCAACTAAAGATGCACCAAGTAATTTGGCCATTATCGGACGCTATATATTAACCCCGGATATTTTTGATATCCTGCGTAATACCACTCCCGGTGTCGGTGGTGAGATTCAAATAACTGATGCCCTGATGCAGCAGGCAAGGGATGGCTGTGTACTGGCTTATAAATTCAAAGGGAAACGTTTTGACTGCGGTAGCATTGAAGGATTTATCGATGCGACCAATTATTGTTATAAAACATTTTATGCCTCTGCGAATAGCAGTAAAAGCAGATAAGAGCAGAAGAAGGATCATTTTAATTTTTTGTTTTTGTATCTTTTGCTGTTCCTTCTTTTGGTTTTTCTGAACGCTGCTCTTATCTGCTCCTCTTCTGTGTTATTTCACACATCTACTCTGGGATAGATTATCCTGCCCATAAATAGATTAGAATTTACTAATGAATAAACGTACTTTATTGATGTCTGTACTCTCGGGTATTTTGATTATCATACTCATTACTGTTTCCTGGTATAAAGTGAATCAGGCAAAAAGGAATACAGTGCTTGCAAAAGTAGAGGTTGATAAAAATTGTGATCTGCAAAAAAGAGATTGTCGTTTAGAATTGCCTGGCGGATCTTCGGTGACATTATCTATCGAACCCAGACCTATACCTTTAGTTAAACGATTTGATATTAGAGTGAATACCGATATGAGAGATATTGAAGCAGTAGCTGTTGATTTTAAAGGCACAACTATGAATATGGGTCCTAATAATGTCACACTGAAAGCTGTACAAAAAGGCTCTTATAGTGGGCATGGTATGTTACCGGTTTGTATACGAAATAGTATGGAATGGCAGGCAGACGTCTATCTTCAAAGTGAAAACGGTATTATTGTCGCCCCTTTTGTCTTTGTAACGAGAAAAAAATGAAAAAAATATTACCATTACTTATTGTTGTGTTGTTGATTGCCTGTATTTATTTACTTTTTTTCTGGCAACCGGCTTCTCAGTCTCATAATAATATTTTTTCTTCCTCCAAATCATTACCGCAAGGAGGCGAATTTACTCTGCAGTCTATATCCGGTCCGGTTTCACTAAAAGATTTTCGTGGAAAAGTAGTGCTGATTTATTTTGGTTATACTATGTGCCCTGATATTTGTCCGACCAATCTGTCGATGATGTCCAATGCTTTTTCACAAATGGACAAGACTGAATTAGAAAAAGTTCAGGGAATTTTTATTAGTGTGGATCCACAGCGTGATACAATGGAACGGCTGACAGAATATACCCATTATTTTCATGAATCGATTATAGGAATCAGTGGTACTGCAGAGAACCTTAGAGAAATAGCCAATCGTTACGGTGCCGCTTATCAAAAAGTAATTCAGGAAGGTTCAGCAACTAATTACGTAGTCGATCATTCTTCAGAAACCTACGTTATTGACCCTGAGGGTAAATTAGTGATGCGGTTACCTCATGCCGCACCACCAAAAGAAATTTTAGCAGCAATAAGAAAAGAGCGGATATAAGAGTTCAGAAGAACAGAACTCAGCAACCTTCAAGTTCCGTTCTTTTGCTCTTTTTGAATTATACTCTTTCTGAACTTTGCTCTTTCTGCTTTTTAACTTAAAGGAATTATCACTATGAAAAACTTATTTTTTGCTTTACTCGCTACTTTTGTTATTTCATCTAATTGTCTGGCCGGTACAGCAGCAGAGAGTATTAGCGTCAGCGATCCTTACGTCAGGGCAGTGCCTCCGGGTCAGACGGTGAGTGCCTCTTTTATGCAGTTAAAAAACAGTTCTGATAAGCAGCATGCAATAGTCAATGTAAAAAGTACGATATCAAAAGTGGTTGAATTGCATACACATACCCATGAAAATGGTATGATGATGATGCGTCAGGTTGAAAAAATGGAAATACCAGCTAATGGAGAGACTGTTTTACAACCAGGGGGCTTGCATATTATGTTAATTGGACTGCATAACGAACTAACACTGGATCAAAAAGTTTCTTTGACTCTGGAATTCGAAGACGGCAGCAGCAAAACAATCGAAGCACCTGTACGCAAAATCATGATGAAAGGCATGATGAACTCTAAGGGTATGATGAAGTAATTAAAATTGTGGTCGTAGTCAAAACCGGGATCGGAGTCAAATGGAATATTTGACTCCGACCCCTTAGTGATGACTCTTTAGTATGTATTCCCTTAGCATTAAAAATTTTATTTCAAAGGATTATGTATGATATCTACTGTGACATTGCGTTCTGTTTTATTTGTTTTACTTTCTCTGACTCTGGTATCTGCTAATGTGCAGGCTAAACCGGAAAATGGTAAGAAATTTAAAGACTGGACTGTTGTTTGTGAAAAGTTACCGACTTCAGGTGAAGAAGTCTGTAATATTTTCCAGAATGTGACCAATGAAAAACAGAAAATTGTGCTGCAGGTGGCGATTGGCTATTTGCCCAATGTAGAAAAACCTCAGGCATTGTTAACCATGCCGCTGGGTGTATTATTGGAGCCTGGACTTGAATTTAAGGGGGGCAGTGCGAAAGCAATTCGTTTACCTTTTAAAGTCTGTGTGACTAATGGTTGTGTTGCAATGACCATGCTGGATGATGAAATAATAAAAGGCATGAAAGCAGGCAATCAGGGAAGCGTCAAAATTGCAGTGGCCAAAGAGAAGATTATTGCCATCCCAATCTCTTTAAAAGGATTTACCGCCGCGTTTAATTCATTAAAATAAAGTCAGAGTTTAGAAAGAGCTAAAAAAGAAATAGAAAGGATATTTGCTCTTTCTTCTTTTTCCTTTTCTTAACTCTGCTCTTCCTCTGTTCTTATTTCATTAAAGAAAAATCTTCCGGTACTGACATTTGGATACTATTGATGTTATCAGTTGAAATGCTTTCCAGATGAGTTTCCATTCTGATTGAACCATCCGGGGCAAAGAGTCGGGTGTGTAGTGGTATGCCTTTGAGTTCGGATACCGGAATATCTTTCCCGCTCATCATCTTCTGCATACGCTTCATGTATTCCTGCATACTCATCAGAGCATCGGTATCCTGAGTGCTAAGTCCCAGTTTGTGCGGCACACTCATACAGACCTCACTGACCTTCAAGCCTTTGATATAAGACTCATAAACAGTACATTGAATGCCTGTAATGTTTTCTGTACGTGAGGTTTTTTTCTGTTCAATTTTTTCTGCTATTGTTTCTTCTCCGACTCGGGAAAGATGGTTATTCATCATGGCTTCCACCTGTTTTTTCTGTTCAGGCGGCATATCTTTCATTTTTTCCATCATGCGCTGACGCATCTGTTCCATCTGTTTTTTTGCCTGATCGGCTTGTTTCATCATGTCTTCTTCTGTCATGGACAGATAGTGTTTTTTAGTGATGTCAACATGAGTGATGGTGCCGGTTTTGCTGTCATAAAGACTATAATTATCATTTTGATTGGGAGGTGTAAAACGAATTTTTCCTGCTTTTATCTGCATGACATTAGTGCTTGTTTGGGTGCCGCTGACTTGCTTGTATACTACTGTGGCATCAGAAAAACATGCCTGAGAAAAGAGCAGGCTGCCCGCACTTAGCAGCAGGGCTGTTGAATAGTTTGGTGCAAAATTACAGTATTTTATTTTCATAAATTGATTACCATTTAGTTCAGAGTTTAGAGGAATTGTAAATTTTTTTAATTGTGAGTCAAGTCTTTTTTGCTTTTTCTTTTGCTGAACTCTTGAGTAACAAAAAATCAGCACGAATTATTTTAAGTCATTTTTTATGTTACTGAAAATAATTCATGCCAATTTTTTTGGCTGTGGGCACTTCTAAGTAACTTAAAATTTTCCAACCATCTTATTTTGTATTTTATGTTATTAGGTAGAGTTGCTGTTTCTTACTCTACCTTATCCTGTGCCAAGACGATGGTCGGCAAATTTCAAGTTTGGCTGATGGCTCTGAATTCTTAACTCTTTTTTTCCCTAAACCACCCGATCATTACCACCATCAACAGGTAATTGTGCTGCAGTTGTTTTTGCAAACAGAGTACCACACATTTCTGCAGCTAATTCTGCCACATCATGGGAGCTAATTTTTGTTTTAAGCAAATTGTTGGTTTTGTACTCTTCAATACTCATCGCATAATGCTTTGCTCTGGCGGCCAGTACTTCATCAGTCCATATTGCTGTATCAAAGACGGCATTGGGATGCAGGGTATTGATGCGAATATTATCTTTTCCCCATTCCAGCGCCGCTACCCGTGCTAATTGATTCAGGGCGGCCTTTGCAGATGAATAGGCTGCTGCACCCGGTCCGGGAGCTGGAACATTTTTTGAACCCATAGCAACAATTCGCCCTCCATTGGGAGCCAGTTTTAAAAAAGGGTGTGCCTTGCTCAATAAGGACAAATTGGCATCCAGATTAATATTCATTACCTGACGCCAGTCCTGCATGGAAAGATCTTCAATTCTGCAGCCCCCCGGAAAAATCCCGGCATTTAGAATTAACATATCCAGACCACCAAAGTGACGAATTGTTTGTTCCAGAGTATCCATAATAGCCTGTTCGTCTGTTACATCACAGCAAATACCAAGGTAATCCGGGCGTTGATATAAGCTTTCGATTTCAGGTAATATATCCAATGCGACCACACAAGCTCCACGTATCAGTAGAGAATCAACACAGGCCTTGCCAATACCGCTAACGGCGCCGGTCACCAGAGCAATTTCACCAGTAAAATTTGTGCCGGTTGCGGATCTGCCGGCTGCTTTTTTCAATTTTGCCTGCTCTAGTTCCCAATATTCAACATCAAAAATGTCCTGTGCGGCTAGTGCTTGAAATCCTCCTAATTTTGTGGCACGGAGAATGATATCTATTGTGTGTTGATAAATATCTGCGATAATATTTGCGTCCTTAATGGATTTTCCCAAGGTGAACATGCCGGCCTTACTGTCAAGAATAATACGTGGCAGAGGATCCAGCATGGTTTTTTCCTGCCCGTCATGAGGTTTTTTTGACCCGCTGGAAAAATAATGCTGATAGTGACTAATATATTTATCAATACAGGCGTTTAATTCAGTCTCTAATCCTGTTGCCAACATAGGCAGCTGTTTAGTTCGAATAACATGATCCGGTGTGGCAGGACCCTGTTGACTGATATGGGTAATTTGCGGATGATTAGCAAAGGCCAGACTTTGAGCATTTCTAAGCTGTTTCACAATGACCGGATAATCCAGACGGGATGAAATTTCTTGCCTTAATTGAGCAATATGATCGATACTCATATTTTCAATATCTAAAGAAGTATCCATATAGCCTGATTGAACATCTAATGCTTGTTGTTCATCCAGATAATCTTCAGCCATAGAAACCAGTTTAATCATGCGCTGATAAGATTCTTCAGCACTGTCACCAAAAGAAAAAATGCCATGATTCATAAGTACCATACCAATGGTATCATTGCAGACATTTTTGGGAAAAAGCTCGGCACATAGACGTGACAGATCAAAACCCGGCATAACATAAGGAATAATCACGACTTTGTTGCCATAAATAGATTGAATACGTTCCAGCCCATTGGCAGTATTGGTGATACTCACAACTGTATCAGCATGTGTATGATCGACGTACTTATAAGGCAATAAGGCATGTAAAATAGTTTCAACCGAGGGTGTGGGTGCACAGGCCAGAGTCATATGAGTTTTCAGCTCATTTACCATCTGAGCATCAGTTAATTCATCCAGTTGAGACAAATTTAACAGATGTGACATTTGTACAGGAGCATATCCCTCAGCTTCAATACTTTCCAAATCCCAGCCACTGCCTTTAACATACAAAATAGTTTCCATTTCTCCCAGAATATTTTTCTCATCAATTTTGACTGAAGTATTCCCCCCGCCATGCAAAACCAGCGACTTATCCTGCCCCAGCAGCCGGGAACTATAGACTCTGAGATCCAGTTCATTATTAAAAGATTGTGCATCGTGTTCGTTCCAGAGATTCTGCATTATATTGTCCGATATTGTGAATGTTGAGTTATGGTAAATTTTAGCACTCTTTTTCTTCCGCCCAAAGAACATTTTTTGCCGTTTATAATTAATAATTTCATAAATAAAAAGATAACTTGCTGATAAATAATAATAAAAAAAAACTGGTATGCTGTTTGCTTTATTAGAGCCATCAGCAAATAAAAGTTTTTACTATCGTTTTGCTAATATTTTTATAGCAAAGAAAGATAGTGATAAATTTTATGTTTGATAAAAGATATAAAAAGAATTTAAACGGTGAAAAAATGGCATTTAGTTTTGACAGTTATTTAGGTATAGATGATGATGCATTAATACTGCGTTCCAGACGTTCAGAAATTTTAGCCTCTAATCTTGCCAATGCGGATACTCCGGGATATAAAGCCAGGGATATTGATTTTAAAGCAGCAATGGCAGATGCCATGGGGACTCAGTCTGAGTTTAAAAAGGGTGCTTTGAAAATGACAACCAGCAATGCAAAACATCTGCAAAATAGCCAGAATAATTTTTCAGCAGATATTTTGTATCGTAATCCCTACCAGTCATCTCTGGATGGTAATACTGTAGAAACCGGGATTGAAAAAACTGAGTTTTCAAAAAATTCAATTTATTATGATGCCAGCTTGAGATTTTTAACCGGTAAATTTAAAGGTTTGACCAAGGCGATTAAAGGGCAATAGGTAATAAGGTTTAAGGGTTAAAAAATAAGCAGGAGTTAGATGATGGGACTTTTTAATAATTTTAATATTTCCGGTTCAGCTATGACCGCAAATACTGTGCGTATGAATCTGGTGGCGAGTAATTTAGCCAATGTTAATAGTGCAGCCAGTAGTGTTGAAGGAACTTATAAATCACGTCAGGCTATTTTTAAAACCATGGTGGATGAGTTTTCTAATAATCCAGCGGTGGCGAGAGTGGGTGTTGAACGTATTGTAGAAAGTGAAGAACCGTTAAAGGCACAATATCAGCCTAATCATCCTAATGCTAATGAGGATGGTTATGTTTATATGCCGAATGTCAATCCGGTTGAGGTGATGGCCAATATGATTGATGCTTCACGTTCTTATCAGACCAATGTAGAAGTGCTTAATACCACTAAACAATTACTGATGAAAACTATTAATCTTGGTAAATAGTTAAATAGGGTCGGATCGTAAATTAGTTTTAGAGTCAGTTCAGGGGAAAGATAATGCAGGCAATTAATAGTAATTTGGAACTCTATGATAGTTTGGGCTTAAGCAGAAAAAATGAGACAGAGGTTGAAGAAACCAAGTCCGATCAATTTATGCGTTTAATGCTGGCTCAGCTTGAAAATCAGGATCCATTAGAACCCCAGGAAAATGGAGAGTTTATTACTCAGCTGGCACAGATGGAAACGGCAACTGGTGTGAGTGAGCTGAAGGATTCATTTGAAAAATTCAGCTTGTCCATGCAATCAAACTCTGCTCTGCAGGCATCGAGTCTGGTAGGGCGCAGTGTCCTGGCTCCAGGTGGTTTTGCACAGCTTGAAAGCGGGCAAAATGTGACGGGTGAAATCCAGTTAGGTTCCTCAACGACTAATTTATCTATTGAAATTACGGATGCATCAGGACAACTGGTTAAAACCATTGCTATGGGCACACAGGCAGCAGGAGATGTTTCTTTTAGCTGGGATGGTACTGATGCGGACGGCAATATTATGCCGCCCGGCAGTTATCAAGTGAAAGCAAGCGCCAATGTCGGCACTGAGAAAGTTGCACAGGAAGTTTTAGTCAGTGCCAGGGTCGATAGTGTCACTATTGGCCAGGGTGGACAGGGCGTTAAATTGAATATTGCGGGTTTGGGTAGTATTGACTTATCAGAAGTAACAGAAATTCATTAATTGGGAGGGGTCGGAGTCTAGTTACCTAGGTAACTAGACTCCGACCTCATACTGAAATTACTCGGCAGGAGGTTTATCATGCCATTTCGTATCGGTTTAAGTGGTTTAAATGCTGCACAGGCAGATTTAAAAGTAACAGGTAATAATATTGCTAATACAGGCACTATTGGTTTTAAACAGTCCAGAGCAGAGTTTGCAGATGTTTATGCTACCTCTAAACAAGGTTCAGTAGCCACAGCGATTGGTAGTGGTGTGCGTCTGGCAGCCACCTCACAACAATTTACCCAGGGTAATCTGATTTTTACAGAAAATAATCTGGATTTAGGTATTACTGGCGATGGCTTTTTCTCCATGAGAGATACTGCCGGCAGTTCGGTCTATACCCGAAATGGCCAATTTAAAATTGATTCTGAAGGTTATGTGGTGGATAACTCCGGCTCAAAACTTCAGGGTTATGGTATTGATCCTAATACCAATGAGATTAACACGGGTATTATTGATGATCTGCAGGTGATTGCGACCAATATTGCACCTAAACCAACTAGTGAAACATCAATTGTGGCTAACATTGATGCCGGAGAAGCAGTTCCAATAATCCCTTTTTCAATGGATAAATATGGTACGGTTGATCCAACTTCCTACAATCATACAACTTCATATACTTCCTTTGATTCTCTGGGTAATCCCATGCAGACCTCATTATTTTTTAGAAAAATTGATGAAAGTACCTGGGATGTGGGGATTAAACAGGTCGATGCCAATGGTAATATTTTTCAAAATTTAGATACATCGTATAAGACTACTGATCCTAGCTATGATGTTACTGCTATCCCACAGATTATTTATACACCGAATGTCAATGGTACTGATGAAGCTGGTGCAGTTGGTATTGCAAGTTCTGCTATTGATGGTGCTGGTATTATCAAGAGTGCAGCTTTGGATGGTGGGGCGACAGAAGTTGAGGCTCAGGCAATATATGATGCCTATCTGGGAGCTGATGCAACACCGGGACCAGCGAGTGGATATTTGGGTAATTATACCACCCCTGCACTTTATCCTGATGTTACAAGTAATTCAGATGCTAATACAGCTGCAATAACAGATGCAGCAGCAGCTGCTGCTACTATTGATACAGCAAATGGTACTAGTTCACCTGATCCAAATTCGCTTGAGGATGCAGTAAATGCTGTTTCAGCCAGGGCAGAACAGGCTGCCAGCACACCGGCTGAAACAATTACCTTTTTAAATAATGGTACGATTGATCCCAACACAGTGGGAGCAGGTCTGGGTAAATTTGATTTTACATTTAATATGTCTAATATAGACTTTATAACTTTAAATGGGGTGGCAGGTGCCAATGTATTTACTCTGAATAACCCTGTTATGAGAGCAGATGGAGGTGATTTAATCAGCCAATCTCTATCAACCGATCTGACCAAATTAACTCAATATGGTGCTGATTTTGGTATTACCAATTTAATACAGGATGGTTATACCACAGGACAATTGGCAGGGATTGAAATTGATCAATCGGGAATTGTTTTAGCCCGTTTTACTAATGGTGAATCAAATAATCTTGGACAAATATTTTTAACCAATTTCACTAATAATCAGGGCTTGAGTCAATTAGGCAATAATTACTGGACAGAAAGTTTTTCCTCCGGTCAGGGTGTCATTAATGTACCCGGTTCAGGAAGTGCAGGATTGATTAACTCCGGTGCCGTAGAAGATTCCAATGTGGATTTGACGGCTCAATTGATTAACCTGATTACCGCACAACGTAATTTCCAGGCTAATGCCAAAACAATTACTACCGCTAACCAAGTCACCCAAACGCTGCTGCAAATATAGAGCAGGAAGAGCAGAATTCAGAAAAAAAAAGAGTTCAGAACTCTGATTTTTCTGCTCTCGCTGAACTCTGCTTTTCTTCTGTTTCATTCAACACTGAAAGCAAATTAAGATGTTTGACAAATGGCATAAAATCTCTATCTGAAAATAGCAGGGGAATTTTATTATCAATACAGAAACTGGCAATAATGACATCAGCTGTTTTTCTAATGGTAATTCCTCTCTTTTTTAATGCACGATAATTATTTGCACATTTAAAAACCATATTATTACCAAACATTTCATACTGTTCTAAGGTGGATAATGATTTTTTTGCTTTATTATAATCTTTATCACTTCTAAATCCTTGAAGTATTTCCATTACTATTATGTCACCAATAATCACAGAACCGTCAATAAGAGAAATATCTAGTAAGTCAGTTTCTTTGCTTTCAATTCCATTGAAATAATTAATCCAGATACTGGTGTCAACCAACATCATTTTCCACCTCTCATTTCGTCTAAATCACCTTCCCATTTAAGCTTCCCTCTAAGTTTACGAATTTCTTGTTGCTTATTGAGTCTTATTAGCATTTTTAGTCCAAGTTCAACAGCTTCCTTTTTTGTGGTTAAACCTGTAGTCTTTAATGCATCTGCCATTAGTTCATCATCGATAACAATATTAGTTCTCATTTGACACCTCAGGTGTATATTTTTACAATGTATACACATAATATCATGACATAAAAAACATGACAAGAATCAGAATATGTACCGGAGTAACATTTAAAAATGGGTCGGAGTCTCAGGTAACACAAACACTGCTGCAAATATAGAGCAGAAAGAGTAGAGTTTTTCTATTTTCTGGCTCAATTAATGCATGTCAATAATTAGGATGACTAAAAGTCAAAAATAAGTGAAAAAAAGGTTTTTAAAATGGATAATTTTTTATTTGTTGCCATGTCAGGTGCCAAAGAGAATATGCTGAGTCAGCAATTGCATATGAATAATATGGCGAATGCCAGTACGACAGGATTTCGTTCGGATTTCGCCACGGCTCGTAGTCAGCCGGTGTTTGGTCCCGGAGCACCTTCGCGGGTTTATGCGATGAGTGAAAATCCCGCCACTGATTTTAAACCGGGTAGTATGATATCAACCGGTAACCCATTGGATGTAGCAATTCAGGGTGACGGCTTTATCGCTGTTTTAGATAAAAATGGCATGGAAAGTTATACCCGTGCTGGCAATTTTCGCCTCACTGAAACTGGAATGCTGATGACAGGAACTGGCTTGCCGGTTCTGGGTGATGGCGGTCCCATCACCATTCCTCCATCACAGAAGATTGATATTATGGGTGATGGTACGATCAGCATAGTGCCTATGGGGGCAGAGAATGACGCAACGGCGGTAGTAGGTCGTTTAAAACTGGTTAAGCCGGATATAAAAGATCTGGAAAAAAATGATGCCGGATTGATTGTCATGAAAAATGGTCAGCCTGCTGAAGTGGATGGGACGGTGAGATTAGTGGCAGGCATGGTGGAGGGTTCCAATGTGAATGCGATTACAGAAATGGTTAATATGATGAGTTTGTCCAGACAATATGAAATGCAGGTCAAGTTGATGAAAAAAGCCGAAGAAATGGATCAGACCAGCTCACAATTAATGAGATTAAATGGATAGAAAAATAGTGTTCAGCTATTGTTTCAATTAGGAGAATAATATGAATCCAGCACTATGGGTTGCAAAAACCGGATTAGATGCACAACAAACACGCTTACAGGTCGTTTCAAATAACCTGGCCAATGCCAGTACCACTGGTTTTAAGAAAGATCGGGCTGTTTTTGAAGATCTGATTTATCAAAATATCAGACAGCCTGGAGCACAGGCGACACAGGATACAACGATTCCTTCCGGCTTGATGTTAGGTACCGGTGTGCGGGTAGCCGCCTCACAAAAAATGCATATGCAGGGTAATTTGATACACACGGATAATGCATTGGATTTGGCGATTCAGGGGGATGGCTTTTTCCAGGTTCTCAGACCTAATGGTGATGTTTCCTATACTCGTGATGGTTCATTCCAGATTGATGAACAGGGCAGGGTGGTGACTTCAGATGGAATGCTTCTGGATCCTGCTATTACCATACCTGAAAATACTTTATCAATAACCATTGGTATTGATGGTACAGTTTCAGCTCTGGAACCTGGTAATGTGGCACCCTCTAATGTTGGAACGATAGAAACTGCCTCTTTTATTAATCCATCAGGTCTAAAACCCATTGGTGATAATCAATTTTTAGAAACAGTCGCCAGTGGAGCAGCAACAACGGGAAATCCCAGTGAAGATAATCGGGGTAGTTTATTACAAGGAGCTCTGGAAAGTTCTAATGTTAATACCGTTGAAGAGCTGGTGAATTTAATTGAGACGCAAAGAACCTTTGAAATGAATTCAAAATCTTTGTCAACAGCCGATCAAATGCTGCAATATCTGGCACAAAATACTTAATAGGTGAGTTATCAGGCTTAATGGAGTTTAAATAGAATGATTAAGAAAATATTATTATTAATAATGATAGGGATTTTTTTATCTGGCTGTGCCACTCAGCGGCTTGAGCATAATACAAAATACTCACCGGTAAGACCACCTGTTGTAGTGACCAAGCCGCAAAATTCTGGGTCAATTTATTTAAATTCCAATAATATCAATTTATTTGAAACGGTGAAAGCTCATAATGTTGGGGATATTCTGACGATTGTTTTTGATGAAAAAACCACCGGCAAGAAAGAGACTAAAACTGAAGATAAAAAAGGTATGACAGTGGCTCTGTCAAATCCGACTGTTTTTGGTAAATCCGTACTCACTGATGCTGATTCGGGTAATGCAATATCAGATGTTGCATTACTGGAATTACTTAACACTAGTCTTTCATCAAATAATGATTTTAAGTCCAAAGGTAAAAGTGAACAGAAGAATAGTCTGACTGGTAATATTGGTGTGACAGTGGTAGAAGTGTTGTCCAATGGTAATCTGGTGGTACAGGGTGAAAAGCTGATTACAATTAATCAGGGTGATGAGTATATTCAATTATCAGGTATTATTCGTGGTCGGGATGTCGGTCTGGACAATAAAATTTCCTCATCAAAAGTTGCCAATGCACAAATAGTCTATAGTGGTGTAGGCTTGACTCATGATTCCAATTCAGGCGGCTGGGGCACCAGGTTCTTTCTAAGTGATGTATGGCCATTTTAGGACTTTAGAAATTTGTGTTCGTAAAAGTCATTATCCCAGTGATTAGGACTTTAGAAATTTTTGATTTCTTATGAAACTTGGTTATTCACATTATTACTCGACCTCTATCAAAAGATAAAAGAAGGGGGTAGCGTTCGGATAAGTACTTAGGAAAACGGTTGTACAGAGGACTAGTTCGCCTGCCTGGGGACGCTTCAAGGGCATCCATGCCACGCTTAGTAAAAACATCCATGTTTTTACAAACCCCACACTCCAAAGCACGTCTTAATACCTCATATTCTCGAATACCACTCCCTTCTTTTGATCTGTCTCTTAAGGTTGTTTTTCTGGCACTATATTTGCATGACTAATAATATATAAATATTTTTAATATTGGTGGTGGAATATGATTCGTTTACTCATTTTTTCAGTTTTTATTTTATCTTTGATAATTAATCCTCTTTATGCTGAACGTGTTAAGGATGTTGCCTCTGTGGCAGGGATTCGATCGAATCATCTGGTGGGTTATGGTCTGGTGGTTGGTCTTGATGGTTCGGGAGATTCCAGTGCTTCTTTTACTGATGATAGTATGCGTAATATGTTGGAACAGTTGGGAATCAGTTTACCTCCAGGGGCAAACTTACCAATAAAAAATGTTGCAGCTGTTTCATTGAGTGCAGAGCTGCCGCCCTTTACAAAACCAGGTCAAAAAATTGACGTTAATATTTCTTCTATTGGTAATTCAAAAAATTTGCGTGGCGGGACTTTGTTAATGGCACCTTTAAAAGGAGCTGATGGTCAGATTTATGCCATGGCTCAGGGTAATCTGGTGGTACTGGGTTTAAGCGCAGGTGGTGATGACGGCTCATCAGTGACTATTAATATCCCAACAGGTGGACGTATTCCAAATGGTGCTATGGTGGAACGTGAAGTCCCCACTTCATTTGTTAATGGCAGTAATTCAATTACACTCAACCTTTACCGTGCTGATTTTACAACAGCACACCGTCTGGCTGAAACTATTAATGACACCATGGGATTGGGGACGGCTCAGGCAATGGATGCTTCATCAGTTAAAGTGAGTGCACCCAGGGACTTGTCACAAAAGGTTTCTTATCTTTCCATGCTGGAAAATTTAACTTTCTATCCAGGCAAGGCGCCGGCAAAAATTGTGGTGAATGCACGTACCGGAACCGTGGTGATTGGACAGAATGTGATTGTTCAACCAGCGGTTGTCTCACATGGTAATCTGATTGTCACGATTACTAATGATCCTACCATTAGCCAACCGCCAGCCTTTTCAAATGGTGAAACAGTGGTTGTGCCAAAATCTGATATCGATGTTGCTGTGAATAATAAGGGAGCCTTTGTCTTTAATCTGGGCGTGACATTAGATGAAGTGGTGAGAGCGGTCAATAATATTGGTGCTTCACCTGCAGAGCTGGTTGCTATTTTAGAAGCATTGAAAGTGGCCGGTGCTCTGAATGCTGAATTGATTATTATTTAGTCAGGGATCGGAGTTAAAATAATATCAAAGTTTTTTTTACTTCAT
>JAHXIV010000075.1 GCA_025655455.1 gamma proteobacterium symbiont of Taylorina sp.
TACGAATTAATTCGAAGTGCTCTACAACAAGTTCCATATCAGGACCGACAGGTTCCTGATCTTCTTCCTCGTCATCATCTTTTTTATCATTAGGTGTTGATGCTGGATTGGCTAAAAGATGATCCTCTACATCTTCTTCTTCCAGTAGCACAAAACCTGTTCCACTGAGAATATCAGTAATTTTACGTTCTTCTGTTTCAATTTTATCGTATTCAGACAGCAATAACGTAATGGTAGCAGGGAAAGAGGCCAGTGCGGAGAACATTTGACGTACGCCTTCTTCAATACGCTTGGCAATTTTAATTTCGCCCTGACGAGTCAATAATTCAACTGAGCCCATTTCACGCATATACATACGTACCGGATCAGTGGTGCGGCCAAATTCACTATCAATTGATGCTAAAGCAGCCGCAGCTTCTTCTACTGCATCATCGTCTGTACTATTAGATGCCTCATCTCCAACAATCAAATCATCTGCATCAGGTGCTGTTTCCACAACTTTGATGCCCATATCATTGATCATGGAAATGATATCTTCAATTTGCTCCGCTTCTAAAATACCATTAGGCAGGTGGTCATTGACTTCTGCATAGGTTAAATAACTTTGCTCTTTACCGCGAGCTATCAGTACCTTAATTTTAGATTGTTGTGTTTCTTGATCCATAAATATTGGTTCACTTGTGAAAATTTATGTTGCTGAAAGATAACTTGCCATTTTAGCATATATTGCTTGATTCTGCGAGTTAAGAAAATGAATATTCAAAATTATTAGTTTCTTAAACAGACCGGTCTATTTCTTTGAATAGTTAAGCAATTGAATGTACTCATTTAATTCTTTTTTATCTAAACTGGCATTTTTTTGTTTATTTTGCAATTGTTCAAATCTCTGCTGCTGACACTGTCGACTAAGCAATTGTATAATATCATTAAATTCAGTTCTGATAGCTTGCTTATCAGCAATCAGTAAGGGCTCTACCGCTATATTTGAAAGAGTCTGGTAGACTTCCTTCCCTTGCAAAGAATTTTGCCAGTTTGCCAGAATCCTTGCCGTTGATAAATGGGGGTCATTTTGAAGTAAATCAAGCAATTGCACAAAAATTATTGTATGGGGATGTTCAAGCATAGAAAATCGTCCCGGATCACCTGCAATTTCTGATAAAGAGGGATCGTTGAGTAGATAAGCGATTGCTTTCTTAACCGGAGATGTAGTTTGTAGAAAGTGAATTCTTTCCAGCTTATTTTTTTTAGCGGGGGGAACAGTGCCGACTTGATTATTTGCCCTGCTTTGTTTGATTCCCAGCAAAGGATACAACGTTGTTTGATCAATTTCGGCAAGCTCTGACAAACGGGCAATCATTAGTGTCTGAAAACTCCCGGGCTGAATCTTTTCCAGATAAGGCTTACATAAGTCAATCAGTTTCGAACGACCGTCAAGTGTTTGTATATTAACTTGCTGCGTGAGTTTATCAAAGAAGAATTCAGAAAAAGTCTTTGCCTTTTCTATCTGCGCTTCAAAAACTTTTTTACCCTGGCGGCGGATCATAGTATCGGGATCCTCACCATCGGGTAAAAACATAAAACGTGCATATTTACCTGCTTTAACAGCAGGCAAAGCATTATTCATTGCCCGCCAGGCTGCTTCATTTCCTGCTCTATCCCCATCAAAACAAAATACCACTTCGTCACACAGTCGAAATAATTTTTGTAAGTGTTCTTTGGTGGTTGCAGTCCCTAATGTTGCGACACTATAGAGCAATTCATACTGAGCCAGAGAGACAACATCCATATAACCTTCAACAACTAGAATTCGTTCAATTTTGCGTAATGATTGTTTTAGTTCAAACAGTCCGTATAGTTCCTGGCCTTTATGAAATAATGCTGTCTCAGGAGAATTGAGATATTTAGGCTTCCCGTCTCCCAGGATACGTCCGCCAAAAGCAATAGTACGACCACGGCGATCACGAATTGGAAACATTAATCGATCTCTGAAACGATCATACCAGGGTGATTTATGCTGTACTTTTTTTTGTGTAAAATGAGAAGAGGATTGTTTAAGCTGCTTGTCTAAAGGGTCTTCATCCCGCTTGATCAGCATACCCGTGTCAAATAAGCTCTGAATTTTTTGCTGATCTTCTGCACCAATAATATTAAGCACATTATCCCAGCCGGGAGGAGCAAATCCCAGTGCGAATTTTTTAATCACAGCACTGCTTAAACCTCTTTGCTGAACATAATCCTGAACTGATTGTGAGCGGGGATGATTTTGCAATTGGTATTGATAGTAATTTGAAACCTGTTGCAGCAAATCAAACTTTTCCGGGGTCTGTTTACTCTGCTCATTACTATAAGCAACTTTTGGAACATCTAAACCAGCAATTTGTGCCAGCTCTTCAATGGCTTCAACAAAACTTTGGTGTTCATAATCCATTAAAAATTTAATAGCATCACCGCTGGCACCACAGCCAAAGCAATGAAAAAACTGTTTTGTCTCGCTGACACTAAATGAGGGGGTTTTTTCGCCATGAAACGGACAGCAGGCCATGTGGTTATTGCCTGAATGTTTAAGAGGAACTCGCGAATCAATTAACTCGACAATATCAGTATAAGCTAATACTTTGTCAATAAATTCTCTGGGGATTGTTCCGGTCATGTCGACACACCGGCTGAGTTAGGAAAGTTTTTGTTTGATCAGGCCACTGATTTGAGACATATCAGCTCGCCCCTGTGCTTTGGATTTTATGAGACCCATTACCTTACCCATATCTTTCATTGATTGCGCACCAGAAACATTGATTGCATCTTCAATCATTTGGGTAATTTCTGACTCAGTTAAGGCAGTAGGAAGAAATTCCTGAAGAATTTTCATCTCCATTTCTTCTTTGTCAGATAAATCACTACGCTGTGCAGCACGGAACTGCTGTGCTGAATCTCGTCTCTGCTTTACCAGCTTATCCAGGACAACCAGAACCTGGGTATCATCCAATTCAATTTGTTCGTCAATTTCACGCTGTTTGATTGCGGCCAGAACGCCTCGTATTACAAGGAGACGATCTTTAGCTCTAGCACGCATAGCATTCTTCATTTCATCCTGAAGATGTGCCTTTAAATCCTGACTCATATTTGCTACTCAATCAAAGCGTATATTTTAACTATGAAAAGTTACTATGGAACGTATTTTATTACTAAATGCTTAATTACTGCTTAGTACATACGCTTGCGACGACCAACGTCACGAGACTGTTTTTTCTGCCAGCGTTTAACAGCTGCAGCTGCTTTACGTTTACGCACTGCAGTTGGTTTTTCATAATGTTCACGACGGCGAACTTCAGATAAAACACCTGCCTTTTCACAAGAGCGCTTAAAACGACGTAGTGCAACGTCAAATGGTTCATTTTCTTTTAACTTTACAGCTGGCATGTAGACTCCTAAATAGCCTTTATAATTTAATTCTGTTTTTCTGCCCTTATAGCAGACGAAGGATCATACTCCTACTGATAAACAAAAGCAATATTGCTGATAATATTTTACAATTATTTTGCCTCTAAGTAACAAAAATTTATCCTCCATCATTTATAGAAATTTTTTTAGCTGTGGGCACTTGAAACAAAAGGGGTTTGAGTAGACAATATCAGCATGAGAATATTAGGTATTGAAACATCCTGTGACGAAACAGGTATCGCTATTTATGATGAGCAAAAAGGTTTACTGGCTGAAGCACTTTATAGTCAAATCAGCCTGCATGCAGACTATGGCGGTGTGGTACCTGAGCTTGCCTCAAGAGATCATGTCAGACGAATTATTCCTCTGATTCAGCAAGTGATGAAAGAGGCGCAGTGTCAGCCCGATGAGATTGACGGTATTGCATATACCGCAGGTCCTGGATTAATGGGTGCTTTGATGGTGGGGGCAGCAGTCGGCCGTTCTCTGGCCTGGACATGGAAATGTCCGAGTATTGGCATACATCATATGGAGGGACATTTACTCGCTCCTATGCTGGAAGAAAACAAACCAGATCTGCCTTTTTTAGCCTTGCTGGTCTCTGGTGGTCATACTCTGCTGGTGGATGTCACCGCCATCGGACAATACAAAATTATTGGTGAATCATTGGATGATGCCGTCGGTGAAGCTTTTGATAAAACAGCTAAAATGCTTGGACTTTCCTATCCCGGAGGCCCTATTATTTCTGAACTGGCAAAACAGGGCGCAACAGATCGATATCAATTCCCCCGCCCGATGGTTAACCGTCCCGGTCTGGATATGAGTTTTAGCGGCTTAAAAACTTTCGTTCTAAATACCTGGACTGAGTCGGATCAGAGTGATCAGACCAAAGCGGATATTGCCTATGCTTTTCAGGAAGCAGTGGTTGACACCTTAACCATCAAGTGTAAAAGGGCATTAAAACAAACAGGCTATCAGCAGTTAGTCATTGCCGGTGGAGTAAGTGCCAACCAGCAGTTACGCAAACGACTAATAGAACTGGCACAGGCAGCATCATTGGAGGTTTTTTACCCCCGTCCTCAATATTGTACTGACAATGGCGTCATGATTGCTTATGCAGGACTATTAAGACTTAAAGCCGGAGAACAGGATGGAGAAGGATTTGAAACCATTCCGAGATGGCCATTAGGGGATTTAAAGAGAGTAGGCAGCCTTTAACAGAAGCCAAATTGCTATTTTTCTTCCCCCTGCAAAAGTCTTTGGATATTACTACGATGTCTCCAGATAAGCATGATGGAGATAAAACTGCCCATAGAAATCAATATGATTGAGCCTTCCAGCCACCAAAAGTAGAACGGTGCCAGCACAGCAGTAACTAATGCTGATAATGATGATATTTTAAGTCCATAGGCAATCAACAACCAGGTCAGCAGCATAAGCAATGCCACCGGCCAGCTTATTCCAAGAATCACGCCAAAAGCGGTTGCAACCCCTTTGCCGCCCTTAAAACCAAAGAAGATCGGGTAACAATGTCCTAAGAAGGCGGCACATGCCACCAATGCCAGAGTCAATTCATTACTTTGCAGGCCTAAAGCCAGTATGACAGGCAGAAAACCTTTTAACATATCCCCAAACAAGGTAATGGCAGCTGCTTTTTTCCCACCAAAACGTTTAACATTGGTCGCGCCCGGATTATTGGAACCTACAGTTCTGGGATCAGGCAGTCCCATGAGTTTACAAGTAATAATAGCGGCAGAAACAGAACCGAATAAGTAAGCAATAATAGTTAAAACGATAGTAAGCGTTGTAATAATCAATCCTCTATACACAACAGTGTACAAGTTTCGTTTGAGCAGACAAGCTGCTCAATTCAGCTTTAACCCGATCGACCATCCACTCTGGGTTGAGTCAATACCGGGGTATAAGCAATGGCAAATAAAGTAAATGCCAAAATCCAGAATAAAATGGAAAGCTCAATCCATAAAATATAATGCGACATAGAAATCAAGGGCAATATAACACGAATAAACGCAGCCATAAACAATAGATAAAAACCTGCTACTGCAAATCTAGGCGGCACCATCTCCCTTCCTGTATGTCCAAGAGCAACGCGTGACATCATTCCGTAAGTTGTTATTCCAATTGTGCCAACGGTCCAGGCATGAATAGCCAGGTTATTAGTCACCCACCCAAAACCCACAAAGACCTTCATAATAAAACCAATGAGAAGCCAAAGATAACCGGCATAGAGTACCCAGAGAATAGGAGTATCAAGCACCGGCTTTGAAAACCAGGGGAAAACTCTCATAATATGAGCAACGAGCAATATTCCCGCCAGGAAAGAAATCAACAGATTATTGAGAGCCAGCACATCGGCAATCGCTAATAGCACGAGTCCGACCAATAAAGTCTTTTCTAAAGCCGGTCTTTCAACCACTTCAGTGCCTGGAACCACAATGCGGGTGAAGTGCGGCATCACCCTGCCGGTCAATACCTGTATAATCAATAACACACTATATATCGCCAGTGAATTTCCCTGAATCACTCCAGTTGAGATGAACCCCAGATGCTGACCCTGTACCAGTATATCAGCCAATAAAAATGAACCCAGGATAGCAATTATTATAAGATTGTTCCATTGTTTTACTTTAATGATAGGATGTGCGACCGCCAGCATTAACAGGAAGAAAAAAGAAATATCCACTAATGCAATCAGCATTCCCGGTGCAGGAGTAAAAGGTAAAATTCGTGCCAGCAACCAGACTCCTGCTAAAATAGCCAGCGGTGTCTTGCTTATCGTGTCCACATTAGTCCAGTTTTTTACTGCAGTTAGCAAAAAACCGGCAACGACTGCGATAGAATAGCCAAATAACATTTCATGGCTGTGCCAGTCAATAACGCCGTAATAGTTGTTTAATTCAATGCTGTTAGTATATAACAAGCCCCAGATAGCCATTAAAATAATTGCTGAATAGGCCGATACCAGGAAAAATGGGCGAAAGCCCAGATTAAATAAGGCGAATGATTTTTTTTGTTGTTCATCTATTTGTATAAACATATTTTTCTTTTTGAAGTTAAAAATTAATGTGTGATTAGAGCAATTTAGGGCAAAATAGTGAATGATTCAGATCAAGCACTAATAACTGAAAACAACTGCTGGAGCCTTATAATGTGCAACATAGACAATATAGGAAAACACCAGAAGCGCAGACATAGCAGCTGTAATTATAATAGTTCTCGTCTTGGCCCATCGCAATGCCACCATACCTAATAAAATATAAATTAATAATCCAATAATTTTTTCTGCAATCCAGATAGTCGTTAACGGGTTCACACCCAGAAGATAAACCATGGTAAGAGCGCTGGCCAGCAGTAATGTATCAATTTTATGGGGAAGTTTTTTAAACCAGTAACGATTCTGATAAGGAGAATCATTGAGCTTCAATAAAACTCGCGCCATAAATCCAAAAATAGATAAACTAATCGCTGTAACATGGATAGTTTTAACAATTTCATAAAATGTCATAGTAAATTCATTACAGGTCTGAGAAAATAGGGTTGATTTTAACTGAGGAGTCAGTCAATATGCCAGCTCAATTGTTAAAATGAGTGACTAAGGTTACATGGGAAAATATGGATAAAATTTTTATTGATCAGCTGCAGCTGCAAACCATTATTGGTCTTCATGATTGGGAAAAAGAGAAAAAACAAACAATTCTATTAGATATTGAAATTGCCTGCTCAATCGAGCAAGCAGCCCAAACTGATAATATATCCGACAGCATTGATTATTTTAGTGTCTGTGAACGCTTAAAAAAACTGGCTGAAAACCATCACTATCAATTAGTCGAATCCTTTGCAGAAGAAGTCAGTCATATTATTTTGCAGGAGTTTTCTGCGCCCTGGGTTAAAGTTAAATTGAGCAAACCTGAGGCAGTCAACGAAGCCAGAGGGGTTGGAGTTATTCTTGAACGAAAAAGAGTTGAGAGAAAAAGAGATGAATAAACATCTGGTTTATGTTGGTATCGGCAGTAATATCGAACAGGAAAAGCACATAAGGATTGCAGTACAAAGTTTGCAGGAAAGTTTTGGGATAAACTGTCTGCTGCAAGTTTCCCCTGTCTATAAAACAAGTGCTGTCGGCTTTGAAGGTGATGATTTTTATAATCTGGTCGCTCGTTTTCATACCCTGTTTTCCCCTCTTGATGTTGAAGAAAAACTTAAAGAAATTGAGCATAATAATGGGCGTCAAAGGAATCAGAACAAGTATTCATCACGTAATCTGGATATTGATTTATTAATGTATGATCAGGATATTCTTCACTCGGATAAAATTAGTATTCCAAGGGATGAAATTGAAAAATATGCCTTTGTCTTATCACCATTAGCCGATTTAGCACCCAATTTAAAGCACCCTGAAACAAACCGGAGTATACAGGAAATGTGGGCTGAATTTAAAAACCGGAACCCTGCGGAAACAATTACAAAAATTGAATTTAAATGGTGATGATTAAATGATTTTTCCAGGATTATGGAAAAACAACAGCAATCATAAATAATATAGTCTATATTTAAAATATCCAGGAGTTCGTTCCATCTACTGACCGGTGATTAAAAATGAATAGACAAGCACATATCAGACCTCCCGCCGTCGCGGGCAGTTTTTATTCTGCCAATGCTGATGAATTAGACAGCTTAGTGCAGGGCTATCTGGATAATTCCAAGAGTCAGCTCAATCACACAAAACCATTGGCCATGATAGTGCCTCATGCGGGTTTAATCTATTCCGGCTCAATTGCTGCCAGCGGCTATAGCCGGCTGCAGCCCTATGCACAACAGATCACTCAAGTTGTATTAATAGGACCGTCACATCATGTACCATTATTGGGCATTGCCACCAGTTCTTATGATTATTTTCAAACCCCACTGGGTGATATTCCTCTGGACAGAGAAGCCATACAAAAGCTAAACCAGTTTACCTTTGTCAACGAAAATGATTCCGCTCATGCTCAGGAACATAGCCTTGAAGTGCAATTGCCCTTTTTACAAAAAATTCTACCTGAGTTCAAGCTCCTGCCCCTGGTTGTCAGTCAGGCTGAGGATCAGCAGATCAGTGATATTATTGAAACTCTCTGGAGCAGCAGCACCTTATTTCTTCTCAGTTCTGATCTCAGTCATTTTCTTAATTATGAACAGGCTCAGCAATGTGACCAGGCAACCTGCCGGGCAATAGAAGCATTAAATCCTCAAGTCATTAATTACGAACAGGCCTGTGGACGTGCAGCCATTGCAGGCATATTGCTCAGTGCTAAAAAACATGGTCTGCAGGTTGAAACCCTGGATTTAAGAAATTCAGGTGATACCGCCGGTGATAAAAATCGTGTTGTGGGCTATGGTTGTTGGGCTTTCTTTAAATAAAAACAATAGGAAAGAGTAAGTATGTACTCACAAACTGAGAGAGATTTATTACATAAAATTGCCAGAGATTCTATTTTATCCGGCCTGGAACAGGGTACTCCACTTACAATAAAAGCATCTGACTATCCTGAAGTTTTACAAAAAAAACAGGCCAGTTTTGTGACACTCAATATTAATCATAATTTACGTGGTTGTATCGGTACTCTGAGTGCCTATCGCTCTCTGGTTGATGATATTGCCCATAATGCTCATGCGGCTGCATTTTCAGATCCGCGTTTTCCAGCATTAACCGTGCATGAATATCAGCAACTCGACTATCATATCTCTGTTTTGAGTGACACCAGCCCTATGCAATTTAGTTCTGAACAAGATTTATTAACACAAATTCGCCCTCAGATAGATGGTTTAATTCTGGAAGACAATGGGCGACGGGGTACGTTTTTACCTTCTGTCTGGGAACAATTACCAAAAACAGAAGACTTCTGGACACATCTGAAACATAAAGCAGGCCTGTCAGCAGATCATTGGAGTAAGACTCTACAAGTCAATCGCTATACCGTGGAGAGTTTCTAAGCTTAGCCAGGACTCCTAAATCTCCATCACCGCATCCATTTCAACACCGGCATCTTTGGGCAGTGATGCCACGCCAATAGCAGCTCTGGCCGGGTAAGGCTGAGAAAAATAACGTGCCATTACTTCATTGACCAGAGGAAAATCCCCTAAATCAGTAAGAAAGATATTCAGCTTGGCAATATCATTCAAATTTCCACCTGCAGCATCTGCAACTGCCGTTAAATTATCAAACACCCGCACAATCTGCGCTTCCATGTCGCCGTCAACCATTTCCATAGTTTCCGGAATTAGTGGTATCTGCCCGGAAAGATAAACCGTATTACCCACTTTAACTGCCTGAGAATAAGTACCAATTGCCTGTGGTGCCTTATCTGTTGAAATTATGTCTCTTGTCAAAATATAACTCCTGTAATTATTTTAAAAAATCATCCTGTACGAATTATAAGTACAATGAACGACCCCCATCTACTGCAATGACCTGTCCTGTAATATAGTCCGCATTGCTGACCAAAAACAAGACGGTGCGAGCAATGTCTTCTGCCGAACCTTTACGCTTTAAATATGTTTTGGACACAATGCGCTGCTTTGTTATATCATCCATATTATTCTCCGGCCACATGATAGCACCCGGAGCAACACCATTGACACGGATTTTTGGCCCTAGTTCAAAGGCTAAGGTCTTCACCTGCATAGCCAGACCTGCTTTAGCCATATTATAGATACTATGCCCCTGCATGGGACGTTGTGCATGAATATCAACAATATTGACAATACAACCATTTTGTTCCTGCAGATAGGGTGCTGCCGCCTGCGATAAAAAAAAGGGGGCTTTCATATTACTGCCAATCAGATCATCCCAATCTTTTTCAGTCACTTTTCCTATCGGGGTTGGATAAAAACTGGAGGCATTATTAATTAAGATATCCAGTTTTCCCCATTGCTCAATACAATTTTTTATAATCGCTTTTAATTTTGAAATGTCCAACAAATCAGCTTGAACCAGAACCACTGAGTTATGACGTTTTTCATTTAATTCTGACTGTAAATCCAATGCCTTCTGGCGAGACCCTCGATAGTGTATCACCACATTGGCTCCAGCCGCATGCAATACACGTGCAGTCATTGCGCCAACCCGCTGAGCACCTCCTGTCACCAGAGCCACTTTATCAGTGAGATCACTGCTTAACATATCATCAATTGTTTTCATCAATTTATATTCTTAATTTCTGGATGTTAAAGGATAACTCTAGCATAATATAAACTTACTTTCATTTATAATTAAACCTAATATGTCTAAACAAGCCAATCAAAACCCGGCATCTGATACTTTTCCGGAAGCAACACCAGAAGTAATCGCTCATAGTGAGCAATTACGTCAAAAAATTCAAGAGTCCATCCATAATAACAAGGGAAAAATATCCTTTTCTGACTATATGAATCAGGTACTTTATACTCCCGGGCTTGGCTATTATAGTGCCGGTTTGAAAAAATTTGGCCGACAGGGCGATTTTGTTACTGCACCGGAAATATCACCGTTATTTTCTCAATGCCTGGCTTTGCAATGCATTGAATTAATGCAGCAGACCAGACAAAGAACACTCCTGGAGGCAGGTGCCGGTTCCGGCATTATGGCCATTGAAATTATTCTTGAACTAGAGCGCCGCAAACAACTACCTGAATGTTATTTAATTCTGGAATTGAGTGCAGAACTCAGAGATCGACAGCAGCAAGCCATCAAAGCAAAACTACCACATCTGTTTGAGCTCTTTCACTGGCTGGATCAACTACCTGAAAAACCCTTTTCAGGCATTATACTGGCTAATGAACTACTTGATGCAATGCCTGTCCATCTGGTTAAGCTGACTAATGACAACCACTATGAACGTCATGTCGCACTCAATAAAAACAATGAATTTATCTGGCAGGATGAGCTTGTGGAAAATCCACAATTAATCGATAAACTCAATGAAATCCAACAACTGCAGCAATCATTATCATCATTTTCTTTCGATCAGGGACAGAATAAAGATAAACCTGATTATATCACTGAAATCAATTGTCTGGCGGATGACTGGATAAGGACAATAGCGGATATCCTGGATGTTGGAGCCATTTTATTAATTGATTATGGTTATACTGCCAAAGAATATTATCACCCGCAGCGCTCAATGGGCACTTTAATGTGTCATTATCAACACCACAGGCATGATGATCCATTCTACCTGCCGGGTATGCAGGATATCACTGCCCATGTCAACTTCAGCAGCATCGCTCAAGCTGCCCATCATGCAGGATTAAAAGTCTTTGGTTATACGACTCAGGCACACTTTCTAATGGCAGGCGGTTTGGTTGAATTAACAAAAGATCTGGATCCTGAAGATATTATTCCGTTCACTGAAACTGCCCGGCAAATCAAGATGTTAACTTTACCAGAAGAAATGGGGGAATTGTTTAAAGTTCTTTTACTTGCGAAACATAAAACGCTATCATTGTCTGCTTTTAAACTTCAGGATTTCCGTCAACGCCTGTAGAGTCATCAACCTTATATTATAGAGTCATCAACCTTATATTATAGAGTCATCAACCTTATATTAAGAGTCATCAACCTTATATTAAGAGCCTTCAGCAAATAAGAGACCCCTATAAATATGGATACTATTCAAATTATTATATTGGCCATTGTACAAGGTTTAACTGAGTTTTTACCTGTTTCAAGTTCAGCTCACCTTATTTTAGTCCCAAAACTGGTCGGTTGGGAAGATCAGGGCATTGCTTTTGATGTTGCCATCCATTTTGGCAGCTTACTGGCTGTTTTATGGTATTTTCATCAGGATATCACACCACTCTTTCTTGACTGGCTCAGATCGATTCAAAGCAGAAAACATTCTGGGGACAGCGTTCTGGCCTGGGGAATTATAATCGCTACAATCCCTGCCGGTTTGTTAGGCTTACTATTGAGTGATGTGGTTGAACAACTTCGTCATCCACTGATTATTGCCGGTACTACCATTATTTTTGGTCTGCTGCTATGGTACGCCGATGCTGCTTTGCAACGCAATATTGGTCAGCAAATCACCCCAAAAAATGAACATCAACTGACATTAAAAATGATTTTATTTATTGGCTTTGCTCAGGCTCTGGCTTTAATTCCCGGTACTTCCCGTTCCGGTATTACCATCACTGCCGCCTTATTAATGGGTATGAGTCGTAAAGCCTCAGCTCGTTTTTCATTCTTACTTTCAATCCCTCTGATTCTGGCCGCAAGTTTATTAGAAACTATAAAACTGGTCAATTCACCCACACATATACCCTGGCTGGATATATTATTAGGCACAACTTTATCAGCCATCAGTGCCTATTTTTGTATTCATTATTTTATTAAATTATTAGACAGTACAGGCATGATGCCTTTTATCATTTATCGCCTGTTTTTAGGCATCTTTCTATTCTGTTTTTTTATCTAAAGAAAGCAGCTAAGGAAAACAGCTAAATTTGTGCGTTTTTACTGTCCAAAACTGCTTTTTCTTCAATCCTGCCCAATGTGGACAGCTGGATTGCTCACAAAATCGCTTGATATTATCTGGTTTTATGCCATGATTAGTTAAGTCTGACGTTTGTTATCGTCCCATCGATATTATATAAGGAACATCCTATGAATTTTATTTTCATAAAATATAGTTATGCATTGCTATTTTCAGTATTAGTCACACTGCCAGCCTGGGCAGGCGCCAGTGAAGATGCCAGCCATCAGGAAGCAGTCAAATGGTCCTATAGCGGTGCTACCGGACCATCACACTGGGGAGATTTGTCACCGGAGTACAACACTTGTAAACAGGGAAAGAATCAATCTCCTGTTGATATTAGTACCTCTATTCCTGGCAAGCTAGACGGGATTAAGATGGATTATAGCCTTCTGGTTGCTGAAAACATTATTAATAATGGACATACCATTCAAGTCAATATCCGCTCCGGCGGTACAATTAAAGTAGATGATAAACAATTTTCTTTAAAACAATTTCATTTTCATACTCCAGGCGAAAATAGGGTCAATGGTAAATCCTATCCATTAGAAGTT
Source organism: gamma proteobacterium symbiont of Taylorina sp. (assembly GCA_025655455.1). GTDB lineage: Bacteria > Pseudomonadota > Gammaproteobacteria > GRL18 > GRL18 > GRL18. Next base: position 13,505 of record JAHXIV010000075.1, read on the forward strand.
CATTTTGTACATGTCAGTGATGACAATGAATTAGCAGTTGTGGCTTTATTGTATCAACCTGGAATGACGAATCGTACTTTGGAACCTCTACTCAAAAAGATCCCCATGAATGCCGGAGAATCAAAACGTCTGGGCGCTAAAGATGTGGAATTATTTGAAAGGTCAAAGACAATAAAAAACTATGCAAGATATAATGGTTCTCTAACCACCCCACCCTGTACCGAGGGTGTCCGCTGGATAGTCATGAGAGCAATGCCCAGTATATCCAGGCAACAACTAGATGTTTTTCAAAGAGCATTAAAACATCCTAACAATCGACCTGTACAGCCGCTTAATGCACGGATAATTATCAGATAAGGTTCAGCCCCTGATAATTGTTTTACAAAGCATATGAAAACAGAAGTAAAAACAAAAACAGATGGACTGGAAATTGGAATGTTTGTTTCAAAAATTGACCGTCCCTGGATGGAACTCCCGGTCATGTTAGAAGGAATGATGATCAGTTCCAACAAAGATCTTGAAATGTTCCAGTCCTATTGTGATGTTGTCCATATTGATACTTCAAAAGGCAAAACACCCAGCCCGATGTCCTGGATTTCTGATGATGCTCAATTGGATGAAATTCAGGTCATCGGAGAAGCCAGTCACTCATTTTCTCAATTTTATAAGGAGACTTATAAAACAACTTCCTCTTTAGATAATGAAATTAATATTGCCCAGAATCTTTATCAATCGCTAAACAATATAATTTCCAGGAGTTTCGAAAATTTACGAGCTAATAAAAAGCTTGATATGAAGTTGATTCAGGAATCAGTCATCACTACGGTTGAAAGTACTTTACGTAATCCCATTGCTTTTAGATTAATTCTGGAACTGCAAAAACAAGATAAGAAATTTTATAATCGATCTTTAGGTACTTCTGTCTGGTGTGCACAGATTGGTCGACAATTAGGTCTGGAAAAAACAGAAATCTACCAGCTGGCCATGGGAGGAATGTTATTAGACATAGGTAAAATCAACCTTTCTCAAGCATTACTAAATAAAACTGAACCACTCAATAAACAGGAAGTCAATTTAGTTCACTCACATGTTGATGAAGGTGTGCGCATTCTGGTGAAACAGGATGATGTTCCGCATTCTGTGATGAGAATGGTTGCAACTCATCATGAACGCTTTGATGGCAGTGGCTATCCTGAAGGTCTTAAAGACAAGGATACCCCTCTATTTGGTAAAATTGCCGGCCTGGCAGATTGTTATGATGCAATGATAAGCAATCGCCCCTTCGTTAGTAATGTTCATTCCCCGCATGAAGCCATTAGTGATCTATATAGCCTAAAAGGAAAGTTATTTAATGATGATCTGATCGAACAGTTTATTCAAACCATTGGTGTTTACCCGACAGGTTCACTAGTTGAATTACAAACAGGTGAAGTTGGGCTGGTATTTTCTTTTAATCGTTCAAAACGATTACGCCCTACAGTTTTAATCGTTCTGGATAAAGAGAAAAATGCTTTGAGTAATTATTATCAGGTGGATCTATCAATAAAAACCCAGCTTTCAATAAAGCAGACTCTGCCGAGAGGAGCTTATAATATAGACATAGCAGAAATTATTTTATAAGCACCAAAAAAACTTCTATCTGTGCCATCATAATTCCTTTTTCACCGCCGCAATACGTTTTATTCTGAGTTGTTCCGCTATCTCCATTCCTTTATATCCCTGAGCAATAATTTCCTGTGTCTTTACCTGATTGGCCGCTTGAAAAAAATCTCTGAAACGCTGTGTTTTTTCTGCAGAACTGTTTTCAAAACCCAGCCGTCCTTTTGCATCTGCTTCACAGGCCAGAAGAAAATCTTCAAAGCGTTCCGGACGACGAAAAGCATCCAACCGGGAAAAGAGCTTAACAATGGTTGCCGGCTTTAATTCTTCTATACGATGATAATTTAAATGAAATTCGGTTACTAATAATGCCAGGGCACTATAATGCCTGGGCACTTTAAGTCGTTGACATAATGCCTCAACCAGTGGAACTCCCCTTGATTCATGAGCAATGTGTTTTGGCCATTCACTGCTTGGCGTGGTGCCCTTGCCCAGATCATGTAATAATGCAGCAAAACGCACAACAGCCTTATCAGAGAGTCGCGAAGCCTGTTCAAGCACCATTAAGGTATGCACCCCGGTATCAATTTCCGGATGCCACTGCGGCGACTGCGGCACACCAAACAAACGCTCAAGCTCTGGAAATAATCGAGCTAACGCTCCACATTGGCGCAGCACTTTAAAAAATATCCATGGGTTATTATCAGACAATGCCTTGTCAACTTCCTGCCATACTCGTTCCGCTACCAGTGCATCAACCTCATCATTATCCACCAGACATTGCATCATAGTCATGGTTTCATCCGCAATACTAAAACCATATTCAGCATAACGTGCTGCAAAACGTGCCACCCTGAGTACGCGTAAAGGATCTTCAGCAAAGGCCTGTGAGATATGACGTAGAATGCGATGATTGATGTCATCAATACCATGATAGGGATCATACAGCTTGCCATGTTCATCTTCTGCAATAGCATTAATCGTTAAATCACGACGAATTAAATCTTCCTCCAGACTGACATGACTGTCTGCGTAAAATTCAAACCCATGATAACCTTTAGCAACTTTGCGTTCAGTTCTGGCCAGTGCATATTCATCATGAGACTGAGGATGTAAGAAAACAGGGAAATCTTTACCTATCGGTTTATAACCAGCCGCCAGCATTTCTTCTATCGTTGCTCCAACAACGACATAGTCATTATCAACGACTTTTCTATGCAGCAGTTTATCCCTGACTGCACCGCCTACTTTATAGATTTGCATTTTTTCAAACCCGTGACTTAAATATGCCTATGGTAGAATTGAATTAAACTTTCCCATCGGTTCTGCTATTTGCTGAATATTATGTTCTATATGCATCACATTTCCTGACATGCTCTTGAGATGATGATCAATCACATTCATGTTCCCACTAATTGCACTCATGTTCCGGTTAAAATATGCAACATCCTGACCGACATCGGCAATATTATTCTGTATCAATGGCATAATGTCAGACATAGAGGCTACGTCAACATAAACGCCTTCCATACTAGCCATATGATGATTAATATTTAACATAGAACCGGTAATCTGATTCATATTTGCTGCAATATCAATGACTGTATTATTGAGATCATGAGTAGTATTAATAATACTCATTGTTTCATCATAGAAGTAATATATATTATAAAGATTGACCACAGCAATCAAAAATATAAGTGCTGAAACAACACCAACAAAGATATTTGTTATTCTAAAGCTGCGGCGGCGTTCTCTTACATGGTGATCAGAAATATGTTCCAGTTTGTACAAACTGGAAGAAATCAGTATACCGATACCTGAATTTGCAAGGCGATCTTCATCGCTCATTTGAGCATCTTTTTCCTTACCAGAGGTGGGATTATCATGCAGATATGATTTTGAAGAATTGGTCATATTCAGTTACACTTCTATTTTTTATTTGCTGAAGGCTCATGAAACTAAAAAGGAAAAAACTTTTCCATTGTATTGGCCGGTTTACTCATACGATAAGTATCATGGTTCATTAATTGAACCTGTCCATCCATTTGTCGTACTGATTCAGAAACTTCGTTCATCTTAAGCTGTACTCTACTAATATGTCCTGACATTTCTCTCATATTATTTTTTATCATGAAGAGATCATTGTTCATCAAAGCCATCTGCTGATCAAAAACAAGCGTTTTATTTTTTATTTTAGGCAAAAAGGCCACTTGTTTTTCCATATCAGTCATATAATGATTAATATGCATCATATTTTCAGAGATATTGATAAAATTTTCATTCATATCAACGATGACTACACCGACACGACCCACTTGTATAGAAAGCGTTAATAGTAATACGAAAATGGCTATCGCCAGTAAAAACAAGATAAGCATGCCGATTCTAATGCTATTTTTTAAGCGCTCAGCCAGGCGTTGCTGCACATAGATACGTGATAACATCACGTTTTCAAAACGTTTAACTGCCTGTTCTATACCCTGACACTGCGGTGCGTCATCTTCATTAAAATCTTCCGGTAACTCTAAAGGCATTATTCCTTCACCTGTTTATAGTTTCAACTAGCGCCGGGATTGTTTTCTCAATTCATCCATTTGACCCGCAAAGTCTTTTCCTGATAAATATTGCGGCACAATGCTCTCAATACTACGTGGTTTAACATTCAGTTCTTCTGCCATTGAATGTGAGCACACACTCTCTTTCTTCATACTATTGTAGTTGTCCATAGTAATTGGCGAACCAGGAAACAAATCCATCATCATCGTCAAAGGCTTTGAAAAGAAATTATTCAATGGTACGATACGACTGGAGCTGTCAATCTGCTGCGCTGTGTATTGCACCAGCTCATACAAACTATAAGATTGCGGACCGCAAAGATTATAATTTTTGCCATAGGTTTGAGGATTATCAATGCTGTGAATAAAGGCATCCACTACATCACCAATAAAAACCGGAGCAAAACGTGCGTTGGCACAGGCTAAAGGAAAAAATACCGGCATCATTTTAAGCAATGATGCAAAACGATTAAAGAAACTATCCTGTGGGCCAAAAATAACCGATGGAGAAAAAGTAGTGACATTCAATCCTTCTGTTGCCAGCACTGATTTTTGTGTCTTTCCCTTACTGATCAGGTATTGACTCGCTGCATTTTCATCTGCATTGAGAGCACTCATATGCAGTAAGCGTGGAGTGCCAACAGCTTGTGTCGCCTGCACCACACGATCAGCTACTTTTTCATGAACCAGCTCAAAGGTATTTTGGCCTGCAGGGTTTAAGATGCCGGCCAGATTAATCACAACATCATAGGTATCAATTTGACGTTCAAGAATCTTACTGCCAAAAAAATCAATAGTAGACAATTTTACCGTTGGTAATGTTCTTAAGTGGCGATGACATTCAGGTCTTCTGGTAATAATCTTAATAGCATGTCCCTGACTTGCCAGAGCATTCACCATATAAGTTCCAACAAAGCCGGTACCGCCGATAATACATATATTCACTGCTTATTCCTTTTTACTTGCTGATTCTGTAATCCTACCAAACAAACTTGATTTAGGGTATATTTAACTTGGAAAAAGTAGTTAAAATCTATTACAACAGACAAGAGCACTGCATAACGACATCAACTGCATTTTCCAGGTTCAACCTGATAATATTAAGATACAGAAGCAATATTAGTAATCAATGATATTATGATAAACTATAATTTAAACAATTTCAATGAGTTCATTATGCCACAAAATTCTTTCAGCCTTTCTTTATTTCCCCGCATTGAATTTGGATCAGGTCGTATTGATTGTCTGCCGGAAAAAATCCACTGCTATGGCCAAAGAGTTTTACTCATTACCGGTCAGCACTCTTTTTATCAAAGCAGCCGCTGGGATCAATTAATTGAAAAACTTGAGGAAAAACAAATTCAATGGTTTCATATCTGTATTTCCGGTGAACCTTCACCAGAATTTGTTGATACTGCAGTTAAAAAATTCCTGCCGCATAAAGTACAATGTGTTGTTGCCATTGGCGGCGGCAGTGCACTGGACAGTGGAAAAGCTATTAGCGGATTACTATCCAGCGGACATTCAGTAATGGACTATCTGGAAGGTGTTGGTGCCGGCAAACAATACAGCGGACCTGCTATTCCCTTTATTGCAGTTCCTACAACAGCTGGCACGGGCAGTGAGGCCACAAAAAATTCGGTGTTGAGTCAAATTGGTGAACATGGCTTTAAAAAATCATTTCGTGATGAACAACTCGTTCCGCAATATGCCATTATCGATTCTGATCTCTTACAAAGCTGTCCTAAGCCACTCATTGCGGCAAATGGTCTGGATGCCTTAACACAACTAATGGAGTCTTATTTATCTACCAGGGCAAATCCTTTTACCGATGCACTGGCACTCAGCGGCATAGAAGCTGTACGCGACAGTCTACTGCGCTGGTATCTTGCCGATGAACAGTCTGATCCACAACAAATATCCCAGGATCAAAGTAACATGGCATATGCAGCACTAATGTCAGGTATTACTTTAGCTCAGGTTGGTCTGGGCAGTGTACATGGTCTTGCTTCACCATTAGGGGCCTTTTTCCCTATTCCTCATGGTCTTGCCTGCGGTACCGTGCTTGCAGAAGCCACACGAATTAATATCACTGCAATGCTGAAACGTGAACCAAAAAATACAGGCCTGATCCGTTATGCTCATATTGGTCGTCTGCTCTGTAATAATGCTCAATTTGATGATACAAAGGCACGGGAACAATTATTGGAATTACTTTCACAATGGAGCAAAACAATGGCACTTGAATCTTTATCAGCTTATGGTGTGACTGAGGCTGATATTGATAGACTGGTGAGCAATATTAGTCCCAGCAGTATGCAAACCAATCCAATTATCCTCACTCAGGCGGAAAAAGAACAATTAGTTAGAAATAATCTTTAATGATGGTCATCACATGATTACGTACGTTTTAATAATAAATGACAGGTCAAAGAATTTATGAATGTCAGGTTAATCCTCATTTCCAGATAGGGTGGATTATTGCTGAAATTTGCTGAACACTATTTTGGGAAACCCTGAATAGTTGCAAATGAACTACAGCCTGGAATGGAAAGATTTGTTTCTGCACTTCCCCTTAGCTGACCGCTTGGTTTTTCAAATTCCAAAGAACCATCTGCTTTTACATCCATTCCTTTGTAGTTGTATACTGCTGAAAAAAACATGGTATCTCCAGAAGCTGTTCCTGTAATAGTATCTCCTTCTGCACCAACAAATTTTGTTTGGCAATTATTCTGAGTCATAGGACCACTATCATGCATTGTATATTGCATATTATTATCACATTTGACAGTCAGTGTTAGTGTCCAATTACCAGAAAAATCTGTACATGTTTCCTCATTGTTGACAGAGTCAGAATTATTTGAAGCACTATATACTTCATTGTTGCCGGCAACTGTATCATCACTATTGAAACCGGCATTTACTAATTTCCATACATTGTATCCATCGGCATCAATACCTTTATAAGCCAGTTCGATCCAGATATTAGAAACATCTTCTGTTAAGTTAAGATCTGCGGATTGTATGTTAATATTAAAATCAGAACCAACAGATGCCAGGTTTGAATCGGTACAAATAGAAGAAGTGCCTGCGTTGATGAGTTTCCAAATATATTCACCATCAGAATTAGCTCCTTTGTATTCAAGCTCTAACCAAAAGCTATGAGTTTCCCCAGTAATTTGAACTTCAGCAGATGGAATATAAATATTTAAACTTGAATCAATGGATGAAATACAAGAAGTAGTTTCAGAGTCTGCAACAACGTGACCAACCAATCCAAAACTAACAATTATTATTATAAAAATTTGACTTAATTTCATTATTAATCACCTTGACTTTTTAAAATCCAAAAATATTTAATATATTCAAACAACCTGAGAATGCAAAATTATAACAAGATTTTAAGTTTTCTTTAAGAGCTAACGCATATAATGCTTATATAGAACGATATTAAGCATTAATCAGTTGATAAAAATCAATTAAATAGAAATTTTGCTGGTCATTTAGAATGTTTTGGGTTTAATATTGCTGCACCATTCCAAACGTCACTATTTGTAAATCAGCTATTTTGAAAAATACGCATTTTTATAATGAACCTGAATTATTATTAACTCTCTTCAATGATTTCATAGTCATGTGTAATAGCAACGCTCTGAGCCAGCATTATAGAGGCTGAACAATACTTTGTTGCCGATAACTCCACTGCTCTTTGAACCATTTTTTCTTTTAAGGCCTTACCTGTCACCATAAAATGGATATGAATTTTTGTAAATACCTTGGGATCCGTTTCTGCACGTTCAGCGTTTAATTCCGCCACACAGTCCGTCACATTCTGACGAGAACGTTTTAAAATCAGCATGACATCAAATGAAGTACATCCCCCTAATCCCATCAGCATCATTTCCATGGGACGAATCCCCATGTTTTTACCACCTAAAGCCGGAGGGCCATCCATAACAACAGCATGTCCACTACCTGATTGTCCCATAAACATCATATCTTCAACCCATTTAATTTTTACCTGCATTGCATCTACCTTCATATTTTTGATAAAATTATCTTTAAAAACATCGCTCACACTTATTTCATGCTATGCTATCGATGTGCGAATATCGCATTGTATTAGAGTTACTTTAATCCATTTCATCTTAGTAGAAAAAAATGTCTATTGTTCAATTGAAAAAAGAAAATCCGGCCATTACTAAATTTTTAAGGCATTGTCACACCCGTAAATATCCTGCAAAACAAACCATTATTCATGCTGAGACTCATTCTGATACTTTGTATTATATCATTAAAGGCTCAGTTACCGTCTTATTAGAAGACAATGATGAGCATGAGATTATACTGGATTATCTTGATGCAGGTGATTTCTTTGGTGAAATGGGATTGTTTAGCCAGCCCTCTAACAGAAGCGCTTGTGTTAAGGTAAAAACAAGTTGTGAGATTGCTGAAATTTCTTATGAAAAATTTAATAGCCTGCGTCATGAATTTACTGAAGTTTTATTTGAAATAGCCAGACAAATATCCAATCGCTTACATAAAACCAGTCAAAAAGTCAGTGATCTGGCTTTTCTCGATGTAACCGGCCGCATTTGTCATACCTTACTTGATTTAGCTAAACAATCTGATGCAATAACACATCCGGATGGAATGCAGATCAAAATCACCCGCCAGGACATCGGCAAAAATGTGGGTTGTTCACGAGAAATGGCCGGCAGAGTTTTAAAAAATCTTGCTGAACAAAATTTGATCCATGTTCATGGAAAGACAATTGTCGTATATGGCACACGATAAAGCTGAGTTGAGCAGCTTGTCTGCTCAAATGAAACTTATGCCCTGTGGGTATGAACAGGTGTTAGTTAATTATATTTAAATGGGAAAAAAATGAGTCTTGTTATCGATTATTATTCTGACGTTCTTTGTATCTGGGCTTACTCAGCCAAAATTAAAATTGATGAAATAAAAAAGGAATTTAGTCATCAAGTTAATATTAATTATCGCTACACCCCCTTATTTGTTGATATGCACAGTATGCTGGAAAAAAACTGGGCTGATAAAGGCGGCTTGCAGGGATATAACAACATGATGCATAAGCTCAATGGCATGTTTCCTTACGTTGAAATTCATCCTGAAATTGGTCTAAAAAATCTGCCTCATTCTTCCGCCTCCAGTCACCAGTTTTTAAAGGCCATCGACCTGCTGGAACAACGCGGTGAAATTCAATCAGATGATACTGAAAATTCTTTACTTGAACAGCTTGACTGGTTAATTCGTCTGGGTTATTTTCGTGATGCTCAGGATGTTGCAAAGCAATCCATTCTTTTATCCTATGCAGAGCAGCTAAAAATTCCACTGACTGCTATAGAATTATTATTGAATAATGGAGAAGCAATGGCCGCACTGGCATCATGCACAACAGATAACAAACAAAAACTCATTGAAGGAAGCCCTAGTTTTGTACTTAACGAAGGCAGACAAAAACTTTATGGCAATATAGGGTATAATGTGATTGCTGCTAATATTAGAGTCTTATTAGATAATGAGAACAATAAAAGTGAAGATAAGCCGGCATGGTATTAACAAAAACCTGTCAATATTCTCAATCCAGGGAATGAGATAATGATAAAAAAAATAATAATTGCCTTATTTATCCTTGGCATATCAAGTATTGCATTATTAAAAGGGAGCCTGTGGTATTTAACCCAGCAATTTGTTGATCATCAGATCTTTAATGCCAAACCTTTCGTACAAATTTCTTATAAAGAAATTGACACATCCATGAAAGGCAGCGCAATTGTTAATGGTGTCAGAATTTTTATCCCTGCACTGAATGAAACCATCTTTGTCAAATCCATTGAATTTATCACTCCTGATTTACTAACATTTCTATTACTGGACAGTCAATTACAAAAAAAACAGATCCCTGAGTCTTTGAGTCTAATTATTTCTGATGCCGCTATCGATTTAAATGGACCGGTAATGGATATGATTGATAATCCGGATATTGAACCATCAGTCATGGAAGCTTTTTCTACTTTGGCCTGTGGTGATACAAACCGCATGGGTAGCAGAACACTATCAAAAATGGGTTATGAGACAATTAATAATAATATTAAACTTAACTATCAATTTTATCCGCAAAAAAAACTGCTTACTTATACCATCAGCAATCATGTTGAAGATATGAGCCGTATTACTTTTAATGGTGATATATATGGTCTGACTGATTTAAAAGCAATTTCTGTCAGCACATTAAAGCCGGCTAAAATTACTTTAGAAATTGAAGATGATTCTTATATAAAGAGAAAAAATGATTTTTGTGCCTTACAGGAAAAATATTCTGTTAAGGAATACATCACAGAACACAGTCGTCAGGTTGGAGAATATCTTGGCGTTTACGGTATTGGGGTAGAAGAAGGTCTGTTAAATGCCTACATGCAATTACTCAAGACATCCGGTATTCTTCGATTTGAAGCCGATCTTAGCCAATTTTATGAGACTATAAGTGGAGCAGATGAACTAAAAACATTTGCACCTAATGATATTATTCAATTTATTCGACTAAAACTATTTGTTAATAGCAAGCGCATTGATGCTATATCAATAAAAGTTGATACAGACAAACTCATTGCTGCAATTAATAATAATAATAGTAGTTTGGAAAAACCCGGTGATATCAAGAAAAAACAAGTACTTGTTTATAAGAAGTATCATACTGTTTCTTCCAGCGGTTTAAAAAAATATCACGGCTATCGTGTTAAAATTGAAACCTATAGCGGAAAACACTATAAAGGTAATTTAAGTACGGATAACCCTAAGTATTTTGAAGTGATTACACGAATGAAGTCTGGAAATATAGGCTATCAGGTTTCTAAAGGCAGTATAAAAAAAGCTGAAGTTTATTATTAAGGGTAGCCACAATAGTTCAACAAGCATTTATGTGTTTTCAATTGCTAATATATCTAATTACAATGACTCAGGTTGTTTTGACTCCACCCCTGAAGTTCATCCAACCTACGAGTCTAAAAAAGTTCTGAATGTGTTCCCATTCGCTCAAATATAATTGTCTTATCCATCAATTTATATATTAGCAGCCAATCACTTTCAATATGACACTCTCTACGACCAGCGTAGTTGCCAATAAGTCCATGGTCTTTGTGCAAGTCATCCAGTTTATTAAACATATCTTTGGCATCTTTACACTTGACCAGATTGACTCCTTTATCAGAATCTTCAAAAACTTTTATGGTTTCTTCGTTAGGGATGTGCAAATTAAAAGGCAGTCCTTTTTTTAGTTCCACCTGTTTATAAAATAATGTAATTGCCTGGGTAACACTTAAGCCTAACTTTTTAAAAATCTCCTCTGTGTGTTCCTTTAAATCCGGTTCCAATCTCGCTCTAACCATGGCTGTTTTACTCATGCTTTATTCCTTTATTATTCAACAAAAGAATAATGTACCCCATTTGGAACACAATGACAATATTGATACCCTAAAATTTATACTGGAAACCAGATTTCATTGGTTATTCCCATAGACAGACAACAGGCAAATATCGCCTGTTTTTATTTGGAGTTTATTATTTGAGGAATTTAAGAAATAGTGTACAATATTCAGGTGCCTGAGTGGGAGCAGGCAAACAGCTTTGGCTACTCTTAGTAAAGAGAAGGCTAAAGTTGGATTGGCGCACCAATTGATGCGCCTCTCACAAAAGGAGGTATTATGAGGGCTCCTATAGCTATACTCATAATCCTTTCCAATATACGCCAAAATCATTATTTTTTCAATCCTGTTGTTTCACACAATCAGTAGGGCGGAATAGCGGAGCGTTTTCCGCCTTTATTTAAGCAAAGTAATTCCATCATTTCAAAATACCAAATAATAAAACACATATTTTATTTACAAATATTACCATGACATTATTCGGATAATGGATCACATATTTTAATTACCTGTGTTAGCGTGACATTTAATGTCGGAAAACGCTGCGCTATTCCAACCTACGCAATCAACAGTATTTATATCTCACCAAACAAATTATCAAACTCTGTATCACTTGCCCAATCTATTGGATAAATATCTTGCTTAACACAACGATGAAAAGAAGAATACTGCCAATCTTGCACCTTATCTACCCAGCCATGTTTAACAGGATTATAGTGTATATAATCCATATGTTTTTCATAATCCCATTCATCTCGAATCACATGCTCCCAGAAGCGACGTTGCCAAATACCACGTTCACCCTTTTTTTGTCGTGTTTTAGACAGCCGTTCAGTTTTAGGCAAGCCTTTGGAAAAATGAGTTTTAATCATTTTCCATCGATTAGAAAAATCATCATCCCCCTCAGGCAAAGTCCAGATACAGTGCATATGTTCCGGCAACACCACCCAGGCATCAATATAAAAAGGGCGTTTGTGTTTACACAACCTCACCGCCTCACGCAATAAATCAATATGATCAATTAATAAAGATTTCTTCCTTTCCAGTAAATTCACCGTAAAAAAATAACACCCACCTTCAACCTGATAGCGCACATAACTTGGCATACAATAAATCCATCATCCGCATAAATTTATATATTACCATCCCAACCTCAAAATTGTGCACAAAATTAAATTTATGCGTAGGGCGGAAT
>JAHXIV010000059.1 GCA_025655455.1 gamma proteobacterium symbiont of Taylorina sp.
GGTGCTGATATTGCTGTGGGCGAAGGGCAGCCGTTAGGAATTCCTCTGTCATCCGGCGGTCCTTATATCGGCTTTATGGCCTGTAAGCAAAAACTGGTCAGGCAATTACCCGGACGTATTGTGGGACGTACTGTGGATATGGACGGACTGCCGGGATTTACTTTAACTCTGCAAGCTCGTGAGCAGCATATACGCCGTTCTAAAGCGACATCTAATATTTGTACCAATCAGGGCTTAATGGCGACAGCTGCGACATTGTATTTATCTTTACTTGGCGCTGATGGTCTGCAGAAAGTGGCTGCAGTTTGTATAGAAAATACAGCGACTTTAATTGCATTACTGGAAAATATGGACGGTCTCTCTTTTCCCTTTGGTCACAGAGTTTTCCATGAGTTTGTTATTGCTCTGGATGTGTCAGTCGATAAGGTGCTGAATGAACTTGCCTATGATAATGTCGTGGGAGGAACTAATATTTCTTCCACATCGGAAAATCTCATGCTGATTTGTGTTACAGAGACCAAAACAAAACATGAATTAGAATATTTTGCCAAACTACTGCAAGAGGCGATTGGTGTCGTCGGAGAGGAAGAACAGTCATGATCCGGAAATCCATTAAACAGGAAGGTGAATGCTTAATTTTTGATCATTCTGATGTAAAACGTCAAAGCAGTTCATTAGCACCTGAGAGTGATGTTCATAAAGCCTGTCAAAATCTGCCGCAGCATTTGCTAAGAAATAAATCACTGGATTTACCTCAGGTCAGTGAATTAAAAGTAGTGCGTCACTATACCCGTTTGTCACAAAAAAACTTTTCTATTGATACCCATTTTTATCCTCTGGGTTCCTGCACTATGAAATACAATCCCCGTGTTTGCAATACTCTGGCACAACTACCTGGGCTGATTGGTCGTCATCCCGATGCGCATCTCTCCATGAGTCAGGGGATTATGAGCTGTTTATATGATCTGCAGAATATGCTGATGCAGGCAACCGGGATGAAGCAGGTATCGCTTACCCCTATGGCCGGTGCTCAGGGTGAATTTGCCGGAGTGGCTATGATTAAGGCCTATCATGATCATAATAATGATACACAACGTAGTGAAATTATTGTACCGGATGCTGCACATGGTACTAATCCAGCCACGGCAGTGATGTGTGGTTACAAAGTGAAAGAAATTCCTACGGATGATCAGGGTGATATTGATATCCCGGCTCTGGAAAAAATAATTGGCCCGAAAACAGCCGGTATTATGCTGACCAATCCTTCCACTCTGGGGGTTTTTGAGCGTAAAATCAAAATAATTGCCGATATGATCCATCAGGCAGGTGGCCTGCTTTATTATGATGGCGCTAATTTAAATGCGATTTTGGGTAAGGTCAAACCGGGTGATATGGGCTTTGATGTGATCCATATGAACTTGCATAAAACCTTTTCTACACCTCATGGAGGTGGTGGTCCCGGCTCAGGCCCGGTTGGTGTGAGTGAGCGCTTACAACCATTTTTACCGGTGCCTATGGTTGGAAAAAGAGGCTTTGGTCAAACAGATGAGGCTTATTACTGGATCACTAAAGCGGATCATCCCTTAACTATTGGTCAGTTATCTGCCTGGATGGGTAATAGCGGTATTTTGTTGCGCGCATATATATACGCACTTCTACTGGGTCGTAATGGTATGGAAAGGGTGGCTGATTTTGCGACTTTAAATGCCAATTATCTATTAAAACGATTGTCTGATGCCGGCTTTGAAATTGCTTTTCCCGAGCGTCGTGCCAGTCATGAATTTATTATCAGTCTGCGTAAAGAAGCAAAAGAATATGGTACTAATGCCATGGACTTTGCCAAACGTCTGCTTGACTATGGCTATCATGCACCCACCACCTATTTTCCACTATTGGTGGCAGAATGTTTTTTAATTGAGCCGACCGAGACAGAAAGTAAAGACGATCTGGATGCTTTTGTTGAGACGATGATTAAAATTCTGGAAGAGGCAAAACAATCTCCGGACTTATTAAAGGATGCACCATTTGATTTACCTGTGCGCCGACTGGATGATGTTAAAGCAGCACGGGAACTGGACTTAAATTATTACTATTCAGCTCAGTAAAATAGTTCATAGGTGTTTGATATAGTGATGTGAATCAGTTTGTGATTCGACCACAAAGCCCATTTTTTCAAGATACAGGCGATGCGCTTCATCATTAACTAATGATTTTAATGTGTTAATCCCTTTTTCCTTAAAAAAGTCCGGATGATCATGGTAATAATAAGTTCCTAATTTAAAATCTCTATACTGAGGGATAACATAATCGAGTTTAATATCAAATACGCCGTTGCAATTTTCACCGACCAGAACACCGGCAATATGATTATCACGCAGCATATAAAATGAGGTATAGTCAGCCTTAAGTTGAGTCAGAGAAATCTGTTTCTCAATATCTTTACTATTCACATCAAGAAAATGCTGGTAATATTCAGAGTCTGCTGAAGCCTTGATAATTTTAAATTCTTCTTTGGTACTATAGATTTTATAGAGAAAGTACAGGTTAATGCAGGCAATGCCGATGTTCATAACAATAGTCGGTACAGAATCAATTAAATAAGCAAAGGCGGCAAAGAGTATACAGCCTGACAAATTAACCCATCTCAGTTTGATGATGGAGGTCATGGTTAATGAGATCAAAATGACAAATGAAGCAAGATAGCCAAACCATTCTACCCAGTCAAATTCCATAATTGCTCCTTAACTTTTTAAGTCACTTTTGTTATCCAGAAAATTCAAGTTTAGATAAAAGCACTTAATTTAAAATTATTCTGCAACAATTGAATCCAGTGCAATAATAATCATATCATTAAATTTTGTTTGTCTTTCTTCTGCAGTGGCTTTCTCACCGGTACGTATCTGATCTGAAACCGTCAGAAGACACAAGGCATTGGCACCATATTCGGCTGCTGCTCCGTATAAACCGGCGGCTTCCATTTCAATACCCAGGATATTGTATTTCTCATAAAGATCAAAGGCGTCTTCTTCGGGTGTGTAAAATAAATCAGCGGAGAAAATATTACCTACGTGAGCATCAACACCATGAGCTTTAGCAGATGTCACGGCCTTGTGCAGCAATTCATAACTGGCTATGGCAGCAAAGTCATGATTATTAAAACGAATGCGATTCACTTTAGAATCGGTGCAGGCTCCCATAGCAATGACTACATCCAGTAATTTAATCTGTTTGCTGACTGAGCCGCAGGTACCGACACGAATAATATTTTTCACACCATATTGGGTGATTAATTCGGTGGCATAAATAGAGCAGGAAGGGATGCCCATACCGCTGCCCATTACAGATATTTTTTTACCCTTATAGGTACCGGTAAAACCGAACATATTGCGTACATCAGTGACCTGAACTGCGTTGTCCATAAATGTTTCAGCGATATATTTTGCCCGTAAAGGATCACCCGGCATTAATACCGTTTCTGCAAAAGCATCATCTTTAGCGTTTATATGAGGAGTTGCCATAGTTATATTTCTCCAAAATAAGTGATGTAAAGTTAAATTTTAAAAAATATTTTTCCCATAATCAAGTTTGGCTAAGCCATGAAAGGCGGCAATGGATTGACCAATGTCTGCAAAGGTCTCACGTAATCCGATTGAACCGGGTTGAATTGATTTTCCGTAAAAGATAACAGGAATATGTTCACGGGTGTGATCAGTTCCTTTCCAGGTCGGATCGCAGCCATGATCAGCAGTCAGTACCAGCAAGTCATCCTGTTTCATTAATTCAAGTATTTCCGGCAGACGAGTGTCAAAATATTCCAGGGCAGAAGCATAACCGGATACATCTCGTCGATGGCCAAAATCTGCATCAAAATTAACAAAATTAGTAAAAATAATAGCTTGATCTCCGGCAAGTTTTAATTCTTCCAGACTGGAATCAAATAGCTCTTTAAGTCCAATAGGCCAAATGGCTTTAGTGATCCCCTGTTGTGCAAAAATATCAGATATTTTGCCTATACTAATCACCTGCCCCCCGGAATCTTTCATACGATCCAATAATGTAGGTGCGGGAGGTAAGATGGAATAATCATGGCGATTGCCAGTACGGACATAACTGCTGCTGTCAGTGCCAATAAATGGACGTGCTATAACACGGCCGATATTATAATCTTCCAGTAGTTCCCGTGTCAGTGTGCAGAGCTTATAGAGTTTCTGCAAACCGAAGCTGTCTTCATGACAGGCTATTTGAAAAACACTATCCATTGAGGTATAAAAAATGGGCTTACCGGTTTTAATGTGTTCATCACCCAGTTGTGCCAGAATTGTTGTCCCGGAAGCATGACAGTTGCCCAGATAACCCGGTAAGCTTGCCTGTTCAACAATGTTATCCAGCAGTTCCGCAGGGAAACTATTTTGTTTGTTGTGAAAATATCCCCACTCATACAATACCGGGGCACCGGTGATTTCCCAATGTCCACTTGGGGTGTCTTTTCCGGTAGATATCTCTTTGGCATAACCATAAGCAGCAATGGGTTCAACAGATTCATCTAAACCATGAGGAAAGTGCCCTGAACTTTCAGCACAGGCACGACCATAGCCCAGGAGGTTTAAATTTGGAATGTTAAGTAAACCACTACGACCATTTTCAGCTTTCCCCTCAACACATTGTTGAGCAATATGTCCCAGTGTATTAGATCCGACATCATTAAATTGACTGCCGTCAGCCAGTGTACCGATAAATTTATCAGCATCTTTACTAGCACCAATAGCTACGGAATCCAGTAATAAAATGATAGTACGTTTCATTAATCCAGTCCAGTTTAATATGAACTTGTATCGACGGGCTGTTCAACTAAGTGTAATTCTGCCAGCAAGCTCACTAATAAGCCGGATGCACCAAAGCGAAAGTGATCAGCATTAACCCATTCATCACCCATAATACTGCTTGCAAGCTGCATAAATTGTTGTGCCGTCACTGCATCTTTTACACTACCGGCTGCTTTGAAACCCACATCAAATTGACTTTCCTTAATGGTTTCGAGCATCACTTGAGCCGCTTCTAAAGTTGCGTTAACAGATACCTTGCCCGTAGAGGTTTTGATGAAATCGGCATTTGCATTAATACAAATTTCACTGGCAGTTCGAATTAATTGTGGTGTTTTAAGCTCTCCGGATTCAATGATGACTTTCAATGTGATATCAGCA
This sequence comes from gamma proteobacterium symbiont of Taylorina sp., assembly GCA_025655455.1. Taxonomy (GTDB): domain Bacteria; phylum Pseudomonadota; class Gammaproteobacteria; order GRL18; family GRL18; genus GRL18. Next base: position 5,202 of record JAHXIV010000059.1, read on the forward strand.
CAGATTTTTCTGCAGGCCTTAATCATTTTAATTCCAATGTCTGAATCACCGGCCATCAATGCATGATAAGGAAAAACCACATCCACTTCATCAGCACCATAGGCAACTGCAGCACGTGTTTCTGCCAACGCAATATCCATGTTATCATTGCCATGGGGGAAATTGGAGACTGTGGCAATCTTTATATGCGGGGTATTCTGCTCATTCAATGTTTTACGGGCAATGGGAATAAAGCGTGGATAAATACACACGGCGGCAGTGTCACCTGCAGCAGTGTGTGCATCCCGACAGAGTTTGATTATTTTCTCATTGCTATCATCATCGCTTAAAGTAGTGAGATCCATTAAGCCGATTGCCTGACGGGATGTCTCTTGTAACTGACTCATTTTATAATCCCTTATCAAACATAAAATTCTTCATTCTCAGTTGTTGCTACGCTTGAGAGTATCACCAAAAATTACTGAACACAATAATAAAATATAGCTGTAAAAGTTGTTTATAATTTATAGCTTGAATAATATTTTTGGATTTCATACTATTGAACAAATTTATAAACAGAAATTGTAAGGAACTATTAACTGATGAGATATCCTGAAAATAAGACCAAAATTATTTGTACTATTGGTCCGGCAACAGAGTCACTGGAAATGATGGAAGCACTATTGCGCGCCGGGATGAATGTGGCTCGACTTAATTTTTCTCATGGTAATTTTTCCAGCCATGGTGAGATTATAAGAAAATTAAGAGCAGCTTCAGAAAAAACAGGAAAGCGACTGGCTATTATGGCTGATCTGCCCGGACCTAAAATGCGTATTGGAGAATTGAAGGAAGAGCCGATTGAGTTACATAATGGAGATGAATTTACATTAACCACTGAAAAAATCACAGGTGATCATCAGCGTGTTTCAGTCACTTTTAAAGAGCTTCCAGCTACTGTAAAAGTCGGAGATAAACTTTTTTTAAATGATGGATTGATTTCTCTATTAGTGACTCAGGTGAGTGCTAATGATGTTTGTTGTGAAGTTCGCTCGGGTGGTGAACTACGTTCGCGAAAGGGTCTGAATCTTCCCGGCATTGATCTGGGTTTCAGCGCTTTCACTGCTCATGACAGGGACTGTCTTGAATTTGCTTTAAAGCAAGGAGTGGATGCTGTCAGCCAGTCTTTTGTGGCAAATAAGGAAGATATCATTGATCTTAAAAAAGCAGCCGTGGAGATGGGCTATAATCCCTTTGTGATCGCCAAGATTGAACGTTCAGGTGCACTGGAACATTTAGAAAGCATTTTGCAGGTATCAGACGGTATTATGGTAGCGCGTGGTGATTTGGGTGTTGAAATTCCAATTTCTTCAATAGCCGTTGCTCAAAAACGTATTATGAAAATGGCTGGAAGTGCAAGTAAGCCTGTGATTACGGCAACACAAATGCTGGAATCAATGACCAAACACAGAAGACCTACACGAGCGGAAGCCACTGATGTTGCCAATGCTATTTTAGATGGAACAGATGCTGTAATGCTGTCCGGTGAGTCAGCAATGGGAAAATACCCCATTGATGCTACGGCTATGCTGGTTGAAATTGCCATTGCGACAGAACCTCATCGTAGTATTGACAGAGATTTGGAACGTTTAGGTGATAAGAAAGATGCTGAAACTCTTATCGCACATAATATTCAGGCATCGGTTAGAAACACCAGTCCCGAGGCAATTATTACACCAACGCTTTCGGGCTATATGGCTAGAAATGTAGCACGCTATAGATTACCTGTCTGGATAACTGCATTCAGTTCAGAAGAGAGTACTTGTCAGGCATTACAATTTTCTTATGGTGTGTTACCTGTAAAAGCAGAAAAAGATTTACCTGAGTGGACACCATTTTTGCGTGACTGGTTTAAAGATCAGCAAATTAATACTGGTTTTGCAATTATTGCACAGGGACCTTCACCGGAGCACCCATTAACCAATCATCGTATGGGGTTTATTGATCTGAGTTTGTAAACATAATGTATAATTTTAATTTGCTTTTAGCGGGTGGTACAGGCAGAATAGTTTATTGTTTTAATTCGCTGATTTAAACTATGTCCCTAAGCCTGGTAATCAGGATAATGACTTTATTATGGAAATAAATATCCTAAAGTCCTAAACACTACAGAGAAATATTATGAGTAAAAAAAAATCCACTGCAGCGTCTAAAAAACTCTCTAAAAAAAACTATGAGGCTGAATTATATAAGCTTCAGGCTGAGCTCTGTCAATTACAGGAATGGGTTGTAAAGGAGGGGGCACGGGTTATTGTTTTATTTGAGGGGCGTGATGCTGCTGGAAAAGGGGGAACCATAAAGAGAATTATGGAACGTACCAGTCCACGCGTATTTCGGGTTAATGCCCTGCCTTCACCTAATGAACGTGAAAAAAGTCAACTCTATCTGCAGCGTTATATTAATCGTTTTCCGGCAGCTGGTGAAATCATACTTTTTGACCGCAGTTGGTATAATCGTGCCAATGTTGAGCCAGTCATGGGTTTTTGTACTAACGAACAATATGAGCGTTTTTTAAAAAATGTTCCTAGTTTTGAGCAGTATATTATTAATGATGGGATTATTCTTCTTAAATACTGGTTTGATGTGAGTATGGATGTGCAGACAAAACGTTTTGAAGACCGTATCAATGATCCTCGTAAGCACTGGAAGCTCAGTCCGATGGATTTGGAGTCACATCATCGCTGGTATGAATATTCACGCACCAAAGACCGCATGTTTGAAACCACTGATAGTAAAATAGCACCATGGCATGTGATTGATGGTGATAATAAAAAACGGGCACGATTAAATTGTATCTCACATTTATTGTCACAAATACCCTATGAAAAAATAAAAGCTTATAAGCCGAAGCTTCCTCCGCGTCAAAAGAGTGGTGGCTATAAAGCACCGGATTATCCCTATAAATGGGTACCGGCGAAGTACTAGATTATGTTTTTATATTCAAAATTATTAGCAACTATCTATCTTTTTCTAATGCTGACTGCCTGTATTACACCATTGCCGAAAAGTGGTGATGGTAATACCGGTACAGTGACTTTAAATGTTGGAGAATCCATAAGCTGCTATACAGTTGGTGCCTGCATTGTTTATCTGGTCATGCCGAAGGCCTCCGGAGAATATGTTGTGAAACAGGATGGACCTGAAGGAAAATGGGACGCGGGTAAGTTCCCAGCTGATGGTCAAACCGTTTTATTAGGTAAATTTTATTTAGGGCGAACAAAATTTACTATTGAAGGAATGGATGTCCCTGAGACATGGGTCTCTGTTGTAAGTACTTTTTAAGCCGTTAACTTATACTGGTTAAACCGGCCAGTACTTCAGGGAATATAATGGTCAGAGCGATAAAAACAGGTAATAAAATAAAGTAGGAATGAATCGTGTAGCGTATCAATGGTACTGCCTCACGTAGACCCATAAACTCATCAATTACAAAACGCCCTTTGATGGCAATGGTGAAACAAACGACCACAATAGTAAAATTAGTGGGTGTTGCTGATTCAGCAATAAAAGTAGTAAATAATGTCAGTCCCACCAGGACTAGCCAGAAAAAATTGATACGATGAACTTCAGAATATTTGTTTTTCATTTGTGCTTATTTCCTTATCTAATCACATATAAAAGAGGGAAAATAACAATCCAGACCAAATCAATCATATGCCAGTATAACCCCCCGCTTTCCAATGTGGAATAGTGTTTGGAGCTGTAATGTCCAAGATAGGTTCCTGCGATTACCCATAAAATAACACTCATTCCCATTAGTACATGGACAAAATGATTAAACGTCAGATAATAGTAAACACCAAAAAAATAGTTAGTTGAGGAGTCAAAACCAGAGGCGACATTCCACTCATATTCCCATAGTTTTATCGCACAATAGGCTGCCCCCATAAAAAAAGTGAGCCATAAAAACAGCAGTGTTTTCTTTCTATCATCCTGTTTAATGGCAGAAACAGCTCTGGCAACAAAAAAACTTCCACTGATTAAAATTAAAGTGTTCAACATACCAGCCATGGTATTTAAGCGTGTCGGACCTTCGTAAAAAATTTCAGGGTAATGGGACTGGCCAATTAAGAAAACAATAAAAAAGAAGGCAAATTCTGTCAGCTCAAGATAAATCAGCAGCCAGATGGCAAAATTACCAATACCGAATTTTTTTCTATGTAGTTCTGCACCATTGAGAGCCTCGCTCTTTAAGACAGAATTATCTATTGTGGTATTATTCAAGACGATGCTATTCATGGATTTAATTTTTATTTGAAAGAAGCGCCGAGTCTATCATGAATATGCATAGAGGTAATTGATATGAAATAAGCTTATCAGGGAAAATACTACTATCCGGCTTATTTCAGATATGGATTTCTGATATAATCGGCGCTTTCTTATGAACTTGGAAAAACAGTTGAAATAATAACGGTATCAAAATGGTCTACAAAAAATGAAACCAGGTAAAACAGGATTTACCAGAATAATTGCAGCGACAGGCTATTCATGGCAGGGATTAAGAGCTGCTTATCAGCATGAAGCTGCCTTCAGACAAGAATTGTTTTTAGCCGTATTATTAGTACCTCTGGCTTTTTGGGTTGGAGAAAATGGCCTTGAATCAAGCGTTTTAATCGGCAGTCTGTTTATTGTGCTTATTGCTGAAATTCTTAATTCTGCTATTGAAGCCGTCGTTGATCGTTTTGGTCATGAGCACCATGAACTTTCGGGGCGGGCAAAAGACATGGGTTCTGCCGCTGTATTTTTAGCTCTGCTCAATGTTGCTATTAGTTGGTTGCTGATTTTCTTCTTTTAATCTGGCAGTTTTAACATCATTAGATCCAACATATATTGTTTATTACTATTTAAGGAATTTTATGACAGCTCTTATTTGTGGTTCAGTTGCATTTGATACGATCATGGTTTTTCATGACCATTTTAAAAATCATATTTTGCCCGATAAAATTCACATGCTGAATGTTTCTTTTCTGGCTCCGGATATGCGCCGTGAATTTGGTGGTTGTGCCGGTAATATCGCCTATACTTTAAATTTGTTAGGTGGTGATGTTGTACCCATGGCTACCGTTGGTTGTGATTTTTCACCTTATGCAGAGTGGATGGATAAGTGCGGAGTGTCTCGAAAATACCTGAAAGTAATTGATGAGACGTATACAGGACAAGCTTTTATCACTACTGATCAGGATGATAATCAAATTACTGCTTTTCATCCGGGTGCAATGGGAGAATCCCATCTGAATAAAGTGTCTGATGCAGCAGGGATAACTATCGGTATCGTCTCTCCTGATGGACGTGACGGTATGATAGAACATGCCCGCCAGTTCAAGGAAGCCAATATCCCATTTATTTTTGATCCCGGTCAGGGGATGCCTTTATTTGGTAAGGATGATCTGATTACTTTTTTAGAACAGGCAACATGGTTGACTGTTAATGATTATGAGATGCAGTTATTGCTGGATAAGACAGGCTTAACACCTGCTGAAGTGTCCAGTTATGTGGATGCGCTTATTGTGACATTGGGTAGTGAAGGGGCAGAAATTATCACTCAGGATAAAACCTTCATGATTCCAGTCGTTGAGGCAAAATCTATTGAGGATCCAACTGGCTGTGGTGATGTTTTTCGCAGTGGTTTATTGTATGGTTTAATGAATGATTTAGACTGGGAAATAACAGGCCGTATTGCCAGTTTATTGGGTTCAATTAAGATAGAACATAATGGTACTCAGAACCATTCGTTTACTCTGGAAGAATTCAAAGCACGCTTTCAGGCTGAATTTGGGATGACCTTTTAAAGGATCAGTATAATAATATGAGTACAGAATTAGCAATCGTTTGTCTGAAAAAAGGCCAGGAAAGACGCCTGAATCAGGGGCATCTATGGATCTATAGTAATGAAATTGATATCCAGAAAACACCTCTGAAAGCATTTCAAGCCGGTGAACAGGTTGTGGTGACCTCATCTCAGGGTAAAGCTCTGGGGGTTGCCTATATTAATCCCCATTCATTAATTGCTGCTCGTATTATCAGTCGTAAAACTTCGCTTGTTCTGGATCGTTCTTTATTTGTGCATCGTATTAAAATTGCATTATCATTACGGGAGCGTCTGTTTAACAAGCCTTATTATCGATTGATTTTTGGTGAAAGTGATTTGCTTCCGGGTCTTGTTGTTGATCGTTTTAATGATGTGCTGGTGGTGCAGATCACCACTGCCGGGGTAGAAAAACAGCGAGAGGCATTGCTGGAAGCACTGAATAAAGTACTCAAACCATCGGTTATTGTGCTGAGAAATGATGTAAAAATGCGTGAAATGGAAGATTTGGAGCTTTATAGTGAGGTTGTGCAGGGATCATTGACAGATTTAACCACAGTGGAAGAAAACCAGACCTTATTTCAGGTGGATTTACTTAAGGGACAAAAAACCGGCTGGTTTTATGACCATAGAATGAACCGTTCCAGAGTTCAACACTATGCTAAAGGTAAACGGGTTTTGGATTTATTTTCTTATGTGGGCGCATGGGGTTTGCAGGCTGCCACAGCGGGAGCCAGTGAAGTCTATTGTGTTGATGCTTCTGAGCAGGCGCTGGACTGGCTGGATACAAGTGCTGAAATGAATAATTTTACTAATATTACCAGTATTCAGGCCAATGTTTTTGATGCACTTAAACATTTACGCGAAGAAAGAGAAAAATTTGATATCGTCATTGTTGATCCACCGGCCTTTATTAAAAGAAAAAAAGACTTTAAGGAAGGAATGAATGCCTATCGAAGGGTTAATCAAATGGCCATGCAGTTGTGCAGTCGTGATGCCATATTGATCTCAGCTTCCTGCTCGCATCACATGCCGGCTGAAACTCTGCTGCAGCAAATACAAAGTTCTGCCCGTCATCTGGATCGCTTTGTGCAGCTGCTGGAACAGGGACACCAGAGTCCTGATCATCCGGTTCATCCTGCGATGCCGGAAACAGCCTATATAAAGTCTTTTATGACGCGAGTCCTGCCTAACTGATGATAGCCTATCCTGAAATTGATCCCGTTGCTCTGGCAATAGGCCCATTAAAAATACACTGGTATGGTATTACCTATCTGGTGGCTTTTGCAGGTTTCTGGTTTTTTGCACGGCTAAAGTCAAAACAGAAACATGTGGACTGGACTTATGAGCAAATTGATGACTTATTGTTCTATGGTGCGATGGGGGTTGTGATTGGTGGTCGAATGGGCTATACCCTGTTTTATAATCTGGACTATTTCCTGCATGATCCGTTAATTTTATTTCAGATTCAAAAAGGCGGTATGTCATTTCATGGCGGCTTACTGGGGGTTTTAGCAGCGATGTGGCTGTTTGCCAGAAAAACCAAAAAATCATTCTTTGTTGTGACAGATTTTATTGCCGTTATGGTACCCTTTGGTCTGGCCTCCGGACGTATTGGGAATTTCATTAATGCCGAATTGTGGGGACGTCCCACTGATCTACCCTGGGCAATGGTTTTTCCAACGGATCCGCTGGGTTTGGCTCGCCATCCATCGATGTTGTATGAATTTCTGCTGGAAGGTGTGCTGTTATTTATCATTTTATGGATATATTCCTCTAAACCCCGGCCGGTGAAAGCCGTATCCGGCCTTTTTCTTATGCTGTATAGCCTGTTTCGCAGTCTCGTAGAATTTGTGCGTCAGCCGGATTCTCATATGGGAGAACAGGGCTTTATTGCTACGGACTGGTTGACCATGGGCATGATTTTATCATTTCCTATGTTTATTCTGGGAGGCTACTTGTTTTACTTTTCAATAAAAAAGGTTAGGTATCGCTCATGAGTAAGAAATTGGCCATCATTGCAACTAAGGGTACTTTAGACTGGGCTTATCCACCTTTTATTTTAGCTTCTACTGCTGCAGCTCTGGGTTATGAAGTTGAAATATTTTTTACTTTTTATGGTCTGAATTTGCTGGAAAAAGATCTGAATCTGAAAGTCTCTTCACTGGGCAATCCCGGTATGCCGATGCCGATACCGATGCCGGTTTTTATTCAGGTTCTACCTGGTATGCAAAGTTTTATAACCAGTATGATGAAAAAGAAACTGGCAGATAAAGGGGTGATCCCCCTGGAAGAATTGCGTGCTTTGTGTCTTGAATCAGGTGTAAAATTTTATGCCTGTCAGATGACCGTTGACTTGTTCGAAAGGGATATTAATACTTTTCTTGATGAGGTGACTTATGCGGGTGCGACTGCTTTTTTAGACTTTGCCGGTGAATCAGACATATCATTGTATATCTGATTTAGGGCTGCCCTTAGTATCAGGAGCCTGTCTGAGATTCCCTCCCCTTTTAGAAAACATTACAAGTAATGTTTTCTAAAAGGGGAGGGTGCTCCAGACTATCATTTACATATATAAAGACTGAGTCGTTTCAGAATCGCTGGACTCTTCAAAATAACTGGCTGCTCCAACAAAATCAATACCATCAATAAAGTCATTAGTATCAAAGCCAAACAGATCGACTGTCATCTGACAGGCCAGGAATTTAACTTCTGCTTCCTGACAAAGATCACGTAACTCTCCCAGAGGTGCCACACCACAATTGGCAATGGTCTTCTTCATCATCGTTGTAGCAAATGTTTCAATGCCGGGAATCTGCCAGACAATATTAGGAATAATCGGAGCCCAGTCAATTTCTCTGAACCAGTCTGGTCCCATAGGCATTTTCATTGGCATATCAGGATTACCGATAGGTGTTACTTTTAAAGCATCAGTATCTTTTAACAATAGTCTCAGTCCATAAAAGGTAAAAAAGATGGATACATCTTTTCCCAGTGCTGCAGCTGTACTGGCAAGAATAAAGGGAGGATAACCCCAGTCCAGTGTGCCTTTTGTTGCAATAATTGTTAGTTTAGTACAAGAATTTGCCGCCATCTCTGATCTCCAATGATTTAAATAAAAAACATTTGTATATAATTTTATTATAATAAATTACTTCAGTGTATCACTGATTAATGAGAGTAGCAAAAAAGTCAGTCTGTTTTGTTCATTATTAGGAGTAAATTTTTATAAGGCTTGATTTTTATCAAATCTAACACAAATTTTATAATGATATATTAGCGCTCCTTAAAAAATTTATAAGGCTACTGATTAATGAGTGCAGAAAATAAAGCAGATTCTTATCATAAAACACCATTTAAGCTTGAAAATAAAGAACTTTATAAGCAATGGCGTGAAAAAAAATTAGATAATTATCCTAAGGAATTGTCTGATTTAGTGGTTGAAATTGATGATCCCAGAAATTTGTCAAAATCTGAACATCAAAAAATTCTTACTATTTGCCAACAAACCAATATGGTTCTTTATGCTGCAAAAACAGGGAATGATGCTGATCCTGAAATCCCTTTATCTATGGGAAAATCATTTGGTTGCTATGAGCTGGATCATAACTGGCTGGCTGATGAAAGTGGTTTAACTTCATTAACTGTTTCTGAAGATGGAGCCAGAAAAAATTTTATTCCGTATGGAAATAAGGCTATAAACTGGCATACTGATGGCTATTATAATCCTCAGGATAAGCAGATCCACGCCCTTAACCTGCATTGTGTAATGCCGGCTCCTGTGGGTGGAGAGAACCAGTTAATGGATCATGAAGTGGCTTATATTTTACTCAGAGATGAAAACCCTGATTATATCAGAGCATTAATGGCTGATGATGTGATGACTATTCCTGCACGAATGAAAAAGGACGGCACAATTGCCAGAGCTGAAGAAGTTGGTCCTGTGTTTTCCGTTGTACCGGAAACAGGGGATTTACATATGCGTTATACCATACGAAAAAAACATGTGGTATGGAAAAATGACTCATTTACTTTAGAGGCTTTACAACGACTGGAGTCCATTCTGGAAGGTCCTTCAGCCTATATTTTTAAAGGCAAGCTGGAATCTGGTATGGGCTTAATCAGTAATAATATTCTCCATGATCGGAGTGCGTTTGAAGATAGCGACACACAAAAACGTCTTATTTACCGCTCACGATTTTATGATCGTCTGGCAGGAACCTCAATCAGTAGAGATAATGCATGAATTATTTAGGTTAAACTGAGAATGGATATTTAATAGGATCATGGTGTTGATATCCTTCCACTTCAAAATCATCTAATGTTACCCAGCTTTCAATATCTTCAAGAGATTTAATGTCCGGGTTGATTTTAAATTGCGAGGCAGGCAATGGCTCACGTTTTAATTGAATATTACGCATGAGTTCGAGCTGATCTTCGTAAATGTGAGCATTCACTATCTTATGATATGCCTGGCCTGCTTTGTTTCCTGTTATCTGAGCGATTAAAGCCAGCAATACATAAACCTGAACCATATTAAAATTCAGACCAAGCGGCACATCACATGATCGTTGAGTGCTGTTGAGATAGAGAGTATCACCCAGCAAAGAGAAATGGTGGCTATACATACAGGGACGCAGACAGCCCATATGAAAAGCACCCGGGTGGTAGAAAGTATATATTTCACCGCGATTATCGATTCCTTTGGATAGATTGTTAATAATCTGGCGCAGCAGATCGATACTTCCACCATCCGGTCTGGGGAAGTTTCTACCAATTTTTCCGTAAATGAGTCCACAGTCATCGGTTCCTTTTCTATAAGGATTAGCCAGCCAGTCTTTATTTTCATTGGCATTTGCATCCCAGGTCTTAGTCCCTATTTTACGAAAGTCAGCTGCATTATCATAACCGCGAATATAAGCAATTATTTCAGCAATGGCAGACTTCCAGAAGCTCTTTCTGGTTGTGACCAGTGGAAATTCATTTTCAGCAACATCATAAGTTAAATCGGCATTGATAACTGTCAGACATCTTTTTCCGGTTCTTTTGTTATCAATCCAGACACCGTCATCGACTATTCTTTGGCATAGGTCAAGATATTGCTTCATCTATTTATTTCTCTTTGGCTCATTATAAATATTATTAATTCTAACATGTGATTTTATAATAATTCAAAAAATAAAGATTTATATTTAATTTGTGTTAAATCACACAAAATGTGTGTGATTTAAGTCACACGATTTTTATTACTTTACAGATAATAGAACAAAATCAAGTAGATATTGTTTGGCACATTTATTGCCAGTTAGCACCATGTGTCAGTTTTGAAATCCTGAAGTGTTATTTAAGTGAGTAATTATGAAATTCCCATATTTTAGACAAAAAATTTTAACAGCTGTTATTGTCTCTGTATCAACATCAACAATTCTTCCAACTTTTCTCTTGGCAGAAGATCTGGGTACTATCAGTGTGCAATCCACGACTATTGATGATCGTTTTGAAAATAAACGGGATGAGGTCTCCAGTATTGGAATTATCAGTAGTAAAGAGATTGATAAAGATCACCCGCAAAACGTTCAGGATATGCTGCGTCGTATTCCCGGTATTACCACTGAAGTACAAAATGGAGATTCTCTAAAAATTCATATTCGTGGCGTTGAAAATCAGGTGTTTATGGGAGAACGTCCGGGGGTTGCTATTGTAATCGATGGCGTGCCGGTTTTTGAAAGGACTGGCCGGGTGAATATTGATTTGGATAATATTGAATCAATTAAAGTCATTAAAGGTGGTGCCTCCTATCTGTTTGGTGATGATGCTCTGGCTGGAGCTGTCATTATTACCACTAAACGTGGTGCAGATAATGCGGGCTATCGGGTTGATTTGGAAACGGGTTCCTTTGGCAGCAAGAAAGCCTTGTTACAGGCAGGCTTTGAAAATGAGCAGGCTAATGGCCATTTACAGATTTCACGGCGTGAAACTGATGGCTATTATGAAGATTCCGGTTCAAAAGCAGATTACCTTAATGGCAAGTTACAATATTATATTGATGACAGCAGTGATTTAACTTTGGGTATGGAAATTTCGGATAGAGAGAAAGGCAGCCATGGCACAGTGACTGGAAAAACTGCAGCCGAGAATGATCCAAAGAGTAAAAATACGGTTGCGTATAATGATTATGCCAATAATTATGATGTTGACTTGCAGAAATTTTTTGCGACCTATTCAAAAGACTTTAATGAAACCTCAAATCTTATGCTGAATGTTTATCAGTATTCTGATGAAACCAAATATGATTCCTCCCCTCTGGATAGTGATCCTACCCGTTATGCTTATGATAATGATTATGATCAAACACAAAGAGGACTTAAATCCGAGTATCGTACTGATGGAACGACTTTTGCGTGGATGGCAGGTTTAGATATACGAGATAATGAATATAAAGATGAAGTCATTGTTCAGAATAATGATGAATTATGGGGAAGACCACCGCCAGCAAACGGTTCTATATATAGTGACAGCTCAACGGACGAAGATGTGATGGCGTTCTACGGTGAGTTAAAATACAAGGCAACAGATAAGTTAATTCTTACTTTAAACGGGCGTAATGATAATATTGATCTGGATTATAAAGACAAACTGGATAACTCAATGTCAGATAAAACTGATTTTAATGAGAGTTCCTTTCGTTTAGGTGGAAATTATGCCTTGCAAAATAATATTGATATTTATACCAGTGCATCATCAGGCTTTAGAACTCCGACTGTTAGTCAGCTTTTTCTAGGTAGCGATCGCCCAGGACGTCAAATTGCGGCTAATCCGGATCTTGAAGCAGAGACCTCTTTAAATCTGGAAATTGGTGTCAGAATGAATACCAGCCTGTTTGATATTGATCACGATTTTGATGTGTCAATTTTTGAGCTTACTCGTGATGATCATATACAGGCAACAGCGGGACAATATACCACTGGTGCTGATAATATTTATGATAACATCGGTGATGTACGAAATCGTGGTTTAGAACTTGCTATCAATAGCGATATCAGAAAAATGGTTTCCTGGGATATTGCTTATACTTATCTAAATGCAAAGTATGCAAAGTATGATAATTTCAATCTCCAGACAGAGCCGGTTAATGGCATCTGTGTTTCACCGGGTTCAACTCCTGTATATGGTAGGGGAGGCGTTACTAATTGTTTAACTGCCTATGATAATGAAGGTAATTATATACCTCGTACACCAGATCATGCTTTAAATGCCATCGTCCGGGTTCGACCAGCGCAACATTGGACTATATCAACAGAAATGCAGGCTCAGTCAAGTTATTATGTTGATGAAATCAACCAGGAAAAAATTGGCGGCAGAGCAATCTTTAATATATGGGCAAACTATGACCGTAAAATAGGTAATGCTGACTGGTCTTTCTTTGCCCGCATTGATAACCTCTTTGACCGTTATTATTACAACACTGCAAGGGGATACAGAGATTCAAATTATGTTTCACCCGAACAGCCTGATGGTGATGGTTATTACAATGAAGAAGATCTTTCAATTGTGGTTAACCCGGGCATTGTATTTTCTGCAGGCTTATCTGTTAGATTTTAATCCATCCTTTAACTGCACTGTCCGTTCTAATTGGCAGAGCTGGGGAATAGTTTATGCGTACTAAATTAACCAATGTTCTACTTATTCTGGCCGGTGTGCTTGGCATGAGTGGCTTATGCCAGGCAGAATTACTGTGGAATCCAAAACCTGCTGAAAAACAGCAAGAGAAACAGCACGACCAACATGCCGGACATGGGCAATCACGAAATAAAGAGAAAGCATTTTATCTTGAAGATAATCAAAATACAGTGGTTAAATATATTGATCCGGCTCTGAAAGTATTATCTTTGACTGCAGAAGATAATACCAGTAAGTATATTTTGCCAAAAACAGGGATGGATAACTACCATGCTCTTGTGGCGGAACGAATTACAGATATAAGCCATGAATCGTCCCTGAGGTATGCCTATCAGCGTGGTAAGCCGTCAGGATTTAGTCCTGAGAATTTAATTCAATTGTCTAAACTTCCTTTGGAAATTGTGCCTGAACCGATGATTCGTGAACATTGGCGTTTTTATACTAATAATAGCCATCTATTTCAAATATTATTTGACAAAAAACCGCTGGTAGATTCATGGGTTGTTTTTCAAACCAGTAATGGAACGATTCTGGATTCAAAAACAGATGCTAATGGAAAAGTTATGTTTAAGCTGCCTGATGATTTTAAAGATATTAAGCCTGGTAGAAGAGCTAATCAACCTGCAGAATTCTTATTACGCAGTGTTCAAATTGATAATGGTATTACTTACAAAACCAACTTCTCAGCCCCTTATTCAGTTAATCCTTCTCATTGGCAATCGAATAACGGGGGTATTCTTGCTCTCTCTATCGGTTTTCTTGCTGGAATTATGATCATGCGCAGACATAATCAACAGATTAATATTACTAAGGCAGCTAAAAAATCATCGCGGAGAGTATCATGAATTTAACGATTATCAGACGTATTGTTCAGATCATTGCTTTTATTGTGATGGTTTATGGTATTGGCCTGGGAGGTTATTATCTGGCTGATAAATTCAGCAGTAGTTTGCCTGCGCTGGCCTGTGCTTATGATATGGAAACAGCTGATCATTGTGCTCTGGTTTCTTTTCAACACCAGATGGATCATCGTACTGCACCGGTTTTAGCTTCAGGAGGGTCATTTTTTGAAGCTATCTTGCCAACTCTTATTACTTTTGGCACTTTTGCCTTCCTTTTGATTTTTTTGAGCAAGGCATTTTGCGGCTGGATTTGTCCTTTGGGAACATTTCAGGAGTGGTTAAATTTGCTGGGTCAAAAACTGGGATTACAGCAGACGGAGACATTAGGTCAGAACTTCACTTCAAAAACACGCCCTGCTAAATGGCTTATGATGATATTTTTATTATTTGTATTCCCCTTGCTGGCGGGGTTTGGTGTCGTAGGTCATGAGTTGGGTGACCCGTTTTGCCGGATTTGCCCCAGTCGTATTTTAACGACATTGGCAACAGGTGATACGAAAGAACTCGTTGTTGATACCAGTACTATGGGTTATATGATACTTTCAATTATCGGTACATTTTTGTTTGGTTTAATGATGGTATTTGGCATGATGGTGCGGCAGCCATTTTGTAGAATATGCCCCATGCTGGCATTGAATACCATGTTCATAAAAATTGGCCTGGTGAGATTGCTTAAAGAGTCAAAACCACGCTGTGTAAAATGTGGTTTATGCGCCAAGGCCTGTCCTATGGATATTCATGAAATACATACAGAAATGGAGAAAAAAGAGGTTATATTTCCTGATTGTACTTTATGCGGTCGCTGTGTTGAATTTTGCCCGGATAAGGATGTATTAAAAATGAAATATGCTTTTTTCCCTATCCTTTCAGCAGATCCGGCTTATTTCAAAAAGCGTAAAAAAGCTCAGACACAATGGGAAAGAATAACAATTTTTGGTCAGAAGAAAAAATAAAGCAGGTATGGTAATGGATAGTATGACTTTGGGTTTTTCTGCCGCCTTGTTTATGGGACTTGCCTTTGGTGCAGGCCCCTGCAATATCACTTGTTTACCTTATTTAGGACCGGTTTTTCTTGCCCGGGAAAATAGTAATATGCGTACTTCCTGGAAGACGATTATTCCTTTTTCTCTGGGTAGGTTAACGGGCTATACTTTATTGGGGGCTGTTGCAGGAAGTGTCGGACTGGCTGCAACAAAATGGATTGAGGAAGGTATTGCAGCACAGGTACTTGGTATTGCCACTATTCTAGTGGGAATTTTTATGCTCAGAGGGACTCTTTTTAAAGCAAAAAGTTGTTCATCACACCACTTAGCAACCAAACAAACAGGTAAAGCAGAAGTCAGTAAAATGATATTTACCTCACAGTCAGAATATAAAAAACAGCCGGTAAAAAAATCAACTCTTTATTTAAGCATTAGCTTATTTACGATGGGAACCGGCATGGCTCTCAATCCCTGTATTCCTTTGCTTAGTATCCTCACTGTCGCGGCAACTATGGCAACTCCGGCTGATGGTGCCCGACTTGGTATTGCATTTGGGCTGGGTGCTATAGGAGTTTCTACTTTATTTTTTGGGGTTGCTGTCGCCTTTTTCAGTCAGCAAATTAAAGCTCACCTAAATGAGTGGGGAGCAGGTCTGGAACGTGCGTCAGGTATTATGCTTATTTTACTGGGCAGTTTTACAAGTCTGGGATGGGTACAACCTTAAGATCCATCATGATATGATTATTTTTTTTTCGGCACATCAGGCATGTGCTTACTGAGACGGGTCTGGGGCAAATCCAGTCGATATTCATAAATAGCGGTATAAGCCAAAATGCTGCGTACGTATTTGCGGGTTTCTGTAAAGGGGATGGTTTCTATCCAGCGATCGGCCTGCATGTCCTCATTGGTGGGCAACCAGGCTTTAACCCGGTGTCCGCCTGCATTATAAGCTGCACTGGCTAAAGCAGGCTGGGTATAAAATTGCCTGAGCATCATATTTAAATATTTTGTGCCAAATTTAACATTGGTTTCAGGATTTAAAAGCTGTTGTTTATTCTTATATTTAACTTTTAAGGTGCCGGCGATTTGCTTACCAGTGGCCGGCATAATTTGCATGAGTCCCAAAGCACCTACTCTTGAGCGTGCATCTTCTGCAAAGGCACTTTCACGACGAATAACAGCCATGGTATAAGCCGGCTGCAACTGCTGCTGTTTAGAATATTTGGTCACTCTCTCATGTTGTGCTATGGGAAAACGCAATTCCATATCATCACGATTATCGGTTTTGGCGATGGTGATAATTGCCCGATTGTGCCATCCCCAGAGCTGAGCAATTTTGGCTGCCACTTCCCGATCCTTTAAGCTCATTTGTTTACGTGTTGTAAAATACCAATCTCTACGTGCTTCGAGTTTTCGGCCTAAAAGATAAAACTCTCTGGCACGTAAAATACCCGGATGACTGGCCACTCTCTGCAGTGTTTCTTTATCAGGCGCTAAAGGTCTGTCATTAAATTCATAAGGCATCTCCATTTTGTCTGCAGCTAAGAAATTATAATAGCCGCGATCATTGGCCAATTTAGAAAAGCTTTTCTGTGCCTCTTCTTTATGTCCTTGAATTTCCAGTTTAGAGGCCTGCCAGTATTGCCAGTGAGATTTGTTTCGTTCTTCTTCCGGCAGCCGTTCAATTGCATTGCCAATAGATTCCCAGTTGCCTTCTCGAATGGCGCTACGGGCACGCCATTGTTGTATTTTTTTATCGCTTTCTTCATCAGAAACCTTATCCAGCCAGTTCCAGGCTTTAGGTTTGTGACGATAGGCGAGTTTCATGCCGATGGAGCGATATATTTTTGCATATTCCTGCGGGGAAAAAGTAGTTTTTTTATCCAGAGCCTCAAACAAATCAATAGCAGCAGTAGGGTGCTGGCGGACTCTACGTTCGATGGCGTGAACTAAAATGGTAGTCTTTATTGGATGTGTCTTTCTCAGCAGTTTACTATTAAGGGCTAAGTCGGGCTTCTTATAAATACTGATCCACTCTTTGACCCAGAGCTGATCGTTTGCATTCAGTGAACGAGCCAGATAGTTTGCCAGGCTGGTTCTTCCTTTTTGCATGGCCAGTGTAATTCTATCCCATAATAATTGTGGTGTGAGTTTGCCTGCCTTTTTAAAGGCTTTAAAGACTGGATCGCAGCTCTTAGGTTGAGACTTTCCAACCAGCCAGAGATCAGAAACCTGAGCAAAGGCTTTTTCTTGCTGTTTAGTTTTTATCAGAGCATGTAAATAATGACATTGACGTCCGGTATTTGTTTGCGGAATATAGGCTTTCAGATATTGCTGCCATTGTTTCTTCTTCGCTTTATGATTAAGCCAGGCAACACGAAGTCTGTCTTCGTAGGGAGTGTCTTTGATTTCCAGTAAAAAAGTAAAAATCTGCTGCTCAGTTTTTTGAGACAGTTTTTTTTGATATTCACGGTACTTTAAATAGACTTGCAGAGGATAGCCGTCCAGGTTTTTATAATATTGCTGATATTTTTTATACCGTTTTAAATTTAATGCATATTCGGCTTTAATAAAAATGCTGCGTTGTTTCTTATAGGTATCGCTTAAATCAAACTGAATCTCATCTATTGACTGGGAGTTTTCAGCCTGCACAGGTACCAAGCTCAATAAAATAAAGCTAAGTGTAATAAAACAGAAACAATTAATAAGGTGAGCTGATAAGGAACGATACAAGTTATTAGCCGGTTTAAGGTTAGAGAATAGATAGAAATTAAAGTTCTGCAGTTCAATACTGAACTGTGATTTTAATCTATTATCGTATATTTTCCAATGGCTATTTAAAAAAATACTATAACTATAAATAAATAGCAGGAATTTGAATGATTTTTTCTGATAACTTAAATATTTCATTCCCACTATTTACAACAATGCCATAGGCGCAATTATTTTCATTAATAAAGTTTTCCATTGTTCTAAGTTGTTTTTTAGGGGTGGAACTTGAAGTTTTTATCTCAATTGGAATAATACCAAAATTACCTTCAAGTATCAGATCTATTTCTGAATGATTTGATGTTCGATAGTGGAAAAAATCACAGCGGACTAAGTTCTCTTTAAATCGTCTAATAATTTGTTCTATAATAAATGCTTCCCAAATATGTCCATATTGAGGATGAGATTTAAGATCATCAATGGTGTTTATTTTTAAAAAATGATTCACTAAGCCAGTGTCTTTAAAATACCCTTTTGGCATTTTGATCACTCGTTTTTTTAAGTTTTTTTCATACGAGGGTAAATTTCTCCAGATAAAAGTGCCTGCTAAAATATCAAAATAGTTTTTAATGGTTGGCTGACTAATATCGAGTGAACGAGAAAAATTAGCATAATTGATAATTTCTCCACTGGCAAAACAACTCATTTTTACAAAACGTTTAAAGGTATTAAAATTTAGATTTGGAAATAAAACTCTAATATCTCGTTCTATATAGGTTTGTATATAAGATTCTCTCCACTGTTCAACAAAAAGTTGACTCTCTCTGGTTAAATAAAGTTCAGGATAACGTCTTAGCATTTATACGTTGTGCGCAGCATTACGTATAAATGTCTGTTGAACAATGCCGCGTGGACTATTCAAGTATCTTATTTATGGAAATTGTTTTTTGATAATCTAAGGCTGGCTTGTATGTTTGAACGTCCTGGTATTGAACCTTTGCAAAAAAT
>JAHXIV010000067.1 GCA_025655455.1 gamma proteobacterium symbiont of Taylorina sp.
GGTCAATGACACTTTATGGAACAAGAGATAAAAACAAGAAAAACACAGGAAAGTTGTGTCTAAAACTTGACAGGTTAATACATATCAGGAGTATGGTGGATAACTTTTATCACCAGCCAGTTCAATCACTTGAACTGCAAACAAATTAACTGACATGCACAAAAACAAACTGCCTGATATTAAATGTAATAATAATTTCATTTCTCTGACTATCTTTTAACCTTATAACGGCTCTAAAATTTATAGGAGCCGTAAATCATCCCCAATAACCAGTTTTTATCCCCGCCGGTATGTTCCTCTGCCCCATCACCCGGTTCAGCAATGGCAATCACTGCACTCAAAGAAAAGGCATCATTGACAGACCAGTCTGCAATCAGATCAATTTCATCTGCATAATGATCACTGCTGATGCCGCGACTTTGAGCCTGATCTGAGTAAAAACGAAAATAAAATAAATTCAGTGTTAAATCTTCAAGCGGATTGGCATTGAGTTTCAGCATGTGGGTATTTAAGTTACTATTGCCCAGCACATACTCACCTATAATCTCACCCTGATACCAGGAATTCCAGTCGGCAAAACCATAACGCAACGGATCAAATGCTTCATTGCTATGAGTATCAGGGTCATCGCCTTCTAATGCGGCATAGCGATAGCTGAGCTGAGGTGTCCAGTTGACTTTATCAAACTGCCAGGCAAACTGACTATACCAACCCTGAGAGTCCAGTGCTGAACCATTATCCTCTTTAACATATTCACCCATAAAGGAAAAAGCAGGTAATGCAGAAAGATCATTAATATCTAAACGAAAATCCAGAATATCCGCACCATCAATAGAAGGATTATGATTTTGCTGCACTTTGATATAAGTAAAACCCAGATTGTAACTCTGCTTAAAAAGATATTCAAAATTAAAGCCCCGCATATCTTTAGCAGAACCGCTCTGAGGTCTGTTTTTTAGTCTAAAAATATCAGTTTTTACGGCTCCTGTATTTATTTTAACGATGGCGGAATCCTGAAATGCATGACGACTACCTATCCACCAGGCTCCATTTTTATAGCCTGCACTGCCTCCAGTCCAAAGTAAAAAGCCGTTCCCCAGTTTATAATCCTGCTGTCCCAGAGAAAGTTCAAGCAAATCATCAGCCAGTGAAAACATTTTTCCTGAACGCCAGCCAATATAGCCCTGTTCTAATTCTCCATGACCGGGATCATCCAGAGTGACTGTTTCACCGGAAGCATCATCCTTCATTGTTTTTGCATAAAAATAACTGAGTTCATAAAATAGTTGACTGTCAGAAGGTAATACAAAATGTCCTTTTAAGCCTGGTTCAATGGTGGCTTCCCACCAGGAATTATCATTGTGGCCAATATTTTCCTGTGCTTTTCCAAACCAGCTGTTATTCTGAGTAAAAAAAGCAGCCTGTGTGCTGATATTGCCAGATAAATAAGCAGTGTCACTTTCATATAAGACATTATTCTCTGCATGGCTGTTTGAGATAAAAATGCCAGATATTAACAAAATAGTAAGTTTTTTTAACAGAGTATCCATTATTTTTCCATTGCTTGATTAAGCATAATTAGACTGAAAAGAATAGTTTTTAAAATTACTTTCCAAGAATAGCAGAAACATAGAGAGAAAAAAGAGAGGTTTTAGGACTTTAGGAAATTAATTTCCGTAAAGTTATTATCCCAGTAATTAAAATTTTTCCGGTGAATGATTAAGATAAAATCCAAGACCATAGGCATTTTTAATGGTATCAGGAGGTAATTTATGTCGTAAACTCTTGATCAGTGTTTTTATTGAATACTCACTATAGTCTTTGTGAATATCATCGTACCAGACTGCATTATGAATATTCTGGTAGGTTTGTTTGCGTTTGTCTGAGGTAACCAATAATTCCAGTAAACGCTTTTCTTTCTTTGTCAGGGCAAGGGCTTCTGTTATCGTGTCAGAGTCAGTATCAGTTTCTAATAATAATTCCCGACTACTGCAATCCCAGACATAATATTCATCATTGTACAGCCATAAACTGATACGACTGATATCTTTAAGTTCATCTGAAATTTTAACCAGAGCCTGCTTAAGTTTAGCGGTAAAAACCGGTTTAATAAGATAAGTGGTCAAACCCAGCTCAATGGCTTCAACAAATGCGCTTTGATCAGTACGGGCAGTCAATAATATAATTTTAGTTTTTTTATCCTTCTGGCGGACTTTTCTACAAAGTTCCAGGCCGTTTAAACCGGGCATATTGATGTCTAAAATCAATACGTCCGGTTTAAACTGATGATAGAGTGCCTCTGTCTGAATACCATCAGTGGCAGTATGGACTGTTTTAAAATAGTTGCTGAAATATTTTTTGTACTGCTGCAGAGTTTCCAGTTCATCTTCAGCGTATAGTAATGTAATATGTTTTAATGAAATCATTCATAAACCCGGGTTGTAAAAAACTAATTATAAGCTGATAGTAAAACAAGCGCCGTCATTATTGTTTTTAACGCTCAAAGAACCTGACAGACTTTTTTCAACTACTGCTCTGGCCATGTATAAGCCCAGCCCTGTACCATGAGATTCATGTTTGGTCGAAAAATAAGGTTCAAAAATTTTATCCAGTAAATCCTCAGGTACGCCACCGCCATTGTCACTGACTGTTATTATATGAAGCTCTTTTTGTACGGCTGGTGTTGATGTCACTGTAAGGGTGATTTTTTTATGTTCTACGGTGCTGGATAAAAGAACATCTTTGGCATTATTAACCAATACTATGATGACCTGCATTAATTCAGATTGATGAGAGTTAATACGTGCAGTATTTTGTATGTCAGTGATTAATTCAATATTCTGCTGCCTCAGGGGCAGTTTTAAAATATGGATTGATTGCTCAATCATCTCCTGAAGATCGAATTCATGACTGATTTTATCAGGACTGAATAGATTTCTAAAATCTTCAATGGTTTTAGACATGTAATGGGTGATGGTTTCTGCATCATTGAGATATTTTATAAATTCTTCAGAGTCTAACTTTTTATTTTCAAACTCATAGTCAAGATTGGCAAAAACACCATTCAGTGTGGCAATAGGCTGGCGCCACTGATGGGCTATATTATTGAGCATTTCCCCCATACTGGCCAGTTTGTTCTGATTTAAAAGCATTTCGTTCTTTTGATGAATTTCATTGACTTGTTTTTCTACTTCCAGTGAAAGTTTTTTATTGTATTGCCGTAATGTTATTTCTCTATAAACATAAAACAGAACAAAAAGTATTGCTGCCGCTAATAACTTGATTAATAGTGAATAATTTATTGGTTGTTCATATATTTTTTTATTGGAATTTGTATCAAAATAGTCCATGAACAGGGTATTTAAATCATAATCTTTATCAACCAGACCTAATTTCACATAAACATCTGTATTAAGCTTAATTAACTCAGGAATAATTGAGCCAATTTTAAATAAGTTTAATTTAAACATTTCTTCTGTTTTATCAGCTTCATAAAGCAGAGCTGATTTGCTCTTTCGTGTTGAATATTTATGATAAATCAAGTTAACCAGTTCAGTTTTATGATTAAAAGCATATTCCCAGCCTTTATTTGTGGCACTGACAAAATCCTTCACCATCTGCGGACTTTTTGAAACGATTGCCTCACTGCTAAACAGTTCTAAATCATAAGAGTAGATACCATATTGAGCAGGATTTAAGATATTATACTGAATACCGGCCTGATCGAGTTGATGGGGTTGTGAGGTGATAAAAATACTCATGGCATCTATCTTGCCATTGATAAATTTATCTACTTCAAAATCATGGGGTATTAAATTAAAGGCCGTTTTATCTATCCCTGCATCCAGCAGCATCGCACCAATACTGGTTGAGCTGATTTCCCAGTCAACAGCCATAATGGTTTTATTTTTTAAATCATGCACATGTTTTATTTCAGGCCTGGTGACCAGAGCCAGAGCATTTTGTTTAAAATATGAAGCCAGTAATACAACGGGTTTATGCTGTAGTTTATCAATAATCAAGGCTGAGGATGAAATACCAAAAGTAGCATGTTTATTCAGTACCTCGTCGATAATATTGATGCCGTTATGGAACTCTTTTAATTCAATATCCAAGCCCACCTCTTTATAATAGCCTTGTGCAATGGCGGCATAAAAACCGGCAAACTCAAACTGGTGCTTCCACTCAAGCTGCAGGGTTACTTTTTTGAGATCCTTGGCAAGAAGCTGTGTCGGGTAGGCAAGTAACAGCTGCAGGCAAAGTATAAAAAGAAAAAATTTAATCAAATGAATTACTCTTATGCTGTTTTTCAGGCTTGGCTTTATAGTTTATTTGCATGCAGTACCTTCATTTGGAATAAAGTGTTGCGTTCTTCCTCTTCCAGAGCTGTTTCAATAAATCGTATAGTGTCTTTGTGACGAGGTATTATATTATATTTTAAAGCATTAACCCGCTTCTGTGTTTTTCGTTGCTCTTCTAACATTCTCAGCAATGAAACCTCTGCTTCGCCTAATTGTGCACATAGGCTGACGGTATCAATCAGGCGGCTGCGGGCTTCATCTAAACTGGCATCGCTGGCTAACAGACCTACTGGTTCAAGAGGCAGTTTGGTGATTTGAATAGCAGGATATTCAATACCCATATTGGAGCGGGGTAGAATTTTAATTTTTAGAGCTGGCTTTAAACGTAATGCTATCTGACGTAGGTTTTGACTGCCCATACGCATTTGTGTAATACCCAGCCAGCGATAGCTTTCGATAAGTGATGTATTGGTTTGTTTACGTAGTTGACGATAAAAAGTGAGTCTTTCATAAACCAGTCGGGTTAGAATCTCCCTTTTTCGCTCTAACAACTCATAACCTTCCTCCAACAGGATGATTTGTTTTTTAAGTGCCAGTAGAGTACTTTTAGTGGGCGGGACTTTTAACAGTGTTTTCATGTTAGCCTTCCCAGTGGTGATAGCGAGCCAGATCTGTTTCTGAAACACGAGATAACTCAGCAGCAGGCAGCATAGACAACAGATCCCAGGCAATATTTAAAGTCTCAAAGATAGAACGTTCCTGTTCTTCATCCTGGTTAATATAATTTTCCTCGAAATCACGGGCAAAAGATAGAAAGTGATTGTCCGCTTCTGATAAGTCTTCAGCACCAATAATGGATGCCAGATTTCTTACTTCCAGAGCTTTTGCATAAGCAGCATATAACTGGTTGGCTACCCGCATATGATCATCACGGGTATCATTTTTTCCTACCCCATCTTTCATCAAACGCGATAAAGAAGGAGATATATTGATCGGGGGATAGATTCCCAGACTCTGTAATTCTCTGGATAGTACGATCTGTCCCTCAGTTATATAGCCGGTTAAATCAGGAATTGGATGAGTAATATCATCAGAGGGCATCGTCACAACGGGCATCATGGTAATTGAACCATGGCGATTTTTTATGCGTCCTGCTCTTTCATAAATACCCGCCAGATCAGAATATAAATAACCGGGATAGCCTTTTCTGGCAGGTACATCACCTTTTGCTGTAGAAATTTCTCTTAGGGCTTCTGCATAGTTAGTCATATCAGTGAGAATAACCAGTACATGACGATCCTCATCAAAGGCCAGATATTCTGCTACGGTCAAAGCGGTACGGGGTAAAATTAGTCGTTCTAAAGTCGGATCATCAGCCTGATTGATAAACATGACCACATTGCCCAAAACACCATTGGATTCAAAATTTTTCTGAAAAAACAGGGCATCACTATAGGAGATTCCCATAGCAGCAAAAATAATAGCAAAGTTGGATTCTTCACCCAATAACTTGGCCTGTCGTACAATTTGTGCCAGCAGTCTGTTGTGGGGTAAACCGGAGCCGGAAAAAATGGGTAATTTTTGACCTCTGACAAGTGAATTGAGTCCATCAATAGCTGACACTCCGGTCTGAATAAATTCTTTTGGATAGGCGCGAGCAGCAGGATTAACGGCTGAACCATTGACATTGCGTTTTAATGAGGAAACAATAGGGGGACGCTGATCACGAGGATTGCCTAAGCCGTCAAATATGCGTCCCAATACATCAGTTGA
Source organism: gamma proteobacterium symbiont of Taylorina sp. (assembly GCA_025655455.1). Classification (GTDB taxonomy): domain Bacteria; phylum Pseudomonadota; class Gammaproteobacteria; order GRL18; family GRL18; genus GRL18. Next base: position 6,075 of record JAHXIV010000067.1, read on the forward strand.
TAAAGAGACTTCAAAAGGCTTTTGTAAAAAACGTACCCAGGTTCGTTCCAGATCCAGATCATCAGTCCCCTCAATGACTTGAACTGTAATCAGCTCCTGCGAGGTCTGTACTACCTGGCCATTGCGTTTATGATTACGATGATCGGTAATAATCACCTGATCACCATAGGCCACTCCTGGAACACCGTGCATAAATAAAAGTCCGCCATGGGCTGCTGATGCCTGGCGATATTCAAGTTCTCTCACAATATACTCTCTCAGGTTGAAAACTCACTGTTGATATTCGTTATAATAGTGTTGAAAATCATGCTCAATCTGAACAATAAATTGTTTTAAATCTTCAATTTGCTCACTGCTATAAGTACTTTTACAGCGTTTGGCCTTGATTAACAGGGGCAGTTGATTCAGCTCCTGAACCGGCATCCCCAGAGTTAATAACGCTTCGCCTTTATGATAGATAATCAGCATAATCTGCAATAATAAAAACTGTTTTTCAGGGGATGAATAACTATCGACTTCATCCAGGGCACTTTGCTGCAATACCCCTTCTTTGATCAAGTCGGCACCGCTTAAAATCCAGCGCTGCTCAGCTGATAAAGCTTCCGGTCCAACCAGATTGACAATACGTATTAATTCATGTGCCTGTGACAGCAATGATAAAGCTTCTGAGCGTAGTTTGTACCAGTCAGGATGAATATTTTGAGCCCACCAGTCAGCGGTAATTGCAACGTATTCAGAAAAACTTTCAGTCCATGAAACAGAGGGGTAATGGCGTGCATCAGCAAGCTCTTTAGACAAGGCCCAGAAGGTTTGTACAATTTCCTTGGTATGTCCGGTGACCGGCTCGGAAAAATCACCTCCGGGTGGAGACACTGCACCAATTAATGTAACGGATCCCTGCTTGCCACACAATGTATTTACCCGACCTGAGCGCTCATAAAAAGCAGCCAGTCGAGAGGCTAAGTAGGCAGGGTAGCCTTCTTCCACCGGCATTTGTCCCAGACGACCTGCCACTTCACGCAAGGCTTCCGCCCAGCGGCTGGTTGAGTCAGCGACCATAACCACATCCATACCCTGATCCCGGTAGTATTCCGCCAAAGTGACACCAACATAGATGGAGGCCTCTCTTGCCACCACCGGCATATTGGAGGTATTAGCAACCAGGATTGTACGCTCCATCAGTGAGCGTTTACTTCTGGGATCAATAATTTTGGGAAAAGTTTCCAGTACATCAACCAGTTCATTGCCGCGTTCGCCACAGCCAACGTAAATGACAATATCAGCGTCGGACCAGCGGGCAATTTGCTGCTGGATCATTGTTTTTCCAGCACCAAAGGGGCCGGGTATTGTGGCCTTTCCGCCTTTTAATAAGGGAAAGAAGGTATCAAAAATTCGTTGTCCGGTAATGAGTGGAGCAATGGCATCCTCTCGATGATCATAGGGTCGTGGAGTTCGTACCGGCCAGTAATGGGAAAGATAAAGTGATTTTTCCAGATCCTGATTGTCTTTAATACGTGCAATAGGTTCATCCAGGGTATAGCTGCCGGATTCTGCTAACCACAATAATTCACCCTGTCTGTCAGGGGGGATCAGAATCTGATGAGTAATAAGTTTTGTTTCAGGAACGCTTCCCAGGCTTTGGCCGCCATTAAGCAGCATTCCCGCAGTTAAATCTGCATTGGGTTTAAAGTGCCATTTTATATCATGTTTTAAGGCCGGCACACTGATACCCCGTGGAATGTAATCACCTGACAGTTGTGCCAGTTCTTGCAATGGCCTTTGTACACCATCAAAAATCTGTCCTATCAGACCGGGTCCCAGTTCAACTGATAAAGGGTATCCCAGAGCCGTTACTTTTTCTCCCAGTATCAGAGATTCTGTATCTTCATACACCTGAATAAGGGCAATTTTTCCTTCTCGTCCAATGACTTCTCCCGTTAAATTTAATTTTCCAAGATGAACCTGTTCACCAATACGGGCTTTATCAAGCTCTGCCCTGACCAGTGGACCATTAATCTGAACAAGTTTACCGTCCATGGATTTTATCACTTTCATGACTTAATTCTGAAAAGAAATGTTCGGCAACCAATTGATGTATGTTATCAGAGAGTCGTTCCAGGCGTCCCTCAAAAGTATTGTTTATTCGAATAGAACGAGTCTGATTATATACAATGATTCCTCCACTCATACGATGAAACTGTTTTGAAAGTTCAATGCTTTTATCAAACATAAACTCATCCACTGCCTTTTTTGCAGGTGAGTTTATTGGCTGAGGGCTCTCACTGCCAAGCTGCTCAATAATTCTTTCCCATTGCGGGGCTATCAATTGATAGTCGTTTTCATTCAGTTCTACAATTAAATTCTTTTGATTGATTTTGTTTGCACTATGGCGAATAAATTTAATTATAAGCTGTGTGTATCTGTCTTTATCTTTTACAATATGTCTGGTTTTGTCCTTAACCTGATCAATGACTGCCTTTATCAATTGCCAGCGTAACTGATCGAGTTTTTTTTGTACCATCAGTTCACTGGATTGTACCCGACTTCGATAAATACTTTCCGCCGACATTTTAGCCGCCATGACTTCTTTTTCTTCACGTAACTGCAGGCGTACGTTTTCATCACTAATAAAATGATCATGGCTGCGTCTGGCACGCTGCAGATATTCTTCAGCCAGATCATCGGCACGCTGCATTAACGCTTTTTCAAGATCTTCTACTTTTAAATCTGAACTCATGATCCATTTCCAAGTGAGTTGCTGCCCAATACTTTTACTACTAAATCTTCAACAAAGGGATGGTATTCCTGTGCGGCATTAATTGCCGGCACTTCTGTCACAATAATCTTGCCGCCATGAATACGAATATCAGCTAAGAGTGGACATGGTGAGCGAGATAGATAGGTTTCCAGTAAGAGTAATGCTTTTTGTCCGGACTGGATTAATTCTGATAACAGTTTTTTTAAATCTTCTGTATCAGCATCCGGCCAGGTTTCAAAACCCAGTAAAGCAAATCCCTCCATTAACGGGCGTGTTCCCATGGCAATCATGCGAGTCTCTTCTGCCACTAAATTTTTCCCATCAGCAAAATTGAAACCACCAGACCATAGATAGCAATTCCCTCAGCAAGACCCAGATAAATTAAACTGCGACCAAAATTTTCCGGTTTCTCTGAAATAGCAGCCAGAGCTGCCGCACCAATAGGTCCAATGGCCATACCGGCAGCATAGGTTGCAATACAGGTGGGCAATGCAACACCGATAAAAGCCATGCCTTTACCAATTGAAAATTCAGCTGCAGCGACTAATCCCATGACTTCAGCGGGTTCCGCCATAACTTCCTGTATTCCCATAAACAGAGTACCGAATAAAGCCAGTACAAAGGTAGATAAATTAACAATAATAGAACCTTTTAACCAGCGTTGTGCTGTTCTGACAGAATTAAATGGTTTGATTTCAAAATAGGTACCCAGCGCGATGCTCCCTATCAGGCTGAATGATAAGATTAATAATGTGATAGTCATAATTTGTATCCTTTTAGTTTTTCAATTTCTGTGGTGACAACTCCATTGGTTTGAATAAATAACCATCGGCAGTAAAAAACCTGGAAAATCCTTCATAGTATTCCAGTCGTAACACCTGTATTGCCACAATGGCTCCTTCCAGAACAAGAATAAACATGTTGCCAAAAATAATCACTGCCCAATGCCCGGCACCTTCAGCTATGGCTGCTAAAGTTAATAATGCAATCGCAAGTGCACTATGATTCAGTGCAAATGCAGCGACTCTTAAAAATGATAGTGTATTACTAAAATTAGCAATAATGACATCATAGGCTTCAAATAAACTCACCAGAAAACGTTCTGCAGCTGAGCCGCTGCCTTTTATCCATTGATAGATAAAAATTATGACTAATGGTGTCATTATAGACCATACATTCAGACTCGAAAATTGATCCTGACTGATATCAATAATACTCCAGAGAATGGCAATGTAAAGCAATAATCCACTGACACCTTTAGCATTAAACAGTGCTTCTTTAAATTGTAGACTCATCAGACGGTTGTAAATACTAATAATATTTAAAAGAATAATAAAAGAAGCTCCCCAGATTAAGGCCAGTTTTAACATCAGCATGGGATGTTCCATTGGTGATAACCAGAGGCCGGGAATAATATGTTCATAGGAAAAAATACTACCATAGAGAAAGCCAAAAAATACTGAGGAAGCACCTATAGACAGGAAAAATGAAAAGTACTCAGGCCTTTGCTGTTTTTTTAGTCCTTTCTTAAACAACAAGGATAAACCTATGATACAGGCACCATGTCCGATATCACCAAACATAATTCCAAACATCAATATATAACTCAGTGAAAAAAACCAACTGGGATCAAATTCCCGATAACCGGGGGTGCCATAGTGAGTGACCAGTTTTAAAAATGGCTGAATCCATTGGGGACGCAATAGATAAGAAGGGGTTTTAGCATACTCATCCGGTGTTGGTTTACGTGTTTCTACGACAATGGGATTGGCAATATCATGTTCTAGCTTTTCCTGAATCAGTGATATTTTAGAGTCTGGAATCCAGCCATTAATTTGAATGAGTTGACCATTGCGTAACATTTTTTCACTGAGAATAGCATAGGGTTTAGCCAGGGTTAATAATTCACCCTGGCGGAAAATTTCAGCTGTATAATGTTCTTTTAATATTAACCAGCTTTGTTCAAGATCATCTACCTGTTGTAATAGTTGCTGTTTTTTTTCATTCAGTGATATATAGACTGTTTTGGGATGTTCATGAAATTCTTCCGGGATATGTAAACATTGGAAGGAAGCGGAATCCAGCAATGATAAGATATCCTCATTAATTTTTCTGACGCCGGCAATTACTATGTGCGCATTATCACCGTATTGATGATAAACAGAAAGATAATACCCTTCGATACCAAGTGCTTCCTTCAGGCGTGATACATAAGTTAATGGAATGATGCCAAGGCGAACATCGAGCAGTGAAAAAGTCTGCTTCATGACACTGAGATCAATATCAATATTCTTAAACTGATTAAGCAATGAAAACAGGTGCTGTAGAGAACTTAGCTGAATATCCAACAATCTTTTGTTTTCTTTATGCTCAGCACAAAGTGCCCATATTTCACTCAGCCTGAGTTCTATCTCCAGTAATTGATGTTTATTAATCGCAATGACTTTATTCACTGTTGCTGCTGGTGTCAGTGCCAGATAATCTGTTATTTTATCCCAGTCAGATAGTGCACTATCAAATATTCTGCGATAGGCAGCTCCCTGTTGATCAGGTAAGTGTTTTTTTTCAGATGCTATTCCGCAAGGATCAAAAACACCTGATTCAGCGAGTAGGTTGGAGACCAGGGGAGCATCATCAAAACGCATTAATAAAGAAATATGCTGCATATTTTCACAATGAAAAAGTTTCATTTGTCTTCTCCGACAGCAAAAGCAATTTCAGTATCTGATAAGTCTAATAATTTGCCCTTAAATAATGCATGTAGTTGTGATAATTGCTTTTCACGTAAAAGAAGATAAGCAAAAGCATGAGTGAGAGAAAATGACTTATCTTTTATGAATGATCTGGCCAGTTTAATAGTATCCTTTTCCAGACAAAGCTCTATTTGATGGATGGTATTGCTGCCTTTTATCAGTTTATTAACTTCATTGGGCAGGAAATCATAGATTTGCGGCAATGATTTAATCTGACAAAGCTGAACCAGAATCCTGGAATTTAGATAAAGTCCACCAGAAACCAGTAAAAAATAACTATGAGAAGGAGATAAATTATATGAGAGGCGATAGCGTAACAACCAGATAAGATTGGTCTGATCAATAATACGGCCCAACAGAGGTTGAAGTAATATTTGTTCTTCATTACTTAAGTTTTTCAGCTGTTCATTCAGGCCGGTAAAGTATTGATGATTAATGGCTGTTTCAATGGTAAATACATCCCGTTTTTGTTCAAAGTTTTTACTTCCATAACGTGCAATGGATGCAAAAGGAGTTTTTTCTAACTGCATTAAAATATCAGTCAGGCTGTCTGCATTAAGTAGTTTGTCTATAGGCAGTATGGAAAACGGGTTTAGTGGCGTGAGTTCAGCCCGTATCAGTTCTTTAGATCGCTGAAGCGATTTTCCACGCAAAATTGTTTTAATATTCTGCAGCTCAAAACGTCGTATCCAGTAGGTAAAGAAATCTCGTTCAGCACCGGAAAGAGCACGGATAATAGATTGTGCATCATCCAGTAGTACGGTTAAAAACAGATTATCCATATTACCGGCAGGTAACGGCTTTAGGTGAAACTGATAGATTTCTTTTATAATAGCCTGCAAACCGTTATTGCTGAGTTCAGCTAATATTTCATCCAGGGGTTGTTCGATTAAAGAGGTAAATTGCTGCTCACTCAGCAGGCGTTTAGAAAAAATCGCCACCAGAGTCTGCAGATAGGCATAATGGGCGATTTTGAGCATTGTTAATTTTTCTCAACATTCAAAAGTAAATCCAGAACATCTGCTACGGCCTGCTTCTGATGCTGCTTAGAAAGTTCAGTTAATAATTGGCGACGTTCCTGATAACGTCGTTCCAGTTCATTGATCTGAGTTTTTGCACGTTCTTCTGCCTTGTCTGTAAAAGCTGAATAGATTTCCGGAATACGTAATTCAAAACGTTGTTCTGCTCGTTTGACTTCTTCCCTGGCTTCACTGACTAATTGATCACGCTCGTTCTTTGCATTTTCAACAATAGCCTGTGCTTTCAGTTCTGCATCCAATAATCGCTGTAATACATTTTCCATAGAAAAACGTCTCCAGTTAATTCGCAATCGATCAAATACATGTATTTATATTACTAAGGATATTAAAATAGATAATAAAGCGCAATGATTCTGATCAAATTAAACACTTAATTAGCATACCAGAAATGAGCATTATATTGATGAAGCAACAGTGGATGTTCATATTAGAAGGTTGAGAAAAATTTTACATAAATTTGAGCAGGATTTTCTTATCCAGATGATGTTTAATAAGAGAATAAATGTCCGCTAATCTAAACATATTGTACTCAGTCTTCATCCTCCAGGTCAATATGTGCTTCAGGCGGCAGCCCGGAAATAAATTTTGTAATCATGCGGACATGTTCGGTCTCCTCATCGCGTAATTCAGAGAATAGAGTTTGAACTTCGGCATCCTTCACATAGGAAAGAGCTTCATCATAGAAAGCAAAAGCCTTCTCTTCAGAAGACAATACCAACTGAAATGCTTTGTACGGAGACATGTTCCAGCGAATAGAGCTGATTTCGGGTGCCTCCACATCAAAGAGAGAATCTTTATTGACCATAACCGGTGCATCCCCGAACAATGTATTTCGTTGCTGAGACAGTTCATCCACATGTTTTTTTTCACTCTCGGCCATCTTTCGAAACACGTCGGAAGCATCGTCAGGATAACGGTGTCCGAGCTGATTTGTAAAGAGGGTGTATCGCTCATAGGCATCAATCTCTACTAGAATTGCAATATCAAGGGCATCCATGAGGTTGAGTTGAGAGAAGTCAATTTTTGGGAACATGATGTCTCCAGTGTTTATAGAGGTGATTATTAGTCCATCATAGAGTTCAATTAGACAGGCGTCAATAAATATAACAAAACGAGTATTCTAATGATACAAGTTCACAGCTATAAAATGTGGAATTATCCAGTTAGTCAAAGTCAGGATTTCTCCAGTTTTTATCTACTGTTTTTTCCTTAGGTGTCAGAAGTCGTGAAACGTAATCCAGTACGGCCTCTGTATCATTTTGGGAAAAATTTTTGATTTGTTTTATCATCTCTGGATTTGCATTTCTTCGTTTGCCTGATTGTATCCATTCAAACTGCCTTACCAAATAATTATAATGTTGACCATGGATTCGAGGATAGAATTTTTCATTATTACCTTCGCCATTCTTACCATGACATTCTGAACAGTGTTTATGATATAATTTTTTCCCTAACTCTAAATTTTTTCCGCTGCCAATACCATTTTCATTTAGCATTGGTAGCTTTTCTATATAGGCTGTCACATCAGCAATAGCTTGTGAACCACCAATTTCTTCAGGTAATGCAAAGGGATACATTGAGGGATTATCTCTATTTAACTGTCGGATATCGGTCAGTTGTTTAATTAACACGTTTTGATGCTGGCCTGATATCTGCGGGTAAGTGCCATCCGGAACCCCCCAGCCTTCCGGCATATGGCAAGCTGAACAGACTTCATAGACTTTTATGCCATTATTCAGGTTGGGTGCTAATCGTAATGACTGTTCCTGTTCCAGACTACTGTCATTCCATGCGAAAATATCACAAATTGATAAAAGAGTGATAATAAAAAACAGAAAAAACATTTGTGTCTGTTGATTAAACATTGTTTAGTTCCATACTGCTTTTATCTAACATAAAATTATACCTTGCCTTATTTGCAGTGTTAACTATGTCTGTAAAGCGATGACAGCAGCTAAAATTGATCTGGCTGACTGATTTCATCTATTACAACGGTGTTTCTACCCTGATCCTTGGCCAGATACAATGCCCTATCAACTCGTTTAAGCAAAGTATCAAAATTATTATCCATTGCATAATATCCTGCAATTCCCATACTAACAGTAAAACTGAAGGTCTTAGCATCTTTTTTCTCAACAGGGATATCACACTTTTCTACAAATGTTCTAATTCTTTCTGCCAGCTCAAACGCCTCGGAAGTATTTTCTTCCGGCATCAGAATAATAAATTCCTCACCTCCAAAACGCGCAAAAGAATCTTGTTTTCTGACATTTTTTTGTACAATTTCTGATAGCTTTTTTAATGCTTTATCCCCTGCGGAGTGCCCGTAGTTATCGTTAATTTTTTTAAAGTGATCAGCATCAATCATTATGACTGATAAGTTTCTATTGTAGCGTCTGACGCGAGAAAATTCCTTATTCGCTATATTAAGAAATTCTCTCCTTGTGAAAGCGCCAGTCAGGAAATCAGTTGATGCCAGTCGTTTCAATTCCAGAGAGGTAAAATAATCGTGCCTGGCCAATTTAACAAAAAAAATAGAGAGAATAGCTGTCAATGTTGATAAGGCAGCAAAAAGAGATAATAAATGAATGATTTTTTCTTTATAAATTGCATGAAAGACCGTGTTATCTATAACAGATACTAATTTCCAGTAATAACTATCTGCCTTATATCCTTTAGGTAAAGGAATTCTAAACATTTTATCTTTATCGTAGAGAAAATCAGAATAATTCCGGGTAAAATCTAAAGTATCGACTAAGGGATAGGCTGTATTATAAACAAAGACATTGTCCGGTGTATCTATACGGCCATTTTCATGCATGGAGATGGTTTTCCATTGCTGTGGAAAATCAATACTAAAGCGGAGCTTTGCTTTATTATACATAAAGCCCCACTGTTTTTCTTTTTGATTGTTAATAAGCCAGTAACTCTGGTTATTTAACATCATTAATTGACCATGAGCAATTTTAAATAGCTTTTTAAGTCTGAGTAATAATTCTTTAGCTGAATAATTAAGAATTAAAATTCCTCTTTTTTTACCATAGCCATCAAAGATCGGGGTTGCATAACGAATCATTGGTTTTAGAGGTAATTGAATTTTGTCTTTTTCTTTATTTAAATCTAAAGGGGAAACATAAATTTCATGACGACTCAATTTTATAGATTCTTTAAAATAATAACGAGAAGCTTTATTCTGAAGCTTGAATCTGGGTGAAATTGCAGGTGTTCCATTATTATAATCTACTCTGAGTTTCTCCTGCCCCTGATTATCAATAAAGCGGATTTGATCATAAATTTTTTTATAACGAGAAAAGGTTTCAAATTCTCTGGCAAGATAAACCCAGTTTTTAATTGAATCATCATGCAGATATCTTTTTAAAGTTTCACCTTCAGTTAAAATCATTAAGTCAGATATTTTTTGTTTAAATAAAGTGGTAGTAATCTGGCTGGACTGGACAAGAATTTCCTTATCAGAAGCGATGAGCAGGTTAGTATCAGATTTTAGTGATTGATAGACATGTGATAAAGAAACTAATGCCACAACAACAAGCATTGGTAAAAAATATTTAAAAAATTGTTTAATATTTGAAAATTTTTGTTCCATTACAATCGCTCATGAAAAATAAAAATTATGTTAACAAATATATAAGGAAGTTGATTGTTATTTTAATAAGATAAAAATCCTTTTGTTTTATTATAACTGATTGACCACTTTTTTAGTAGGTGATTATATATACCCAACCATCTTCAAGTAGCTTGAGTATAGGCATTGTATTGAATACAGGTGTTGAAATATCATTGTACTGTAAACGATGTTCCCGCAGAGGCAGAAAATTAAAGGTGATCCTGCGATTTGCTGATGAAATCATCCTGGTTCAATTAACATTACTTTAAAAATAATTAAAGAATATACTTGACTACTTTACTTGGTTACTCTATGTTTATTATGTAGGCCTGCTTTTTTGTTTTTTATTAGGAGAAATTCTTATGGTGCAACACAGATTAAGTACAACTGATCCCATTTCATTACATGAAGTTAACGACTTAGAAGGAAAACCCTATCTGGTAGAAGGCTCTCATTATAATGATCTGACGATCTATTTTGAAAATGAACAGAACCGACAAGTTTATGAAGATATTCCTGTTGAGTGCCCTGCTAAAGATTTTAGCCATGATGTAGGCAATAATGTTGATGAAGGAATCGATGCAGGTTAAGACTCATAAAATAATATGCAAAACGTAAAAGCCACAGATAAGCGATTATCGAAATTTATTGAAAAAAACCAATACTGGTGTTTGCAGGATAATAAGCTTCACAGGGAATTTGTGTTCAGTGATTTTGTTGCTGCGTTCGGCTTTATGGCGCAGGTTGCTTTGATTGCTGAGCGCTCAAATCATCACCCTGAATGGCTTAATGTTTATAAAAAAGTAGTGGTTAATTTAACTACCCATGAGGTCAATGGGATCAGTAAGAAAGATTTTAAATTAGCACTAGAAATGGATAAAGTAGCAGAGCATTTTATGTAGTCAATACTGTTTTTTTGTCCTGACTAAAGGAGGAATTACTATGTATCGCCGATTATTTTTTCTTTTTCCGAATATAAAAGACGCTAAGAAAGCAGTTCAGGATCTTGTTCGAGAAAATATTAGTATCAAACAAATGCATTCATTGTCCAGACCAGAGGTTAACCTGGAAGGATTGCCTGTCTCTGCCCCCAATCAGCGTCGTGATATGCATACAAAAATAGAAAACACCTTGTGGAATTTCAATCTGGGCACATTTTTTATTGCTCTTTTTGTTCTGCTTATATCCTTTATTTCAGCCAATTATTTTCTTGTTATGACGTCGCTATTGGTTATGGTCGCCACTTATTCAATCGGCTATTATTACCTCACCAAACCCACTATACATTTAAACGGATTTCATGCGGCATTCCAGCATAATGAAATTCTGCTGATGGTTGATGTGCCCAAAGATCAGGTCGCTAAAATTGAGCAAATTATACACAATAAAAATCCTTCTGCAACAGAGGAAGGTATCAGCTGGACACCTTCTGATTTGAGCATGAATGTCTAAAGTGTGCAGATCAGTTCAGGATCATTTTATTCATATCAGTCAATCAAGATCATATGAGATGATGCTGGAAATACAAATAGACTGGATTTCCAGTCTATTTAAGATACTTGTTAAATTACTTGACTAATTTTATATGGCACTATATGTTTATATCAGCAGCACGATATTTTTTCTTTAATCAGGAACAAGAATCAACCACAATTACACTAAACATCAATATGATACTGATCATTTTTTCACATCCCTATCCACATCGCTCACATGCTAACAAAACAATACTTGATAGTATTGCAAAAACAGAACATGTATTTATAACTGATCTGTATCAAAAATACCCGGATTTTCATATTAATGTTATAGAAGAACAATCGCTGCTGCGACAGGCAAAATTAATCATTTTTCAATTTCCCATCTATTGGTACAATGTACCCGCACTATTGAAACAATGGCAGGAGATGGTCTTAAGCAGGCAATTTTTGCTGGGTGATGGAGATCATGGCTGTGCTTTGCAAGGAAAGTCTGCCATGGCTGTCGTCACAGCTGGTCATAAGCATCAGTCTTACCAGCAAGGAGGTGAAGATAATTATAATGTGGAAGAATTTCTCCGTCCATTGGAACAATTGTCTGTGCATTGTGGTATGCATTATCACTCCCCATTGATACTTCATCAGGCTCATAAAGCAAGTGAGACGGAATTAACCCAATTTAGTCGCTTATATTCACAGCGTATCGAACAGTTATATCAGAAAAATAATAATAACGATGAATGAGCACTCTTTATTAGTCAATATCCTTATCTATCTTTTATCTGCTGTTATTGCAGTGCCTATATTTAAAAAAATGGGACTAGGTTCAGTATTGGGTTATCTGGCAGCAGGCACAATTATTGGTCCATGGGGACTCTCTTTAATCACAAATATTGATGATATTCTCCATTTTTCAGAATTTGGTGTGGTGTTATTATTTTTTCTCATTGGTCTTGAGCTTGAACCTAAACGTCTTCTGGAAATGCGTCACTCAATTATTGGAATGGGTAGCGTACAGATCATACTGACCAGTTTTTTTCTATTCATTATTTGTCTATGGTATGGCTTAAACTGGAGTAGTGCCTTAATTGTTGCCATGTCCCTTTCATTGTCCTCTACAGCTATTACTTTGCAGATACTTAAGGAAAAAAACCTGCTAAAAACTGACACTGGTCATTCAGCTTTTTCTGTACTGCTTTTCCAGGATATTGCCGTTATTCCAATAATGGCTGCTTTTCCATTAATTGGCGGTAGTCAAATTGGAGAAAGTCATAGTTTAGTCTCGGCTGCTGCTGAAATAATCGCGGTTATTTTATTGGTTGTTATTGGTGGTCATTACCTGACAAAACCGATATTTCAAATTATTGCGCGCACTCATATGCGGGAACTGTTTATTGCCTTTACCCTATTATTGATTATTGCTATCGCATTATTAATGGAAAAGATAGGACTCTCAATGGCACTGGGAAGCTTTTTGGCGGGGGTTCTATTGGCAAAATCCGAATTCAGACACGAGTTGGAAGTTGAAATTGATCCCTTTAAAGGCTTGCTCATGGGACTTTTTTTTATGGCCATTGGTATGTCAATTAATTTAAGCTTGTTAATTGAACAACCTTTTTTAATTTTTTCTTTGGTGACAATTCTTATCATGGTTAAACTTGGTGTACTTTTTATTGTCGCCAGAATATTCTCATTTCCTAAAAGTCAGTACACATTTTTTGCAATCATATTATCTCAGGGAGGAGAATTTGCTTTTGTTTTATTTGCCCTTGCAGGAAATCTGGATATTCTCAGTAAACAATTAATTGAACTATTAATTGTTGTGGTGGCTCTGACCATGGCTATTACCCCACTTTTGATATGGTTTAATGAATTTTTTATTGCCCCCAGGTTTGCACAACTATCATCGCGAACAGAATCTGTCAAACTTCAAGATATTGGTCATCCGGTTATTATTGCCGGTTTTGGGCGCTTTGGGCGAGTTGTTGGTCGACTATTACATGCTAACAAAATACCCACCACTATTCTGGATCATGACCCGGATAAAATTGATGATGCTCGAAAATATGGCTATCAAGTCTATTATGGTGATGCCCGTAAATCTGCTTTATTAAATTCGGCAGGTGCAGATTCAGCTAAAATAATGATTATTTGTGTTGATGACCCGCAAATGGTACTTGATATTGTGGATATGGCAAAAAAACATTTTCCTCATTTAACTATTTTATCCCGTGCTTATGATATGGGACATGCATTTGAATTATTGGATCGGGATATCAAATTATTTCAGCGTGAAATGCTGAGTTCTGCAATGATATTGGGAGAAAAAACATTGACTGAACTGGGTTATGGCGCCTATGAAGCACACCATGCCACCAAAATTTTTTGCGACCATGATCGAAATTTATTCCAGCAGCTCTATCAGACGGATGCTCTGGAAAAGCGGATATCCATCTCACGCCAGGCCAGAGATGAATTGGAAAAAGTACTGGCGGGTGATCAGGAAGAGCAGAGCCGGCGTAATTATGATGGTTGGGGGTGAGCGATTTTATTCATGGACAAGATATTAACTTGCTTGTAACATTTGCCCCTTTTTCTGTTTTGCATTAACAATAAGTAATGATTGCCTGATCATTTTTTGTTTTTGTCCATTTTGTTCATTGTTTAGCTGAATTTTCAGTTGCTGTTTTTTGTCTTTTAAACGGCTTAATAATTTTATGATTGCATTGTTAAATTTTTGTTTTTGATTATCTTCTAGTAAAAAAGACTTTATGTTGTCTAACATTTTATTAATATTCATTTTTAACCCTTTATGTTTTATCAGGCATTCATCTCAGTTGCTGGAAATCTTCTGCTTGCCTGGGATTGAGGTAATCCTTAGTATAGGTTGGAAATATTACAGAATTATGACAAGTTCAGGAGAAAGTGATATTCAGAGTCTATATCAGCCTTTTAGTTAATGACTTCTAATTGATGATTTAACAGTTTATTAATGCTTAGAAATAATCTGTCTTTATCCAGAGGCATGGCCAGATAGGTATCATTTTCTGTTTCTGCTATTTTAGTGTAAGTAGAAATAATCGGTATATTTTGATACTTATCTTTTGAACGTAAAAAATCATGGGTATCAAGTTTATTATATAAATACATGTATGAACCCAATATGATTAAATCGGGTAATCTTTCGTCCAATAACTCCAGGCAGTCTCTACCAAAATTATTGATAAACTTCACTTCAAAATTATCCTGGAGGAGCTTTTTGATGGCTAGCTGGGAGGGTACATCATCATCAGCATATAAAATATAGGGTTTTTCAAACATAATTTATTATATCCCATAAAATAGTGTATCGAGCAGAGTTCTTAAGCCACTAGTTTATCGAACAAATATTACATATTTATGACAATTTCAGCTTAAATCCAGCAAAAAAACTGTTTTTGTGCTTAGGGCAGCCCTTAATCTTAATTTTTTGTTATTTTTTTATCGCTAGAAAAATATTTATAGGCCAATGCTTTTATGTTAGGCTTGAGACAGGAATAACAGGAGGTTTCTCTCATGAGTAATGCACTGTTACACACTTTCAAGCGTATTATTAATGTATTTAGCCACATTAAAGCAGATAATGGCTCTGTTGATAAGGCATCTGAACCAAGCCGTTCCTGGTATGCAATAAAAATACATAAGGTCTTCAGCATTCTTAAAGCTGATGCCAATGGCCTGACTCAGGAAGAAGCGAATTTGCGCTTGCAGACCTATGGGGCGAATCAAATACCTGCAGCCCGTTCACTGACACCACTACAGCGTTTCCTGTTACAATTTCATAATTTACTCATTTATATTTTGCTTGCCTCCAGTGCAGTGACCGCTATGCTGGGTCATTGGGTGGATACCGGGGTAATAATAGCAGTTGTACTGGCTAATGCTGTTATTGGCTTTATTCAGGAAGGTAAGGCGGAGAATGCTTTAAAGGCAATACGATCGATGTTGTCTCCACAAGCCATTGTATTACGTGATGGTCAACGTCAAAATATAGCAGCAGAAGAACTGGTTCCGGGTGATGTTATCCATCTGCAATCCGGAGATAAAGTGCCTGCTGATGTACGTTTGTTTAAGCTTAAGAGTTTACAGATTCAGGAATCGATTTTAACGGGTGAATCCATTGCTGTGGAAAAGAATATTAATGCAGTAGCAGAACAGGTTGATTTAGGTGATCGTTATTGTATGGCCTACTCTGGCACCTTAGTCAGTCATGGTCAGGCAAGCGCACTGGTGGTGGCAACCGGGGGTGATACAGAAATTGGCCAGATAAGTCGTTTACTGGAACGGGTGGAAACACTGACTACCCCTTTATTGCGTCAAATCTCACAATTTGCCCGCTGGCTGACTCTGGTTATTATTGTTATTGCAGTTGCAACATTTTTATTTGGTATAGAATTCAGGCAGTATCCTGCTGCTGAAATGTTTCTGGCAGCAGTGGGTCTGGCTGTTGCAGCGATACCGGAAGGTCTGCCTGCTATCATGACGATAACTCTGGCTATTGGAGTTCAGGGTATGGCGCGTCGTCATGCAATCATCCGCAATTTACCGGCGGTTGAAACATTAGGTTCGGTAACGGTTATCTGTTCTGATAAAACTGGTACTCTGACCCGTAATGAAATGATGGTGCAGTCGGTTGTTACAGAAACAGGATTATTTGAGATCAGTGGTGATGGTTATGATCCGCATGGAGGATTTTCATTTGCAGATAAAGAAATTGCTGTGGATGATCATCCTGTTCTTGCGGAGCTGATCCGTGCTGCTGTGTTGTGTAATGATGCCAGCTTACGCAAGGAAAATGGAGAATGGATTTTACAGGGTGATCCCACTGAAGGATCCTTACTGACTCTGGGTGCCAAGGCTGGACTGGATCAGTCCTTTGAACGCGAAGTATGGTTACGCACTGATGTGATACCGTTTGAATCTGAACATCGTTTTATGGCGACCTTACACCATGATCATTTCAGACATGGTTTTGTTTATATCAAGGGGGCACCGGAACGAATCCTGGAAATGTGCAGCCAGCAAAGATGTCATGGAGAGGATCTGCCTATTGATCATCATTACTGGCTGGAACAGATTCAGAAGATGGCTCAACGGGGTCAGCGTGTACTGGCTATTGCCTTTAAAAATGTGGGTTCAGATTATCGGGAACTTAATTTTATTGAATTGGAAACGGGTCTGACCCTGTTGGGGATTGTCGGTATGATTGATCCGCCAAGAGAGGATGCTATCCAGGCGGTCAGTCGCTGTCAGGCTGCGGGGATACGGGTAAAAATGATCACCGGTGATCATGCTGTTACAGCACTTGCCATTGCTAAACAAATGGGCATTGCTCAGGGTGAAAAAGTACTGACAGGTCATGAGATTGAAACTATGGAGGATGAACAATTAAGAGCTATTGTTGATCAGGTGGATATTTTTGCACGTTCCAGTCCTGAACATAAATTACGCCTGGTTGAGGCAATGCAGGCCAATGGTCATGTGGTTGCTATGACTGGTGATGGTGTCAATGATGCACCGGCATTAAAGCGGGCTGATGTTGGAACGGCAATGGGACAAAATGGTACAGAAGTCGCCAAAGAAGCGGCTGAAATGGTATTGGCAGATGATAATTTTGCCTCGATTGCGCAGGCAGTGGAAGAAGGACGCATGGTTTATGATAATCTCAGAAAAGCCATCCTGTTTATATTACCGACTAATGGAGGGGAGGCTCTGACCATTATTGCTGCCATAGTGTTTGGTCGTATGTTGCCCATTACTCCGGTACAGATCCTCTGGGTGAATATGATTACTGCTGTGACTTTAGCTCTGGCGCTGGCATTTGAGCCGGCAGAAAAAGATATTATGCAGCGTCCACCGCGTGATTCAAGTCAACCCATACTGAGCGGTATGTTTATCTGGCGTATTGTCTTTGTCTCTGTCATTCTGGTTCTGGGTACCTTTGGATTATTTATCTGGGAACGTGAACAGGGCGTTAGTATTGAAACTGCGCGCACGATTGCTGTCAATACGTTAGTAATGTTTGAGATATTCTATTTATTCAGCTCACGTTATATTACGGCCAGTGTGTTCAGTTATGATGGTTTTTTTGGTAACCGCTATGCATTGATGGCAGTGGCTATACTAATTGTTTTCCAGCTGGGTTTTACCTATCTG
>JAHXIV010000021.1 GCA_025655455.1 gamma proteobacterium symbiont of Taylorina sp.
AGTTTAAAAGGCAAACGCCTTAAAGCTGCTTTCGATGATCGTTACAGGGATAAGGTCTTGAGCAGTATATGATTTTAATGATTTTGCCCTGTAATTCATAATGATTTAAGTGACAGTATTAAATGCTACTGTCTTTGTTCATGACGTCCAAAACGTTGCACAAGTCTTAGATCTTTAGTGCGTTGAGCTGCATGGGAAAGTGCTGTGTGTCTAATCCTGAGTGCAGTAGCTTGTCGGATATTTTCAGCTGAATGAGGAAATCTATTCTCTATTTTTTTAGCAACCTGACTAAAAAAACCATTTAATAAGCGACTTAATTGACGTGATGTAACACCTTTATTTCCATTTTTATTCAATAAAAGAGGTGTATCATCTTCAACAGCAGGAAGAGGGGATAGTCCCACATATTTTCGATAGCGTACTAATGCATCCAATAATTTATTATTGACAGGTAATTCAGCAGGTTTATATCCTTTACCAACAACATGCCAATACCATTTGCCATTAGAATGTTGATTAAAGCTGCCCATGGTATGGGTGGAAAATTCTCCAATTCTACAAGCAGTGCAATAAAACATGGTCAAAATAAAACGTAATCGTTCATATTGTTTGATTTGACTTTCTACAAGCAGAAAAATCACAGAGCACTTTAGTAGATAAAGAAAAAGAATGGAAAAAAATAAATCAGGAAAATTTAAAGAAAATTGAAAAGTTATATAAACAGGTAAATGATTCTGAAGAATCCAATCAAAAGAATATTTATAAAATAAATAATTTAACTAAGACTATTGATGATGATAAAAAAATAATACAGTATCAGAATGAGCAGACTAAAATCATTGAAAGTAATTTTAATGATTCGTTGGTTGCCAAAGATCAAAAAATTAAGAGTTATTAAATGAAGTTAGTAACTTGAAACTCAGATAATAACATTTGAAACGAAAGAAAACTCCTTGGCAGAATCACAGGAGAAACTTGACAAAAAGTTTAACCAGCTTCTGGAAACTATCAAATCAAAAGAATAACTGGATGATCCAGATTAATTAAAGTCGTTTCTCGTAAAAAGCACAAGTGTAACCCTTAAAAGTTCTCTAGAATTCACGAGAGAGCACCTTTAAAAATCAACTGGTTAACGACTTTAGTGGTTGTTGTGGAATGTTAGTAGTTGTTGTGGAAAATTTTAGCACTTGTTGTGGTTGACCATTTTGAGATATTTTGGATAAAATAATAATTAACAACTTCGCATAATATATATTATGTTAAATTGGTATTATTTAAAGATGAGCATTTTCTAGTCTTGATATATATGCACTCCTCTCGTTCTCTTGCTAGATAATAACACCTGATATTCGACAAACTTAATAAAAGATCAGCACTTCACAACTTAGAAACATACTGATTAATATCGACTTCATCTATTTGTTCCGGTGCTAAAAATTTATTTGCATAGTCAAGATAGACCCCGCTGGTCAGGAACAAATCAAATAAGTCAGGGTCAATATGCTTATCTTTTTTGAAGAAACTCAGTATTCTTATACTTTCATTGAGAGATTTTGCCTTCTTATAAGGACGATCTGATGCTGTTAAAGCTTCAAATATATCAGCAATTACCATCATTCGTGCAGTTAAAGGCTGATCGCTCATACATAATCTTTTTGGATAACCTTTGCCATCCATGGTTTCATGATGACTCCCCGCAATTAATGGTACATCACGTAAATGTTTTGGAAAAGGTAGATTATTTAACATGAAGATGGTCTGAATCATATGACCATTGATCATATAGCGTTCCTCCTCATTTAATGTACCTCGTTTCACTGATAAATTATACAATTCACCTCGATTATATTTATACTCAGGTGTGTCAACCTTGAAGCCCCAGGCATTATCAAATGGTATCTTATCCTTTTCAAGTCTGACAATTAAATGTTCTGGTTTGTCAGCCAATAGCTTTTCTTTTACCGGCAAAGTGATATTATCAGTTGATGATTTTCGATTATTTTCTTCCCATGACAACCCCTGGCTATCATCAATTGTACGCAGCTATGTATATTGAGCAATCCGGCTTAAACGTTCCAGCTTTTCATCTGCCATAAACTCACCACCAATATTACATTCTGCAAGAAAAGCAAAATCATTATCCAGCGCGTTTAAGTACTTCAAAACGCATACGTACTTCATGAATACGATCATAGATTGTTTCTAATTTAGTAGATTTATCCACTACAAATTCAGGGGTTGTCACTTTACCACAATCATGTAACCAACCGGCAATACTCAATTCCTCCCACTGATCATCGGTCAAATCAAAATTTTTATATTGTTCATCATTACTTTTACAGGCCGCTTTTGCCAGCATCAGAGTGATTTCTGGCACCCTCTGGCAATGGCCACCTGTGTAAGGTAATTTTTCGTCAATGGCTCCTGCGATCAGTTTTATAAAAGCATTGAGTAATGCCTCCTGTGCATGAATTAATTGTCGACTTTCAAGCGTTACAGCAGCAAATCCAGAAAGCGTCTGGACAAAATCAATATTCTTTTTATTAGCAAGGACATTCAAATGATCAACCTGCTTATAGAAAAGACATAAGAGACCAATCAGATCGTTTTGACGACTGTTTAACGGTAAAATAATGGCTGTCAGCGCTGACTTATTCAATAGTTCTAATAATTCTGTTAATTTATTACTGCTCTCCCGGGTTAAATTGATGACCCGGCTATCCCCGCTTTCAGAATCTTTTAATAAATTTCTTATATCATCAATACTGAGTTTAGATAATTTTTCAGTGCTAAGTGTGTCATCTTCGTGACGACAGATGAAACCCGGACTGAGGTAATTATTAGTCTCATCCATCAGATAAATCAATGCAGCATCAGGTTGTCCTTCAACTCGATCAATTGCCATAACCATTAATGTTGTATTTTCTGGTGTTTGATAGGTATTGCGTAATATTTCTGAATTGATCAATCCCGCCCCGTAAAGATCACCATTTTGATAGCCAACACCCACAAATATAACTGTTGGATGTGAGGATAAGGTGGATTCTAGTAATTTAAGGTGTTTGTTTCGTTCCTCAAACTGACTGGAAGATATTAGAGGGGATAAACTTAACAGGCGTATTGAATTAATAACAGGACGATAATTCGCTCTGATATCCAGAGCTAATTCATTACTTATCCTCTGATAGGCATCACCAGCCTGTTGCAACATAATTTCTGACGTTTGCTGGTAATTTTGTATGGTTAGGATAGAACCTAGCGCTAATGTGATAATTGCAAATAAACTGCTGATGGTTATTTGTAAGGGGTATTTCCTGCTGATTTTTTTATACATGATTAACAACCCATTTTTGACCT
The DNA here is from genome assembly GCA_025655455.1 of gamma proteobacterium symbiont of Taylorina sp. Lineage (GTDB taxonomy): Bacteria > Pseudomonadota > Gammaproteobacteria > GRL18 > GRL18 > GRL18. Next base: position 3,358 of record JAHXIV010000021.1, read on the forward strand.
AAATAAATCAGTTGAATAGTGAAATTATAATCATATTCGAACAATTAATGTCACAACGGCTTGTACTTATCTATCTGAGAAAAGTTTTGACCAAGTGAACATTAACCCTCTTTTCTATTTAATAAGCCACCAAAAAAGCAAGTCACTAATTATGGCATAAAAAAGCATATTATAAAAAAAACAGGAATGTAATTGGCTGCATAAATTGATAACCAGCCAAATAGGAATGGTGTACAAAACATCACCAGGCCGATATGGCATGGTTATACATATAGTAGTTCTCTATTTTGCTTGTTTCAGGCAATTTATACGTTGGATAAGCTGTGGATCCCTTGGCGCAATTGCTGACAGTCGTGATAAATAGGTCAAACTTTGTTTCGTGTCCCCCGATTTTTCCAGATATTGGATCAAAGTCATTAAAATATTATATTGATTCGGCCAGAGTTGATTGGCCTGTTTCAGGGTTTCAATGGCTTTGTCAATTTGCCCATCTGTTTCTTGTGCGATGGCATAAACATAAAAATATTGCAAAGAACGATCATTTGTTTTGCTTGTAGCTTCCAGATAGTGTATAGCCTTTTTTAATTGTTTTTCTCTTACCCATAAGTGGTGGCAGGCATATGGCAATTGACACATAAGGCTGCCTCAGTTTTTTCCTTCTGATGATGGTGGTTTGGGCTGTCATAATGATCGGCTTTATGACATTGTGAGCAGAGTGTATTATCCTGAGTTTTGACTTTACCTGTATGAGCATTGTGGCAATTGGTACAAGTGACCCCAGCCTGATATATTTTACTTTGCATAAATGAACCCAGCACAAAAACTTCCTCCTGAATTTGTCCATCAGCATGGTAAAGGGGATCATCCAGTAAACGCTGGACATATTGATCATGATAATCATGGGCAGGATCTAGTTCACCAATTATCTGGCGTAAGGAATGACAGCCACCACAGGCATTAAAATGAAAGGTTCGGGTTTGTTTCAGATTAGTCATAGAGATGTTTAATAATTATGCTGGAGTATTCTATTTTATTAGCATGTGTACTGAAATCATTGATCCCTGTTAATATATCAAAAAGTGACGACTTCGAGTATAGGGCTAAAGCACTATACTCGATAAATTAAGAAATGTAATGATGATAAATCAGCCTTTGTCTTCAAGTTCCGGCTTATCGTTATTTTTTGAAAGTGGTTTATTTTTGTTATGCTTTATCATTTTTAAAAAGAGATTATTTTCATTGGACAAACTTTCTTGCCTGGAACGGGCTAAATATCCTGCTAAACCACTGCCTGATGCCACAAAAAGCATCATCCCAATGGTTACTAATTGGCTCATCATCATAATGCCGCCAATTCCTATCGTGGCGGCAACTGCTAAACCAACTTTAAAATTTGCTTTTGCAATAACATTTTTTGTTGATTGATTTATTTTTTGAGAATTTTTTGATGAAATTTTAGCTTTTTCACGTTCTGCTTTGAGGAGAATTTTCTCACGTTCTTTTGCATGTTTTTCCTGCAGTTTTGCATGGCTGGCATGATGGATATGGTTGCTAATTGAACCAAACCAAAATGTGATGAGTATGGCAATAATAATTGAAAAAATGATCAATGAGACGATTAATTGGGGTTCTAATGACCAGTTTATGGCAATATATACCAGACATGCGCTGATAATTTGGACAAAAATAATGCCAGGTAAGAATTTAAACATGTAAATTTATAGACATTTATAAGTTGGCAGGGGATTTCTCATTTGCATTCCATTCATCCATAGTTTGTATGATTTTATTTTTATTGTCTAGAAATAATTGACTCAATACGGGATCAAAATGTGAACCGCTGTCTTGTTTTATAACATCGAAAGCCTTTTCAACAGGCCAGGGTTCTTTATAGGGACGTTTCATTGTCAGTGCGTCAAACACATCAGCAATAGCGACAATACGGGCAGATTCCGGTATCTCTTTTCCTGATATGCCTTCAGGATAACCCGTTCCATCCCATTTTTCGTGGTGTGACAAGGCGATTTCCTGTGCCATGAAAAAAATCGGAACCTGACTTTGATTTAATATTTTATGCCCAATATTAGTATGAGTTTTCATGATGACCCACTCTTCTGCTGTTAATTTCCTGGGGGCTTTGAGTATCTCATCAGGAATACCAATTTTACCGGTATCATGCATTGGGGCTGATAATCTTAACATATCCACCTTAGATACACTCCAGTCAGCTGCATGTGCTAATATTGTACTATAAGCTGCCATGCGCCAAATATGTGCTCCTGTATCAGTGTCATTATAATGACCCGCTTCTCCCAGCATGTAGATGGCTGCTTTTTGGTTCTCCTGTAATTCATGTGTCTGTAATTCAACAATTTTTTTACAGGCTTTTTGCTGATTGGCCAGCGCAAGATGTGTCTTTACTCTGGCTTTAACAATACCGGGATGAACCGGCTTAGTAATATAGTCTACAGCGCCTGCATCGAAACCTCTTTGCTGATCTTCCGGGGCAAGCATTGCAGTGACAAAGATAACAGGAATATTGACTGTTTTTGGATTGGACTTTAACTTTTTACAGACCTCATAGCCATCCATTTCTGGCATCATAATATCGAGTAAAATAATGTCAGGTGACAGGTTCTCTGCAATTTTTAAGGCAATGTGACCATTAATGGCCGCTTTTACTTCATAGTCAGTGGACAAAATACCATGTAATAGATCAAGATTCATTGGAGTATCGTCTACGGTAAGAACAACCATCTTGTTATTAATTGGACTGGTCATGATAATATCTTTTATTCGCTACTTTCAATTTTTTTGATTAATTCTGATAGTATATGACTCCCCTGCTCAAAATCATACCGATTGATACATTCTTTTAATAAATTAAATGTATCAATATGTTTTTGTGCAAAGCTCATTTTATATATAGTCTGCAATTGTTTTGATGCTTTAGTGTCATATGATTCTACCAAAGAAAGTAGTTCCTTCAGTATAGAGCCTATTTCACTGGCAGTCAGTTTTTTTGTTTCTGTGTGTGCAATTTTACTATGCTTTGTATGTGAAAGGAATTGTTCAATTTCAGTAATATCTTTATCTAATCTGTGAGATGCTGTCTCCAGTATTTCTCTACATTCCAGATGGGTATTTTCTGATGATTTTAAACAGGATTCCAGTTTGATTAATGTTTCATTTAATTGCAGTGCACCGATATTAGCTGATACTCCTTTAAGAGTATGAGCAATTAATAAGGCGTCTTTTTGATTACCTTCACTTAATGCCTTGATGATTTCATTGATATTATCAGCATGTTCATTAATGAAAATATTTAAGATTTCATGATAAAGGTCTTTATCATCTTCAAAGCGATAATGTAAGGTATTATCATAATCAATTCCTGGCGAAATTTGAGTTGTTAAGAATGAGTTGTCTGTACTGTTTTTATTTTGTATTTTTAATTGCTGATCAGGTTTTATCCATTTTGCCATAGTATTAAACATTTTATTAATATTAATGGGTTTGGATATATAATCATTCATACCTGCCTGGCTTGCTTTCTCTGCATCTCCAGTCATACTATTTGCTGTCATTGCAATGATAGGTAAATGACTTAACCTGTCATTCATTCTGATCCGATGAGTAGCCTCGTAACCATCCATGACAGGCATTTGAATATCCATTAAAATTCCATCAAATTTTTCTAATTCAAGGTGTTCCAATGCTTCTTGCCCATTATTAGCCACAATCACATTAATATTATTTTTTTTGAGCAGCTTCATTGTCAGTTCCTGATTAAAGGCATTGTCTTCAACCAGCAAAATATTAGCACCTGACAATATTTCAGCACTATCCTTGTATGATTGTTTTTTTGTTTGTTTATTTTGTAATTTGTTTTGACTTTTTTCTATATTTTCCACTGTTTGAAATTGTATCGTAAAATGGAAGGTACTACCCTTCCCCAGTTGACTTTCAAGCCAGATTTTACCGCCCATCAATTCTGTTAATTGTTGAGAAATTGACAGGCCAAGACCTGTTCCTCCATATTTGCGAGTAGTGGATGCATCAGCCTGACTAAAAGACTTGAATAGCTTGCTTTGCTGTTCCTGACTAATGCCGATACCATCATCTTTAATAGAAAAATGTATTATTGTACTACCTTGATCAGGTAGAAGTTTTGAAGTTCTGGAATCTATTTGTGCGCTTATGGTGACATTGCCGTTTTCTGTAAATTTTAAAGCATTATTACCCAGATTAATTAAAATCTGATTGAGACGCAGTCCATCACCAATTAAAACTTTGGGAATGTTCTCATCAATATTAAAATTTAACTTAATATTATTGTCTAACGACTTTTCACTGAGAATATTACTGACATTAGTGATTATTTCCTGAAATTCGAACTCAATATTTTCGATTTCCAGCTTCCCGGCTTCAATTTTTGAAAAATCTAAAATATCATTAATTATTTTTAATAATGACTCTGCAGAATAGTGTACTTTTTGAATATAATTGTGTTGCTCAGGCGTTAATTCTGTTTCAAGAGCAAGATAAGACATCCCAATAATGGCATTCATTGGTGTTCTGATTTCATGGCTCATATTAGCCAGGAAGTTGCTTTTATCCTTGCTGGCTTGTTCAGCCTGAGATTTAGCTTCTATAAGTGCAGCTTCTATAGCTTTTCTGATGGAAATATCCTGAAAGATTGCAACCGAACCGGTGACTTCATTATTTTCATAAAGAGGAACTGAAATAATAGAAACAGGATATAAAGTCCCGTTTTTATGGGTAAAATATTCATCATCAGAAGTATATTTTTTGCCATTTTTTATGCTTTTATGAGTAGGACATTCATTTGCAGGAACAAATGTCCCCTCAATTGTTTGAAAATGAATCAGTTCATGAAGGTTTTGGTGAATGATATCTTCTTTTTCCCAACCGGTTAAATGTTCGAACTCAGGATTGACAGAGGTGCAAAACCCGTCCTTATCCAGGGTGTAAACACCTTCCCCCATCGCATCAGTCATACTTTGTAAAAAGCGATGACTTTTATTGATTTCTTCCTCCATTTTCTTTCTACGGGTGATGTCATTGCGTATTGCAATATATCTAAATGGTTTGTTATTGTTGTCTAATAGAGGAACAATAGTTGCGTTAACCCAATAAATACTCCCGGTTTTTGATATGTTTTTTATTTCTCCATGCCATATTTCTCCGGAGGATATTGTATCCCAAAGAACTTTGAAATATTCCGCTGTATGCTCTTTGGATTTAACCATACGATGATTACTGCCAATGAGTTCCTCTTCTGAATAGCCGCTGATTTCACAAAAACGCTGATTGACCTGTGTAATATTACCCTCAATGTCAGTACTGCTGACAATGGCATGTGAATTAAGTGCCTTAATCTGAAAATTAAGTTCTTTACTGGTTTCATTCAGTTTGTTATTAGCATTTTGAACTTGCCTTAAAATAAAATAGCCAAACAAAAGCACTAACAATATAATTATAAGAGAGAGTAGTATCTGCAGATTGGTGTAGTATTTTTTACGTTCTGAAAATGTTTCTTTGTACAGAACCAGACGTTGTTGAGATTCATAATAAAGGCGATTGGAGTTTTCAATAATACGTTCAAATAAAGGTGAAATCAGCTGAAGATGATTTTTAACTAATATTGCTTTTTCTTTATAGCTGCTCTGAAAGCTTTGTTCATCACGTCGTTGTATTAAAATAGTGAGTTTATCCACCATTTTTCTCATTTTATCTATTTTAGGCTGCAGCTCAATTATCTCTAATATGTATTGTGAATCAATATGAATATTTTTATAATTAATTTTTTGCTCAATAATGTTTTTATTGATTAAATTAAGACGTTTTATACGGTTAATAGTACCGCCATTAGATAATACCTGTAATGCACGATTTAGCTGCTGGGTTTGATAGTCCAGTTTTTTCTTGAAATTACTTTGTCTTTTTTTGCCTTTTGAAGTAGCCAGTTTATAAGTTAATGTCTCTATCTTTCTAATATCATCATTAATGATACCGCCTATCTGCACTCTAATGTTTTCAGTATTAATTTTTTCCAGAAGTTCATTGCTAAGATTAGAAAAATAATACTCAAGCATAGCAAGCAGAACAAATCCAAGTAAATAAAGAATTAGCTGAAGATAGATACGTGAAGATTTGATTGCATTTGCCGGTATTTCATTTAAATTTAGATCAGCCGATAAATTCAAGGTTTGTTCCACCTATTTAGCCTTCACAGATGAAGGATTGGCTAATGAAAATCCAAATTTAGAGAATATAGCCAAACCATCCTCTGATTTTGCAAATTGCATAAATTTTTTTGCCATTTCCTGATGTTTTGAAAATGTTAGTAAATTGAGGGATAAGCGTTTTGGTATAGCTTCTTCTGCTTTAAGTGCAATCGCATCAATCAACTCAATATTTTCTTTAAAGTAAGCCGTTGCCTTCCAGTTAATAATAATATCTGCATCCCCGTCTTTAATGGCCTGATTTAATGTTCTCGAATCACTGGTTTGATAAATGGTGTGGTTAATGACTTTGTTGTAAATACCCTTTCGCTCAAGAATTTTTTTTGTTTCCCGACCAATGCTGCCCATTTCTGGGCTGGCAATGACTACAGAAAGGTTTTCATCATATAAATTATTTAAGTCAGCAGTAATTTTTTTTGGATTGCCTTTTGCAACCATCATGGCAGCCTGATTGTAACCAAGATCAACATAATCTCCCAGTAAGCCCTCATCAAAATGACGTTTTCTATAGGAAAAGGAGCCCGGCAGGTATAAATCCCCTTTTTTACTGGTTTTAAGACTTTGATATAAGCCTTCAGAACCACCTTGAGAGATAATAATATTAATATTATGTATTGCTTCAAATTTTTTAGCGATTTCACTCATTGGCTTTACCATTGTAATACCACAATAAATGAGTAAATCAGTTTTTTTTGAGAGATTTTTTTTGTCATTATCAACAGAGTCACATGCGGTCAGGGTGATGATAATGAAAATAGTGAATAGTGCGGCTAGCAGGGAAAACTGCAAACGAAAAGAATTAAACATAATAATGTCCTATAGTAAAAATAGTAATAACTTATCAAACTATACAATTTATTTTGATATATTCCAAACCTGCAAGATACCTCTGGAAGTTTCACTTACAAGTATTTTTTCATTTTTAAAAGCAAGAGTGGTGACATTTGCTAATGATGATTGCCAGTAGTAGCGACGTTCAGGTTTCCACTTTGTGAGCTTTTTTCCAGATTTTACATCCCATAAAATAATTTCTTCCCGACTATAACCGGTCGCAATTTTTTTACTATCAGGAGAAAAAACAGCAGAAGCCAGGGTCGCTCTTATCTTATTGAGTCGATGCAGTTGTTTTCCTGTTTTGGTATCCCAGATATAAATACCCTCAGAAGCGGCATTGGTCATAGCATAATCACCATTCGGGGACAATTGAACTTTGGACACTTTAGAAACATGCGGCCAGATGTGAGCTATTTCACCCGTTTCAAGATCCCACAAACGTGCTTTTGTGTCATCAGAGCCTGATAAGGCAAAACGACCATCTGCTGAAAGTGCAATACTGCTGATATTGTCATCATGATAAAAACCATATTTTATGGTTCCGGTACGTAAATGAAAATAAACAATACGAAATAATGGAAATTCACCACTTTTATCGCGACTGGAAACCAGTGCAAATTCACCATCAGCGGATAATTTAATATCCCGAATATCATTCAGAGACCAGAAATAAAGTATTTTCTTTTGTTTTATACTATAAAGAGCCAGATTGTTTTGTTCAGCTGTGACAACAAAGAGATCTTCTGTTGAGGCTTCACTATCAAATATTGAAGAAAAGTCTGCAGCAATCACCCCTGCCCCGGCATTATCATTATGCTGCCATTGGGCAATGACCTGGCTGGATTCAATATCACGCAATTCAACATATCCCTGAGAGTGTGCAATTAGGACATACTGAGCATTATGAGAAAGCGTAATGCTAAGAGCATTTTCTGTATGCTCTATAGTTTTTTGTGCTTTATCGGGCAGACAGGCGGATATAAACAAAACTGATAGAGAGAGCAGAAGCAGAATCAGGCTTCTTTTAAGTATCTTAAATTGACTGCTATAGCGCATATTGTTGTTGGTATTCATTGGTGAGATCAATCATTTCTGCAAAGCCTATAATTTCCTGATATTCCTTTGTCAGCAGTTTGGCCGATGATTTGTTTAAAAGATTGACTTTATCAATGGTCATTTTCCTGAATAGATTGTCAACCAGTAAGTGATTGATAAACTGGATGCGGATACAAACACCATTGTTTTGCAGTACAATTTTTATAATTTTTTCCAGATCTTCTGTTTTAATTATTTCAAAATCAGTGACTGAAAATAAGTTTTCTTGTCCTTGGCTGTTTTTTCCTTTAAATATAAACAGCATAAATGCCTGAGATTTTTGTTCAGATGATTTGATTGCCCGCTGATGCAGTTCATCAAGGCGTAACCGGGTGGTTAAAAAACGAAAAATATAGCCCTTATTTTTTAGATATAATTTTTCAGCCAGTTTACAGGGTGGATTTGTTAAACCAATTTCCCGCACATAGTGATGATGTTCCCTGTCACGTGCAATGACAATGGGAATTGTTTCAATGTTTTCAGTAAAAAAGGCTTCATAAAAAGAACTATAAATATTATCAGTTTTATCTTTAACACAAAGTTCCAGAGTATCTTTACTGCGCTTTACTAAATCAGAAAAGAAATGATTAACTTTGGGATTACAGCCGCTGGTATTTCGGATAACACCTAAAAATAGCCCTTCAGCTGTTTGTCTGGAAATCATAACACGGTGAGAAATATGCTTAAGTTCAGTGGTAATGCCTTTTATCATAAGGCTGAAAAAGGTGATTTTAATATCACTGCCAATCTCAATGTTTAAAGGCTCAGTCTCTCCATGATGAGTATTATGAATGACCAGGCCTAAGCCGGAACGTGAAAAATCAATGGTTTTGGCAGAGAACTTTTGTCTGTTATATCTAATTTCAATATCCATAGTATAATGATAACGCTCATCATAACGCTGCTTACCGATATGAAAATTAATAATCTCAGGCTTGTGAAAATCTGCCTCATCATATTGTTCAATAATAGCACCATCCGACATTCTTATTTTTTGATTGTTACTGATAACACAACTGCTTAATATCTGATCATTGTTAATTTTTAAACTATTATCAGCAATAATATGTCTGAAATAAACCTGACTAATATCGGTCAGTACAATCTGAGCAATCGATTCAGTTACTCTTCTATCCAGAATCTTTGATTCCATAATATCAAGAGCCTGTATTTTGCTTAACATAGAAGTTATTTTTTCATGTGTTGGTTTTTTATTAAGGTTTGCAGAAACTTTATACACACGCCCTTTCAATTTGTTCACTATTTTTACGACATGAAAAAGATCATTTTTGGATTGAATTTCAAAGTCAAAAATAGTGTAGAGGTCATTCTTAATCCAGTAACTGAAAAATAATGCCGATTGATGCTGACGAGCCAGCTCAACAAATTTTTCAATTCTTTGGGGTAAATAAAAAGGGCTGATATCATCATTGAGATAGTTGAAAAAAGGAAGATTTTTTTCAGTTTTTACCAGTGTGTCGATATATAATCCATTGGTCTTATTCCAACGTATAAACATGGGGACATGCTGCATATTATTGGTATAAAGGTTTTCATAGTACTGTGCTTTGGATGCATAAATTCGATCAGTGGCATCTATTTTATAGCGTAGACGATTTTTTATAATAAAATGTCGAAAATACTCAATGGTTGCTTCAGACAGGTTTTTTTGGATCAGGCTGATATAGGTTTTCTGTTCAGCATGCTGTACTGTTTTTATCAGATAATCAATAGAGTCAAAATTTGCCGGTTGTTCCCCAAAAGCAGGGCTATATTCTTTATTAAATTTGTCGAAGGTTAACTGGACAATTTTGCCTTCCTGAATCAGTGAACGGGGGATAAAAACCTGTAAGCCGGTCGCTGAAAAATTTTTACTTTTAACAGGTATACTCAGTCCTTCATAAACCATTGTAATAGGCATGACATAGATCAAACGCGGCTCAGTTCGTCTGACATGATACCCCAGTGGAAAAATGTCAGGTTGATAAGCAATTTTATCGCATTGTGAAAAATACTTTTCAATCTGGCTAAGCTGATATCCCTGTTGTATATTTTGTTGTTTATTTTGTGGCATCTTATTATTCAATAATTAATGGATCGCTCAGCCGGGATTTTTATTAATCAGGATTTCATAATGTCTATAGTATATAACATGCGCCATTGCTTGAAACAGTAGTAATACAATTAACAACAACAATGGATACAATAATTGTAGAAAACTCAGAACCATTAAGAAACATATCAGTATCACCACTAAAATAACAATATCATTCAATATAGTAAAGGAATACCCTTTTGTATACTGATAACTATTAATTATTGCGTCCAATGGAGATTGCTTCTTAAGCATAACAAGGTAAGGAACAATAAAAAGTCTGCTAATCAACCAGATACCGGGTAAAATAAACAACATAATACCGGTAAAAATTAGAAAAGAAGTCATCATATTGGCAACCAGCATAAACGGCCAGCGCATAATGCCCGCTGACAGACAATTGAGCAGGCTTTTATTCTGCTCGCTGGCCAGACTGACAATTAATATAATTAAGGCTCCTGTATAGACAGGTTTAATGATAACATTCATCACTTGAGCAAAAGGTTCAATGGCTTCCAGCATTTCTTGTTGAGAAAGATCATTTAGTGAAAGCAGATCATCAAAAAAAAGTGGTATTAATAATTGTGCCGTCAATACTGCCAAAACAGTAATAAGCAATGTAAAACTTAATAATTTGAGGAGATTTTTCCTGAAAAAGTAAAATGCATCCTTTAAGGTCTGTGTCATATCAGTTGTATAAGCCTATTTTAGATTAAAGATTTCCAGACCCAATTCATAACATTCCTGCTCATGATCATGATTAGTGATAATGGCTATACTCGCTGATTGACCAACAAAATAGCTTCTTGCCACTGTCAGCAGATCATCAATACTGACGGACAGAATTCTTTGTCTGAATTGCTGACGCTGTTTTAGATCACGGCCAAATAAATTATTATGAAATGTCTGCTTGGCATCCCCCGCAGGTGATGAAGGTTTATCCAGACTGCTGATAACACCTAAAATAGCTTCTTCCAGGGCTAAATAGTCATGCGAGGTTTTAAATAACCATTGAATTGATGCTTCAAAATCATCCAGAGTTTCTGAAAGACGGGGATCACGATAAGAGAAAAATTTGAAACAGGCATTGGCAGAATCCTGAGTCGCTCCGCCACCATAGGCACCTCCCTGTTCACGAATACTGCGATGCAGGTAGCCATTTCTTAAAAAACCGCCTAACACGGTTAGAGCTGCAGAATCTGGATGTTCAACAGGTACAGTTGCATAAGCTTTGGCACAAAAATTAACCTGTGTTGTGGTTAACCAGGCTTGTTTTACATTTTGTTTAACCGCTTCAAGATTTAAGATAGATTGATTATCCTGCACAGATAAAAAAGATGCTTCCCATGTCTGCAGTAATTCATCCAAACAATCCTGATAAGCATCTTCTTCGCAAACTAATAAAAACTGTGAATCACAATGAAGTAATTTATGGTGAATATTTTTTAATTGTATTTGTAATTCATTCATCACTGATTGATCAGTATCTTCTGCCAGTTTCTTATCCAGCTCCTTAATAAAGGCAATACTCTGCAGTCCCTTATTCTGATGACTGAGATTGGCAACCGGACTCATACGGCTGATTGCAGCCTGCATTGCCAGAGAGTGTCCACTACCAGTGATACTATTTTCTTTACGCATGCGTAGTTGTGAAATCAGTTCCTTAATCCGATCGGTTTCATCAAAACGTATTGTTAAAAAAGAATGTTTAAGTAATTGTGACAGTTTTTTATGATTGCGTAAAAGGGATTTACCTGAAATCGTATAAAATCCTCTAACCTGTTGTTCATTATTAATTTCACCGCGTAAACTGCTATGAGAATAAATACCGCCTGATACCAGTGATTGCCAGATCTGCATCTGCAGATAATCTTTGTCACCACAGCCTAACTCACCAAAACAATAGTTAAATATAGGCAAGTATTGATATTCCTCATCAGTGAGTTCAGGCATATTAAGCACTAATTGCTGATAGACAATCCCATTGGTGCCCTGATTAAAATTGGATATTTTAAGCTGTGGAAGCCTCTGTTCATGGCAGACAGGGACTTTTATACCTTCAGGTACATCGGCAAGAGTCACTTTGGGTAATATTTCGTCCATATCAGGTTCTGAACTATTTTGCCGCTCTGTCAGATTATGTGCCAATTCAACCAGCGCTTTTTTTTCTGCCTCGCTAAGACAGGATTTAATCGCTTCCAACTGATTTTTTTCAGCATCCTGACGTTGTTGTTCTAATTGATGATCCGGCTTAAAAGTCACTCTGATACGATGTGGATTATCCAGTAGATAGGTTTTAACCAGTTGACTGATATAATCTGGATTCTGAGTTTTAACTCTTAATTTTTCCAGTGCGGCATCAAGATTCATCTGGGCAATAACATCGCCACGGTGTATGGCTGTTGATAAGCCGGATAATATTAACTGCAGACCAAAAGGATAATGATCTCCACCGATTTCCCGTTGACTTAATTCAAGTTGATGTAGAACTGCTTCAATTTTATCATTATCGATACCATCCAGTGCAACGTTTTCCAGGGTACTGATAATTAATTGTTCAAACTCCTCAGCATGTTCAGGGGATGAACCTTCAATCCCGCATATAAAGCTGATTTCTTTATTTGAATCCTCCAGACCGCATAATGGTGAAGGAGCATTACCCAGTTCTGTTGTTTCCAATACCTGTAATAGTGGTGATGCAGAATTTTCTAATAATACATTGGTGAGAAACTGTGCTTCTAATTGTTCTTCAAGGTCAATACTGTGACCTAATAGCCAGGCCATGACAAGGTGGGTTTTATTTTTGTCATCTTCTTCCGGTGACAAGGCATAGCTTTCTTCAATATTAACAGGTGCTGAGAAACGTATTTCATCATTCACTTTGATTTCACGATCCAGTGCTTCAAACTGTGATAACACCTGAACTTCAAATTTTTGTTGATGAACGGCTGCCGGAATATTACCAAAAGTCATAAAAACGGCATTGCTTGGATGATAATGAATATTATAAAACTCTTTTAATTTTTCATAAGAAAGGTTTGGAATATCAACAGGTTCACCGCCACTATTAAAGTGATATGTAGATGTTGGAAAAAGGTGTTTTGTGACAGTTTGCCAGAGTGAACTGATGGTTGACGACATCGCACCTTTCATTTCATTGTAGACAACACCTTTGTATTGTAGATCAGAGCTGATATCATCCGCATGTTCAAATTCCAGACGATGTCCTTCCTGAGCAAAATCCAGTTCATCAAGGCGTGAGAAGAAAACTGCATCGAGGTAGACATCTAAAAGATTATTAAAATCTTTTTTATTCTGGCTGGCGAAGGGATAAGCTGTCCAGTCACTACTGGTAAAAGCATTCATAAATGTATTTAATGAACGACGAATCATCATGAAAAATGGATCACGAACAGGATATTTTTTACTACCGCAAAGGGCTGTATGTTCAAGAATATGTGCGACGCCGGTTGAATCTGTCGGTATGGTTCTTAAAGCAACCAGAAAAACATTCTCATCATTGTCTGCCGTCATGTGATAATGCAGTGCGCCGGTTTTTTTATGTTCAAATTGATCGATAACAATATCTAAAGATTCAATTTTCTCTTTTCGAATCCATTTAAAAGTATCATAATGCTTCGATGTTTCAGATAAAGAGGATGTTGTTTTTTCTTTGACAGTCATTCCAGACAGCGCTCCCGGTTTCTAATATGAGGTCGGATCAATATGGGGTCGGAGTCAAAATAGCAGAATACTGTCATTTTGACTCCGACTCCCCGTTTAATTTTCAGCAGCGCCTATTTTATATAACTGAATACTTAATAGCTAGAGATTAAACAGTTCCGGAATCAGGATTTTCCTCCTCCTCCTCTTCTTCATTTTTAATCTCTAATGGTTCAAGACTAAGTCCTGCCAATGATGAAGTTTCTTTTTCCGCTGCCTTTTCATTTTTCTGCATATCATCTGATTTAGAAACAGTTGATTTATCTGGTGATTTTTCAGCTGAGGTCTGTTCTTTATTTTCTTCACCTAAGGTAATTTTCAGGCGTAAGTTATTTTTTGAATCAGCATTTTTTAATGCTTCATCAACTGTAATTCGTCCGGCTTTATAGAGCTTTAGTAAAGCCGCATCAAAAGTCTGCATACCCTGAGCCTCACCCTTTTCCATAATTTCTTTTATTTCATTCACTTGACCTGATTTGATTAAATCCATAATCCGCGGGGTACCGAGCAAAACTTCAATGGCGGCAGCACGTTTATGATCGACGGTTGGAATAAGACGCTGTGAAATAATACCGCGCATGTTTAATGAGAGATCAAGTAATAACTGCTTATGTCTTTCTTCAGGAAAAAAATTAATAATACGATCCAGTGCCTGGTTTGCATTGTTGGCATGCAGGGTTGATACACATAAATGCCCTGTTTCAGCAAATGCCAGAGCATGTTCCATCGTTTCCTGACAGCGTATTTCACCAATTAATATGACATCAGGTGCCTGTCTTAGAGTATTTTCCAGAGCATCCTCATAACAATCTGTATCAACACCGACTTCACGTTGATTAATAATCGATTTTTTATGATGATGGACAAATTCAACCGGATCTTCGATAGTAATAATATGACCGGCAGAATTCGTATTACGATAATCAATAAGAGAAGCAAGAGAGGTTGACTTACCGGAACCGGTGCCGCCGACAAATAATACCAGTCCCCTTTTTTGCATGATTAATTTAGGTAATATCGGTGGCAGACCTAAATCTTTAAAATTAGGAATATCAGAAGTAATCGCTCTTACAACCATAGCAACCTGATTTCTCTGCATAAAAATATTGACCCTGAAGCGACCAACACCAGGTCGGGAAATCGCCATATTCATTTCAGGCTTGATCTCGAAGCTTTTAATTTGTTCCTCATTCATCAATTGATAGGCAATTTCTTTAGACTGGTTTATTTCCAGTGGTCTATCTGACAAGGCAATCAGTCGACCATGGATCTTGGCACTAATAGGAGCACCGGTACTTAAAAAGATATCAGAACCATCTTTATCAACCATGATTTTTAAATAACTATCAAAATTAATTGTTTGTTCTGAAGCACCTTGATCTGTCATAATTCATTCCTGATTTGCACTTCTAAGTAACAAAAAATGGCATAAATAATTTTAAGCCATTTAATGTTATTAGGTAGAGTTGCTGTTTCTTACTCTACTTTATCCTGTGCTAATAATAATTAGTGCCAATTTTTTGGCTGTGGGCACTTGTAACTGATAATAATAGCCTAATACCCCACAAATTGAAGCTTTTTTTTAATTTTTTCATGTATTTTGATAAAAATCAATTCAAATAGGCTCTAAAATAGGCTACCCTAACACGTTAAAAATTTATTGCTGTATTTGACTTCCCTGGTCCAATACATTTTTGTCAACTTTTGGAGAAATTTACATGATTAAACCTCATGGGTCTGATGAACTCAATCCGCTTTTCGTTTATGATTCTGCTGCGAATGAAGCCTTACACAAGGAAGCTGAAGGTCTGGCTTCTGTCATAGTCAGTTCAGCCACTGCTGCCAATGCTGTTATGTTAGGTGCAGGTTATTTTAACCCGTTGACCGGTTATATGAATAAAGCTGACGCTTTATCTGTAGCGACTGATATGAAAACCACTTCCGGTCTTTTCTGGCCAACTCCTGTTCTTAACCTGCTTCAGGATGCTGGTAGTATTAAAGCTGGCGATCGTATTGCTCTTAAAGATCCTAATGTTGACGGAAATCCGATTCTTGCAGTCATGGACGTTGAGTCTGTTGAAGAATTTAGTGATGAAGAAATTGCCCTGATTTCAGAAAAAGTCTACGCCCCAAGTGATGCAGAAGCTCACCCTGGTGTTGATGCTTTTGTTGAACAAGGTAAAATTTGTTTATCAGGTTCAATTCAAGTATTAAATTTCTCATATTTCCAGAGTGAATTTCCTGACACTTTCCGTACTGCTGTTGAAATTCGTAATGAAATTTCTGAACGCGGCTGGAAGAAAATTGTTGCATTCCAGACTCGTAATCCAATGCACCTGGCGCACGAAGAACTTTGTCATATGGCGATGGATCGTCTGGACTGTGATGGTCTGGTGATTCATATGCTGCTGGGTAAACTTAAGCCAGGCGATATTCCTGCTCCTGTACGTGATGCAGCGATTCGTAAAATGGTTGAACTATATTTCCCTAAAAATAGTGCAATGGTCACAGGCTATGGCTTTGATATGCTTTATGCCGGTCCACGTGAAGGTGTACTGCACGCAGTATTCCGTCAGAATATGGGGGCTACACACTTTATTATTGGTCGTGACCATGCGGGTGTAGGCGATCATTATGGTGCATTTGATGCACAAACTATTTTTGAAAATGATGTACCGGCAGATGCTCTTGAGATTGAAATCTTTAAGGCCGACCATACAGCTTATTCCAAGAAATTAGATAAAGTGGTTATGATGTGTGAGGCACCGGATCATACCAAGGATGATTTTGTTCTGCTTTCCGGTACCAAAGTTCGTGAAATGCTGGGCAATGGTATTGCACCACCGAAAGAGTTTTCACGTCCTGAAGTAGCTCAGATTTTGATGGATTACTACGAAAGTATTAAGTAATAGTCTTTTATTGAGATGTAATATATGTAGATTGAAATTGGAGTCAAAGAGTACTTTTATGCTATTTGACTCCGCTCTCTTCTTTGCAACCCTTTCAGATAATTAATGCACTTAGTTAAAAATTCATCCAACAGTTCAACAGCAGCAATAAACCTTTAAACATCCTTTAATTCATTACGAATAGATAAAAATTCATCCCTATGTTCAAAAAAATATCAACTAAATCGGGATCAAAATATTCGCCACTTTCTTCTCTAAACAAGTTAAAGATCTTTTCATCTTTATCTTCTGCACCTTTCATTTTATGCTTTTTCCAATAAGTTTATCTTAAGTTCTTTAAAATCAGCGATAAAATCTTCACCAGCTTCTAGAGCACTTTCATTGTCTTTATCATAGAGCCAATTGACTTCTATTTTATGATTATCTTTTGCTTGATTAAGAATCTTAAAAAAGGCAAAAAGTAATTTGGAACTGCTGGAGTTGAAATAAATAATTTCTATATTAATCTGTGTTTTTTCCTGTGCATTACCAGCAAAATAATTGTTTATCCAGCTCATAAAAGGCTGGTAAAATTTAAAAGTATTTTCAGGATATGACTTACCTTTTATTGAAATAATACCAGTATCTGCATCCATATTGATATCAGGCACAGACTCTGTTCCTGCCAAGATTAGATTTTTCATTTTTGTACCTTTTATGTATTCCTGATAATAGCTTTAAAAGAAAAAGAATGGGTGTTTTCATCAATTTTCGTAAAATAATACTCTATTTTATCACAACGCCTTGCAATCTCTACAAAACCAATACCTGCACCTTTATCATGCTTACCTTTGACACTTTTTCTTGTGAAAGTTCTATAAAAATAGTCAGTAAATTATTGCTCACTTTCATGCTCATCTCATTTCTCTGAGACTCTTTCTCAAGAGCATTTGTCATACCAACAATCAATGATTATGAGAGTATTCCTCCATAGCTTAAAAAAATAATTCCATCATCTTCCAGAATTATTTCCAGCTTACTTGTTAGCATTATGTGCCCCGTTAACTTTATTCTTATTTAAATTTTTACACCAATGATGGTAATATCATCATTACGTTCATTTTGTTTTTGATATTTTTGTAAAGCGTAAAGAAAAAGTTCTTTTTGATCCGCCATTGTCTCATGATTAATTTCTAATAAAAGTTTTTTGAAACGTTTATTACCAAAGGGAAAACCCTTTTTACCGCCATTTTGATCTAAAAATCCATCCGTTGTTAAATAGATAATAGTTTCTTTGTCTAATACTATCTCATGATCAGTGAAGATATAATCAGCATCTGATACATCATAACCCACTGAATGTCGGTTGCCTTTGATTATTGTTAGTTGATTCTCCTGAATAACAAATAATGGAGTATATGCACCGGCAAAACGCAGTAGATTCTCTTTCTTATTATAATAGAGTATGCCGCCATCAAAACCTGCATTTGAAATAGACTCAGTATCTTCCTGTTGTAATAGCTGTTTAATATTTTGATTAAATGTTGTTAAAATATTTGCCGGACTAACGCTGTCATTGGAATTAAGAATTTGAGTAATAATTTGCCTTTCCACCGCTTTAACCAGCATACTGACAAAACCGCCAGGAACCCCGTGCCCAGTGCAGTCGATAACCATTAATAAAAACTCATCATCATGCCTTAATTCCTCAGCAAAATAGATATCCCCGCCAACGACATCTTTGGGATGCCAGATGGCAAAAAAATCCTGAAAATATTTTTCAGTAATATTATTGTCTGGAATTAATGCACCCTGGATCAATGCTGCATATTCAATGGATTCTCTGGTTTGTTTATGAATAAGTTTAATTTCCTGCTGTTGCTCCAATAATAGTTGATGAGCCTGTTTGGATTGTGTAATATCCTGGAGGTGACCATTAATATTGACTTCTTGTTGTACTTCATCATCATCAAATAAAACCACATCGTTACCTGAATCACTGATTGGAGAAACGGTGGCTTGCATATGAACCCAGCTTATATTTCCCTCATCATTGATAACCTGATATTCACAACTAATGGAATCAAGTTCTCTGACAGCATGATTGATGGCATTGATAACGGTTAATTGATCAGCTTCCAGAATAGATTGAATAAAACAATTAAAATTACTGCCTAATTGTTTTGCATCAATATAATGTAATAGTTTTATACCATCACTCATAAATTTGATGATGATATCCTGTTCAAACGTTTGCAGCTGAAAAACAACGCCGGGAATTGTATTGGTAATATTGATTAGCTGCTGCTTAGCTTGCTCTGTCATTAATTCAGACTGTTTGCGGTCGGCAATTTCTGAAATTAATAGTTGTTTATCCAGTTGGTTTTGCTCTTCAATATCACGGATTCCAGCCTGAACTAAAGACTTAAGTTTCTGCTTAAAAAAAATAATAAACAGCAATAGAAAAAAAATTAAAAAAGCAATGATTGTATATAAAAGCGGCAGAAAAATTAGAGAGGAGGAGGTTAGCATAAA
>JAHXIV010000094.1 GCA_025655455.1 gamma proteobacterium symbiont of Taylorina sp.
CTAAGGGGTCGGAGTCAAATGAAATCAAGGGGTCAGAGTAAAATTTTACTCTGACCCCTTGATTTCATTTGACTCCGACCCTGAATTGTTAAAGAGTGCCTGATAGGCTTTTGCCGTATTATATATTTCTTGTGGTTCATGAAACAAGGAATGAATGACGGCAATTGCATCAGCACCGTGTTTGATGAGCTGTGATGCATTGTTTAAATTGATGCCACCTATCGCTACAATGGGTATAGAGAGTTGCTGGCGGGCTTGTTCAAGTAAATTGTCTTCTGCCTGCACTGCTGCGGGCTTCGTTTTTGAAGGGAAAAAACGTCCGAAGGCAATGTAATCAGCACCCTGTTCCATGGCACTGATTGCTTTTTCTATGCGATTGTAACATGAAACACCAATAATGCCTTGTTCACCCAATAGTTGTCTGGCATCGGCAATTTTTCCATCATCCTGACCCAGATGTACTCCGGCAGCTTTTACAGATTTTGCCAGTAATGGATCATCATTGATAATAAAAGTAACCTGATGTTGCTGACAAAGATAACTTAATTGTTCAGCCTGTTCATATTGCTGAACTTGTGAAGCGAGTTTGTTACGGTACTGAACCACTTTTGCACCACCAAGAATAGCAAATTCTACTGAACGGAATAAGTGCTTGTCAGAGATTAATTGTGGATCGGTAATGGCATAAAGTCCCATAATTTTTACCATTTTATGCACTTGTTTTTTAGTCACAATTTTTCCAAAAAAAACGTTCGGGATGATGCTGCCCCATACCACAATGATAAGCATGATTAAGGGTTTGCCAGGTATATTCCTGGGCTGTTTTTACGGCATCAGGAATGGTATGGCCTATTGCAATTAGTGCAGCGATTGCAGCACTGAGTGTACACCCGGAGCCATGATAACTGAATGCTAATCTTTTCCAGCTGGAGGATTCAAGTTTATAGTGTTGTCCATAGAGGGAATTAATGACTTCTTCTGTGCCTTCATGAGTGCCAGTGAGCAAAACATAATCACAACCATCATCCATTAACTCCTGCGCACAGGCGTCTAAAGAATCAGCTCCGGGAGCCAGTAAGCGGGCTTCATTAGTATTAGGAGTGACCAGATTGGTCAGAGGGAACAATAAATCTGAATAGGCCAGAGCCATTTCTTTTGAAGTAAGGGACATACCACCGCCAGCACTGATAATTGGATCAATAATCACTGGTATATCTGCATAATCATGTAATATTGTATGAATAACTTCAATGTTTTCTATACTGCCAATCATACCGATTTTAAATGCCGCAATGGGCATATCTTCCAGAATAGCACGTGCCTGCTGCGCTACTAATTCTGCACAGGTGTTAGTAAAGGATTTAACATTAAGTGTATCCTGTACTGTCAGTGCCGTAATCACTGGTGCAGCGTGGGCTCCCATACTGGCAATTGCTTCTATATCAGCCTGAATCCCTGCACCTCCAGTGGGGTCGTTGCCGGAAAAACAAAGTACCACAGGATGCTGTCTATTATTCATAATATTACTGAACACTCATTTATATCGGTTTAACAATCACCAGAATGATAATACCAATCAGCATAAAAACAGGGATTTCATTAAACCAGCGATAATAAACATGGTTATGCGGATTAATATCATCTCTAAATAATTTAAGCAGTTTCCAGCAATACCAGTGATAGATATATAACAGAATAACGAGAAACAGTTTGATATGCAGCCAAAGCATAGATGACTCAGCCAGCCAACGCCAGGCGTAATCGTATATCAACCATAATCCCAGTATGCTGGTGATAATGGCTGCTGGTGTCATGATGCCGTAAAATAATTTACGTTCCATAATTTTAAAACGCTCATTACTGACCTCGTCATCACTGCTGGCATGATAGACGAACAGCCTGGGTAAATAAAATAATGCTGCAAACCAGGACACCATAAAAATAACGTGAAAGGATTTAATCCATAGCATAAAAATTCCTCTTGGATCCATCAGAAAATAAAATTTTACGTTGTCGCTTTGTAATTATTTTACATTGTAAAGTAAGACAGGGGAAAAATTTTTTTGTTTGATAAGTAATTAAAGTATATTCTGAATGGATGTTTCTAATTCAGCATGACCCATTTCACCTAATTTATGTCTGGAAATCAGGCCTTCTTTAGTGATAAAGAAAGTCGTAGGGGTAAGAGACACATTGCCAAATGCTTTGGCTATTTCACCTTTTGTATCAGGCACAATGGTATAGCTTATATTTTTTTGTCGTACCATTTCTGTCACCTGTGAAAGTGGATCATAATCCATCGCTACGCCGATAACATGAAGATTTTGTGAAGCATATTTATTAGATAGTTCAACCAAAGCGGGAATTTCTAATACACAGCCTGGACAGGTCGTTGCCCAGAAATTCACAATAAGAGGTTTACCCCTTAGTTGTGCAAGGTTAAATGTATTGCCCTGTAAATCTTTAAAACTGGCATCGGGTGCAGGAGGTTGTCCGGCGGGAGCAAACCATAAGTATGCCAATAGGCCGCCAAGTACAGCAATGAAACCTAAAACAGATAAATCTTTCTTTTTCATTTAATAATCATATTCCTATTTATTGATCCTGGATCATATCATTTGACTCTGACCCTATTGCAATTTAGTACTCTAACTTATCCTGTATTTAGATAGAGTTATAACTTTATTTTAATACTCTACCCTTATCTTGTGTTAATTAGAGTAAAAATTTATTTAGTACTCTAACTTATCCTGTATTATAATGGTTTCTTTAGACAAATAGTAAAAAACGGGGTAATTAAGTGACAAAAATAAAAGTTGGTATTGTTGGTGGTACAGGATATACCGGAGTCGAGTTGTTAAGATTATTGGCTAATCACCCCCATGTTTCACTAGAAGTGATAACTTCGCGAACTGAGGCAGGACTTGCTGTGAGCGATCTCTTTCCCAATTTGCGTGACTATTTGAGTATTGCCTTTTCTATACCTGATGTAAAAAAACTTAAAAAGTGTGATCTGGTCTTTTTTGCTACACCCAATGGTGTGGCAATGAAAATGGTGCCTGAATTAATTGCAGCAGGGGTTAAGGTGATTGATCTGGCTGCTGACTTCAGGATTAAAGATATTGAACTTTGGTCACAATGGTATGGTATGGAACATGCGTGTCCTGATTATGTAGAACAGGCTGTTTATGGTTTGCCTGAAATTAATCGTGCTGCCATTAAAGAGGCTCGTTTAATTGCCAATCCAGGGTGTTATCCAACTGCGGTACAACTTGGTTTTTTACCGCTGATTGAAAATCAGATAATTAATACCAGTTTTCTGGTCGCGGATTGTAAATCTGCAGTAAGTGGTGCGGGTCGTGGTGCGAATGTCGGTACTTTATTGTGTGAAGCAGGGGAAAGTTTTAAGGCATATGCAGTACCGGGACATAGACATTTACCGGAGATTCGTCAGGGACTGGCCATTGCCAATAAAGAGGAGGTTGATTTAACTTTTGTTCCTCATTTGACGCCTATGATTCGGGGTATTCATGCCACCCTGTATGCTAAAACAAATAGTAATAGTGCTGATGCTGAAGATCTGCAGACACTATTTGAACAGCGTTATGCCGACGAGCCCTTTGTTGATGTGATGCCGGTAGGCTCTCACCCGGAAACCAGGACGGTAAAAGGTGCTAATATCTGTCGTATTGCCATCCATAAGCCGCAGGACAATGATACAATTGTTATCCTTTCTGTGATTGATAATCTGGTCAAAGGTGCTGCGGGTCAGGCGGTACAAAATATGAATATTACCTTTGATCTGGATGAAAAAGCAGGCTTGAATATTGTTCCTTTGATGCCTTAAACTAACGTTTTTAATCCCGACTTAAATAATTATGACACATATCATTGTTCCTCGTACCAATCGAGCAAAGTCTTATGGCATAATATTATTTAAATTAGTGATAATTGTTCTGTTAATATGGGGAGCTTTTGAACGGGGTCGATTATCTGTACCGGAAACTGTTTCGTCCAGCTTAAAAGAGTTTACTGCTCCAGAAGTCAATCAAGCGGTTATAATAAAAAATGATAATAGTGATGAATTATTACAATTAGAAAAGCAATACCATATAGAACAGCAGGCCTGTCAAATTATTAAAGCTGAAATGGAGAAAGATCAGCAAAAAATAATGGCTCTGGAGAAGGAACTGATTTTTTATAGGGGGATTGTTGCACCGGAAAAAAATAAGCAGTCCATTTACCTGCAGAGCTTTGAAATTGTCCCTTTTACTGGAGACAAAAACTTGGATAATAAAGCCGGGGAAGCTAATAAAAAATTTTATAAATATAAATTTATTGTGGCTCAAAAAGTAAAAAAAAGAACTCAAACTAAAGGCACTATCAGCATTAAAATCAGAGGGAAACAGGCTGATAAACAGGTTGAATTCCCAATGAGTTCTCTGCTTCAAGCAGAAAAAAAACAGCAGAAAGCATTTCAGTTTGCTTTTAAATATTTTATAGAGTTTGCAGGTATTATCAGTATGCCTGATGATATGACGCCTCAGGCCATTGATATTATTATTAAGACGACAAAGAATAAATCAACAATAGAATTATATGATTTGAGCTGGTCTGAGCAAGGAGAATTAAGATATGTGGGGCAGTAAGAAGAAAGTTAATAAAAATATCAGTTCTCTGATTGGTCATGATACCAAAATTATTGGTGATATTGATTTTACCGGAGGATTATTAATTGAGGGTAAGATTATTGGTAATATTACTGCCCATGATGATGATACTGCGATGATAAACATTAATAACCAGGGCTATGTTCAGGGGGAAATACAGATACCTAATATTGTTATTAACGGTACGGTTGAAGGCAGTGTTTATGCTAATAATCATATAGAGCTGGCAAAAAATGCAAGAATACATGGTAATGTTTATTATAATTTAATTGAAATGGCCATGGGCGCTGAAGTGAACGGTAATTTAGTCCATATTACTGAAGAGAGTATGCCTGAAATGATTAGTAGTAAAAATGAACCTGCTCGTTTAGAAAGTACTGAATTAACTAATGAAGTATGATAGTGGTCAGGTTTAAGAGCAAAGCAATTAATTTAATTGTTGATTAATATACTTGGTTAATGAATAATAGACCTGTTTAAATAATAGATAAGAGTGGTTTTAGTATGAGTGAAGAAAGTATGAATGAAGCAAGTCTATTGGACTTTACAGATGCTGCCGCATTGAAAGTAAAGTCATTAATTGAAGAAGAACAAAACGATAACTTGAAACTGAGAGTTTTTGTGACAGGTGGCGGATGTTCAGGTTTTCAATATGGTTTCACCTTTGATGAAGCGATCAATGATGGTGATACTGAAGTTGAAAATCAGGGGGTTAAGTTATTAATTGATCCCATGTCTTTCCAGTATCTGGTCGGTGCGGAAATCGATTATACAGAAGGCCTTGAAGGTTCTCAATTTGTTATTCGCAATCCTAATGCGACAACAACCTGTGGTTGTGGATCTTCTTTTTCAACAGAAGAATCGTAGAATATCAGAGGATGGAGTCAAAACATGAAAACCGGAGTCAGAAATACTTCTAAATAGTATAAGTTTGGCTGATGATGGCTCTTCACTTGAGTTATTTTGACTCCGACGCCTTGATTTACCAAATCGTATCAAGTAGCTCACTGGTACGAAGATTTTGGTCTGCTGTTACAAGTTGTGCATTGTTGATGATTGAAGTCGCTGCTATTATCCGGTCAGCGGGATCATTGTTGATAGTATGGTCAAAATTAACTGATAGCTCTGCAATTTCAGGGGAAATTGATTGCACGGAAACATTTCTTGATTGAAGGAATAAGTTTAAAAAAATAGTTGCAGTAGAATCAACTTCAAGTCGTTTCTTTTTTATCAGCAACGAGATTTCCCAAATTGAAATATCGGAAATAATGAGTGCATTGTGTTTATCTGCCTTTTCAATTGCAGAAATAGCTTTGTCAGATAACTTTGATGCTTCAAGTGCATCCCAGATAATTGCACACGTATCCATCAGAATCATGATAATGCATTCCATTCAGAATCTGTCGGACTTGTGATATCATGAATTTTTGCTGTTGAAGCAAGCGCTTTTAGTTGTTGTTTTGCGAGTTCTTGCTGATTGATTGGTGGTGTAACTGTGGCCAGTAATTTATTATTTGACGTTACAGAAATTTGTTCGCCGGAGTTGGCAATTTCAAGGTACTTCAAAAGATTAGCTCTGAAGTCACTTATGTTTATAGTTTGCATATTGGTATCCAAAAATATATTGTACAATGTTAATGTACAATGATATTATCAAAAACATAATAGTCGGGTCAAGCTGAATCTTTTTGCTTGCCTGGTATCAATCCACAAATCTGCCTCCTTGATTGGTTAGAAACTCGCTATTATCAGTTGTTTATTCTCTTGAGCTAACTTAAATCCCTTGGGGTTTTATTCCCCGCCGCTTGCGGCGTATGCTTTTAGCTCTTAAGGGTATCCAAATACCCCGCTTTCACGAAGTGAAAGTCGAGCCTAGGCGAGAGGTGCCCCTGGGGATGTTTATTAAAATGTGCTTTTATGCCTGCCAGATAGCACCCAGGATAAGCTCTTTATCCGCCCCCGTTACGGAAGGAAGGTTAGAGCTTAATCCATTGAGTGTTTGCTGTGCCAGCCATGCAAATGCACAGGCTTCTACCCAGTCGGGATGTAAACCGGAAACTTCTGTCGATTGAATGATTTTTTCAGGCATCAGTTCTGCCAGTCTCTGCATCAGACGAAGATTTCTAACGCCGCCCCCACAGACCAGCACTTCATCAACATGAGGGATTAGCCGGTTAATTTCATTACTGATCGAAGAAGCTGTTAGTTCAAGCAGAGTAGCAAGAATATCATGTGGTGAAATGTGAATTTCTCTTCTTTGCAGATATTTTTCTATCCATTGAGGTGAAAAATATTCCCTTCCGGTACTTTTGGGGTGGGTTTGTGAAAAATAAGCATCATTGAGCATTAGTGATAGAAGTGACGGTTCTACATGTCCCTGAGAGGCCAGGCTTCCTGAAGCATCATAGTCACAAGCAAAATTTTTATGACACCAGTTATCCATTAAACCATTGCCGGGGCCGGTATCATAGCCAATGACTCCAGTTTGAACCGGGATTTCAGTAGAAGATTGTTTTTCTGCAATAAAAGTAATATTTGCAATGCCGCCAATATTCAAAATCACTCGATTTTTTTTCTTATCATTCAAATCATTGTTGCCAAAGAATGCCTGATGAAAAGGGGGAACCAGCGGCGCACCCTGACCACCGGCAGCCATATCACGACGGCGAAAGTCTGCGATGGTGGTGATTTGGGTAAGCTGAGCAATAATATTTGGATCACCAATTTGCAGGCTGGTTGGATAGCTGCTGTCGGGATAATGGCGTAATGTTTGTCCGTGACTGCCTATGGCATGGACTTGTTCTGGAAGAATGTTATTTTCATTCATGAGCTGCAGGCTGCATTCTGCAAACAGTCGACCCATTTTTACATCCAGTTGTGCATATTGATCCAGTTCATTATTTTGTTGTTTCTGGCTTAAGCTGATTAATTCTTCTTTTAGCTGGTCAGGAACAGGATAAGTTTTTGCAGCCAATAATGAAAATTTTTGCGGTAGATTGATATCGGCAATGACAACGTCCACTCCATCCAGACTGGTACCGGACATTAATCCGATATAATAAAGTGGTTTAGTTTCCATTCAATCCTTTAAGGCGATTGTCTCTTGCTTTCTGAGTTTCAGTTGAGAAATTAGAGTCTCTGCTGTTGTTTGAAAATTATGACGATATTTTTTTGCAATGGGAGCCGCACTTGGCAGTGATACGGTTAAAGGATTTCTATGTACACCATGAACACGGAACTCATAGTGAAGATGAGGACCTGTTGCTAAACCTGAGCTGCCGACATAGCCAATGGTTTGTCCCTGCTTGACACGGCGGCCATTTCTCATTTTTCTATTATATGAATTCATATGAGCATATAAGGTAGAATACTTTGAACCGTGTTGTAAAATAATGACACGACCATAGCCTCCCTTGTTGCCTTTAAAGATTACTTTTCCGTCACCAACCGCTTTAATAGGGGTTCCCCGTGAAGCTGCGTAATCAACACCTTTATGAGGTCTTTTTCTTTTTAATAAGGGATGATTTCTACTCAAAGAGAAGCGTGAACTGATGCGTGAAAATTCAACGGGTGTGCGTAAAAAAGCCTTACGCATACTAAGGCCTTTCTCGGAATAATAGTCTGTATGGCCGGAACTGTCGGTAAAACGAACAGCTTGATATACTTTCCCTCTGTTAATAAATTCTGCAGAGAGAATATGTCCATTCGCTATTTTCTTATCATTAACAAATTTTTCTTCATATAAGATTGTGAAAGAGTCGCCCTTGCGAACATCAAGGGCAAAGTCAATATCCCAGCCAAATATTTGCGCAAGTTCCATAATCGTTGAGACACTTAAACCGGCTTTGCTGCCGGCCAGAAAGAGAGAGTTTTCAATAGTAACTGAGGCAAATTGATGTTGAATTTGAATATCTTTACTTTCTAAATGACTGACAAATGTTTTATCTTTCTTGCTAATAATCAGTGTATCAATGCTGTTGATATGATAATGCAGCGATTCAAATTTTTGCTTGCTGAGTAATATAGTAAATTTTTGTCCGGGTTTAATTCGTGTCAGGCGTTTTGCCTCTTTGCCGGAATTCATGATTTTATGAAGCGTTGTAGCGCTTAGAGATAAACGCTTGAATATTGCTGATAAACTATCCCCTTTTTTTACTATGACTGTTTTGCTTTCAATATTTGATTTGGCTGTATTTGTTTTACTTAAGGCTGGTAGTTTAAATTCTTTTTTAACGAGAGACTGCTTGTCATCGATTGAACTACTATCAGGAGTTTCTATGGAATCTAACGTCTTACTGATTAGAGTTGTTTTTTGCAGGCTAATAGACTTAGTTGGAATCTGCGATGATTGTCCTATTTTTTTTTGTTCTGAGTTTAATTTTTCATCTGACACTGGAACAAGAGGGGGTGTTTCAGAGGATATGTCTGAATGATGAGCAATTTCAGGTAAATCAAGAGGCGTACTTTGAATACTGTTTGATTTGATGCTCTTGCTAATTGATTTTATTATCGGTGTTAGGGTGTTTGCACCGGTATTACTAAAAAAAACAACGAAAATTAAAATGCTTAGCAGACTGGATAATAATAAAATACGATGCTTGTTTTTTTTGTGATTTAGTTTTTTACTACTCAGTGTATAGCTATTTTTATTAGTGCGTGAGTTCTTTGTTAAACTATCACTTAGATAACGGCTGTAATTCACGGAAAATCCTTAAAAAAATATGTGTAAAGATAGCTTGAAAAGCATATAAATGCAATAGCTGATCAAAAAATAAGGCTATTAATTAAATCTTTTGTGATGAATATAGAAAATATAACATGAAGATAGGCAAATTATTGTATAGAATAAGCCGCATAAAAATCAGAAACAGGAGTATATAGAACATATGGCTGGATTAGAACATGCACTGGAAGTCATTAAGCGTGGTACAGATGAAATATTGCTTGAAGAAGGCTTGATTGAAAAATTAAAAACCAATAGACCTCTTATTATTAAAGCCGGTTTTGATCCAACAGCACCTGATTTACATCTTGGACATACAGTATTAATTAATAAATTACGTCAATTTCAGGATTTAGGGCATAAAGTGCATTTCCTGATAGGTGACTTTACGGGAATGATTGGTGATCCAACGGGGAAAAATGTCACTCGTAAGCCGCTCACTGAAGAACAAGTACAGGAAAATGCTAAAACTTATAAGGAACAGGTTTTCAAGATTCTGGATGAGAGTAAAACAACCGTTGTGTTTAATTCTCAGTGGATGACCAAGATGAGTGCTGCGGATTTAATCAAGCTGGCTTCAAAGCAGACCGTAGCCCGTATGTTGGAACGGGATGATTTTAATAAGCGTTACACATCAGGACAGCCGATTGCTATTCATGAATTTCTTTATCCATTGATCCAGGGATATGACTCAGTCATGATGGAAGCTGATATTGAATTAGGCGGTACTGATCAGAAGTTTAATCTGTTAATGGGAAGAGAATTACAAAAAGGCAATGAACAAACGCCGCAAGTAGTCATTACTATGCCGATTTTAGAAGGTCTGGATGGTGTGCAGAAAATGTCAAAATCCTTAAACAACTATATTGGTGTGGCTGATAAACCAGATGATATGTTCGGTAAAATTATGTCAATATCGGATGAATTAATGTGGCGTTATTTTGAATTATTAAGCTTTCGTCCTATGCATGAGATAGAGCAGTTTAAATCTGATATCAATAATGGCACTAATCCAAGAGATATTAAATTTTTACTGGCAAAAGAAATTATTAGCCGCTTTCATGATGCAAACTCAGCTGAGAAAGCACAACAAAACTTTATCGATCGTTTTAAAAAGGGAAAAATACCTGAGAATATTGATGAATATGAATTGAAATCATCTGATGGATCTTTAGGTATCGCCTATATTATCAAGGATTCCGGAATGACAACTGGAACCAGTGAAGCCATTCGTATGATCAAGCAGGGTGCGGTAAAAATTGATGGGGAAAAGGTAATAGATACCAAATTAATGCTTGCAAAGGGTACAACAGCAGTCTATCAGGTTGGTAAAAGAAAATTTGCCAAGGTTTCTATTGTATAAAATTATAATAAATATTTCCTGTTACGCTACAAAAATTATTTAGGACAAAGTCAAAATGCAAAAAAATGAACTAATTTTAGAAGATATTTATGGCGAAATAAATGACTTGCTTAAGCCTTATAAACGTGAGCATAAGTTAAGAGAGCGTAAAATAAATTTTATTAATCAATGTTTACGAGAAATTGATCGAGATGATTTTTTTAGTCTTGCTGAAGGTATGCAAAGCAAGACGGCAAAAGATATTCTTGATACTGACGATTTACAGGAGATTGAACCATTTTTTGAGCAATTAAAGGTTTATGCAAACGAAAAGGTTGATCTTTACCGTGTTGAGTTTGTAGAAGATTTCCAGGCTCTGGCTGATGATGTTGAGTTAGATCTGGAGATTGATTTTCCTCGTTTCTCGCTGCTAAAGGGTATCGAGGGCGAAATTGATTTTGCCAAGCGAAGCACTAAAATTAATAAAAAAAACATAAAAACGGTGGATCCCAAGCGTATTATTACATTTTTACAAAAAACCAAACGCCAATATTATGATCGTAAATTTGATGCACGGGATTTTATTGATAATCTTTATAAAACGTATGGCAGGATATTGAAAGAACTTGGTTTTCAATCTGGGGAGCCGATTCCGATCCAGACATTTTATTTGCAGTATGTCTTATCACTACAGGGGAAAGCTTTTTTTCAGAGCATGGAAAAAGCTAAATTTAAAGAATATAGTGTTGAACAATTTGCTATTGATTTATGGTGTTATTTTGATTCAGATGTCAGTGGTACCAGCGCTAATGCAAAAAAACAGGGTAAAGAGTTAAAATTGCGTTCAGGTCGAAATAATTCATTATGGTTAATTGACCGTGATGGAGAAAAACGTCAAATTACAGGGATATCCTTTCAATGAAAGAAACAGCAGAGACCAGCAGCGCATCAAAACAAGAAATAGGGCAGTTAAAGCCATTTGAAGCACGTAAGATTATAGAACATTTGCGCAAGGGCAGTGTGCCGGTTGAGCAGGTTTCCCTATTTTCGGTAGGCAGAGAAAAATGGCTGCAATTTATTGAGGATGATTTACAAAACTATATTGCACAGGGCGGATCAAAAGTCCGCTTTATTAATGGTGATTATGGTGATGGAAAAACTCATTTTATGTCTATTGTTCGCCATTTAGCTTTGCAATGGGGTTTTGCGGTTTCTTTTGTGGTCTTAACTCGTGATGTGCCTATCCATAAATTTGAAGTGGTTTATCAAAATATTGCACAGCAGTTAACTGGTAAATTTCCTGGCACGGGTATTCGTCATCTATTGGAATATTGGGCTGAGCAATTAAAAACAGAGCTGACAGCAGAGGGTGATGTCAGCCTGCAATCAAGGCTCAATGTTTTAGCTGAAAAATTACGCTTATTACCAGGCATGAATCTTAATTTCGTCAATGGATTAATTGCTTTTTTAAGTCAGCGTTATAGTCCTTTAGGAATTGATGAAACAGAAGAAGAACGTCAACAAAGTCTGGAAATTCTTTATCAATGGTTCGAAGGTGGAAAAGTGGCCAAAAAGGATCTAAAACCTTTTCAGATCTTTGAAGCTTTAAGTAAAACCAATAGTAAAAGTTTTTTATGCTCTTTGGTTACATGGTTAAAAGATTTAGGACATAAAGGATTAATTCTGCTCATGGATGAGTTGGAAACAGTTATTGCTCATCCAACCTCGGTACGAAATGCGGCCTATGAAAATGTTCGTTTACTGATAGACAATACTGAACAAGCTGATTCCTTACATATCTTTTTCTCCATTATCCCTGATGTTTTATTGGCGGAAAAGGGCTTTAAATCTTATGATGCACTATGGAGTCGAGTCCGTTCTATTGGTGATAGCAAGCGCTTGAATTATCGGGGGGTGTTGATTGATTTGCATAGAACACCATTGGCAGTGAAAGAGTTGGTTGAATTGGGGGTTATGTTACGCCAGATCCATGAATTAGCCTATCGTTGGCAAGCTGGAGATATGATTAAAGATGATTTGCTTGAAAAGCTTTGCCAGACGCAGCAAAAAATGGGGGTTCTGAATGAGGTGAGATTATTTATCAAGCAAGTTATCCGCTACCTGGATATGGCAGAACAGGGAGAAGCTCCAGAAGAAGAAGGTATTGCCGGGCAGATCAGCAGCAGTCAAAAAGAAATGGAACAGGAAAAACTGGAACAACTACAACCCTCATGGGATAATTGATGGAAAATATCCTGGAGCAACTTATGCCGGAGTCACAAGTAATAGATAGCCCATTTCATTTAAAACAAGCCATTGAGCGATTACGCGAAGGATTATTTGATCCGGTTGCGGTGCGTTTGCTAACAGCACATGAAGCACAGCTGAAGAATAGCCTGGATGATGTTTTAAAAGCTGCCGGCACACCACAATCAAGGCATCTTATGATTTGTGGTGATTATGGGCAGGGAAAGTCTCACAGTTTGGCTTATATTCGTGATAGAGCATTGCAGCAGGGTTTTGCTGTCAGTCGGGTTAATCTGGATATTCGTGAAATTCCAATGCATAATTTTCGTCAGGTCTATCGTGCTTTAGTTAACGATATTAGCTTCCCTCGTAGAGAATCTGATAAAGAGGCTGAAGAATGTTTAAATTCATTAAGTGCTGCCTGGTGTGATTGGGCAAAACAACAACACTTTGAACAATCTCAGGATGTACTGGATTTTTTACCTGAAACCATGCCGCATCTTTTTCGTTGTGTTTTAAGTGCTATGACACAAAAAAATATGTCCTTAAGTAAGAAACAAAAAACACTAAAGAAACATGTACAATTTCGCCCCAAAGAATACCCTTATTTACTTAATTTAGCTTTATCTGGAGAAATAGCCCCCATAGTGCGTTTGCGTTCTGCTCTAAAATACCGTCAGATCCCAAACTATACAAAACAATCCCTGGTCTGCAAGGGTAATCAACCTTATTTGGAAATGATCAAAAATTTAGGTTGGCTAATACAAGAAATGGGTTATAAAGGTTGGGTGCTTTTATTTGATGAAGTTGAATCCATATCTCAGCTTAGAATTATGGCAAGATCACAGAGTTATCATTTAGTTGAGCAGCTTATCTATTCTCAAACGTCCGACTCTAATCAAGAAACAAAATTCTGTCCGGCAATCGCTCCTGTATTTGCACTCACCGATGATTTTTTTGATCGACTTCGAGCAGAAGATTATGAGCGTAGCCTGTTTAGAAAAGAGATAGAGATCCCTTATTTTTCTAAAAATTATGCACAAACACTAAACAATCTCACTATTTTTCGCTTACATGATTTAGCAGAAAAAGAATGGCAATTATTAATTGAAAAGCTAATCAGACTCTATTGTCAGACCTATCACTGGGAAACCAATCAGTCTGAACTAAAAACATTACTGGTTGAGCATTTAAAAAATATCAAAAATAAAGAAACAAGGCTAAAAATAAAAGCATTGATTAATGAATTGGATTTAGAATATCAGGAGGCTCTTTGGCAATACCAGTTTAAACTAAACTAAACTATACAACTATATATGGAGAACAAGATGGATTCCGGGAACTTGATAGATGGCATTTCAAAAGAAATAAAGATGACTTTAGAATCTATGGAAAAAGTTAAAACCCCTGAAGAAAGGCTTATGCATAGTGAAACATTGAAAAATTTATGTCAGTCATTGGATGTTTTTCTTAACTTGCTAAATAATGTCGATAACTTTGATTATGACGAAGATTTTTTTGATGTCGATGACGATGATGGTAAACCAATTCCATTTTGATTCACATCTTTTGTGAAATCATATTGCTAATGGTTAATTTTCATTAGCAAAAGCAGCCACAGAAAAAAGCTAAAACTCCTGAAGCTTGCTGAGGGGACATTTATTTCGGTCTTTATTATGCTTGCATTATTATGAAAAATGCATTAATATTTTATTTGTGTATCATCTATAAGAGGAGTTTTTATGCCCTCTCTACAAGTTCGTGAATTGCCAGAAAATATTTATAATTTATTGCAAAAACAGGCCATAGCTGAGCATAGAAGTTTAGCTCAGGAAGCTGTTATTGTTTTAGCAAAGGGATTAAATACTTCAATATCAAATAAGACGCGTCGTGAAAAATTACTCAATTCGATCAAGACTAACCAAACGAATGAGATGATAAAACAAATTGATCCTATTGAATTTATTAAAGAAGATAGACGTAGATGATTGTTGTTTTAGATACTAGTGTTGCCATTGAAGTTACTTTACAAAGGGATAAAGAAGGGGCATTAGTAAAAATAATTCAAGAATCTGATTGGCTTATTGCTCCTTCACTTTTTGTTTCAGAAGTCAGTAATGTATTCTGGAAATACCATCAATTTTCTCAGTATTCATTAGCTGATTGTGAAAAAAATATTGAACAGGCACTAGCCTTGCCTGATGACTATATTAATGATATTGAACTCTATCGTGAAGCATTTAATCTAAGTTGTATGTTGGAACATCCTGTGTATGACATGCTATATTTGGTTTTAGCAAGAAGAAACAACGCAACCCTTTTAAGCTTAGATAAAAAACTGAATAGAGCTGCACATAAAACAAATGTGAAAACAGCTCATTTACCCTGATTTAATAAACACTTGAGCAACAAAAATGTTCACAAAATTATTTTAAGTCATTTTTATGTTATTAGGTAGAGTTGCTGTTTCTTATCTCTACTTTATCCTGTGCTTAAAATAATTTGTGCCAATTTTTTGGCTGTGGGCACTTATAAAGTACAATGGATCTCTGTTTTATTTGAGCTATATTGCGATGAATCGAAATTTTTCTCCCCTTTTTGAACTGCCTAATACTTATCGTGCTTTTTATGGAGGATTTTCCCACCTCAATGATATTCAAAAGCAAGCCATCTGTCCTATTCTAAAAGCTCAGGATCTTATTTTACAATCTCCTACAGGCTCTGGAAAAACTGAAGCAGTTATGGCTCCGGTTATTGAGCGTTTAATCAAAAGCCAACATAAATATAGTATTATTTATCTCGTTCCCACTAAGGCATTAGCCATTGATTTAAAACGCAGGATGCAGCATAGCATTAATGATAAATTGGGTTTGGCTATGGGAATTCGCACAGGGGATATTAAACTGGCAGGCGGTGATAATCCTGATTTAATTATTACTACTCCAGAATCTTTTGATGTGATGATGGGTAGTAAAAATAAAAATTTACGTCATTTTGTAAAACGACTGGGAACAGTACTTATCGATGAAGCTCACTCGCTAATTTATAATTATAGGGGTGAGCAGCTAAGAGCTTTATTACGGCGATTAGAACTAAAAACAAATCACCCTGTACAAAAAATTGCACTCTCAGCAACCATGGGTGATTTACAGAAGATTGCTTTATTTTTTAGATTTTCAGCCAATGTAGTGAAAATAAAATCCCACGCTCAGCGTGAAATTATTCCCCATTTGGTTTCTTTAAAGAATTTAGATGAAGTCGCTGCCTTATTAGAAGATTTACGCCTGCATTGGAAGTATCAAAAAATACTGATTTTTGTGAATAATCGGGGACGTTGTGATGAATTATTAGCCCTGCTTGATTCTTTAGACTATTTTAAAGGGCAAGTTAAACTTCATTATTCTAATCTAAAAACATCTGAACGCCATGTGGTTGAAAAATGGTTTAGAACTGCTGAACAGGCCATTTGTATTGCTACCAGTACCCTGGAATTAGGTATTGATATTGGTAATGTGGATGGGGTGGTGCTGTTTGAACCACCTGATTCAGTGGCTGCTTTTTTACAACGTATTGGGCGGGCAAATCGTAAAAAAAATTATGTACATTTTTGGGGGATTTGCCAGGGAGAAAATGCAGGGCATCAGCTATTACGATTTTTAGCCTTTCTTTCCATGTCGTTTAAAAATACTATGGAGATACAAAATCCTAAACAGTTAAATAGTGTTTATTTCCAACAGATCCTTTCCTGTTGTTATGAAAAGCAGCAACTTTCTGTGGCTGCAATACAGGCTTTGTTTTCGGCTCTTTTCTCGAAGAATAAAGTGCTATTAAGTGATATTTTTCATGATATGAGTAAAAAGTATTGGTTAAAAGAGACTAAGAATAAAGGACTTTTTTCGGGCGGTAAACGCTATTATGATTATTTATTGGAATATAAAATATGGAGTAATTTTCCTGAAAGTGCCGAAGAATATGTGCTGGAATTAGAAGGTGAATCGATTGCTGATCTACCTGCTTCCTTAGTTAAACAATTAGATGTTGGTGATACAGTACTTTTAGCAGGCAAGCATATTCGAGTGGTCTTAATTGAGGATATTCCCTATAAACGGGTAGTGGTGCTTATTAATCAGCAACAACAGGATAATAAAGAGATTTTTTGGATTGGTCGTGGCTCGCATCTTTCTTATGATGTTGCCCAGGAAATTAAATGTTTATTGAGCAGATCGTCTGCTCGTACGAAACTTATGCCCGGTGAGTATAATCAGCAATTATTAAAAGGATTATTTCGCAGACCGGCACAACTTTTTAAAGAAATTGAGAGTCATTACCAACAATCTGTTGTTTTAGGAAACAAAATAGTGGTGAGTCGTACTGCAACAGGTTTTTTCCGTTATTGGACTTTTTTGGGTGGAATTGGCAATTTAATCCTGCAGCGCAGCATAGAAAATCAATTAGAGAATGAAGATAATACCTTTAATACCTCTGCGGATGATACCGCCATTGATTGTTCGCAATTTATTGATTTACAGAAATTAGTTTTACCTAAAACTGAGAATGAATTTGAACAATGGTGTTACCACTATCAGTCAGTTTTACAGTCTATTTTTTCACTAAATAGTTTTGCTCGTTTTTTACCTAAACCACTCCTTTTACAAGAGTTAAACAGCTTTTTATATGAGCCGCGACTTATTAAGCATTTTATTGATTACCAAAAATTAAGCTCAAAAATCGTTAAAGGGGATGCTAATTTTTTCTTTGTAGATGCACAACAATACAGTATTACTCAGAAGGATATATTGGATAAAAAAATTATTCATTTAGCAGACAATACAATTCCTTTATTGGAACGAGAGAAACAGCGTTATAAAAATGCATTGTGGAAGCCCTGTTTGTTAGAAAAAGGCTCAAATGTTAGAGAAAAACTTTCTAAAAAAATAACAGCGACTTTATTGGCCAACTATATTCGTCATCAACAATGTCAACGCTGGCTGGTTTTTAATTATTCAAATCCCTCAAGTTGTCCGCCGAAAATTGAAATTATTGATCGAGAACATAGTCTTTTATTAGAGCAGGGAGTACTACATGAAAAAAACTGCCTTAATTTCCTGCAAACCAGGGGCAATACTGTCATCTCTATTGATGCTGATAATCAAACCTTAGAGCAGCGATTTGAACAAACACAGTTAAAATTGTTAGCTATCTCGACAGAACTTAATAAAAGTAATGCTGATAAGGTGGTTATCCTGGATCAGGCGGTATTGATTCATCCTTTTTGCTCTGGTGATGCGACTGAAAACAGCACTATTTTAGACGCAATCGGTATTCCTGATTTGCTTAGAATATCAAAAACATCGACAGCCGTATTATGGGAAATAGGGGATATTAAAAATAGCCGACAACCTCGTTATTATCAAAAATGGCAGGTCGCTTTTTATACATTTTTATTAGGCCGGTTAAAAAATATCCTGATTAAATCAAAGGCAATAGACTTTTCCATTGAGATTTCAACACAGGGTCTTATAGTGATACCTGATGTTACTCAGAGCCCTCAGCCAATGAGATCATCCGCTGCCGTTTCTGCTAATATTACAAAGCAGAATAAGGCAGTGGATAATTTTATGTTAGATAAGAATACAGACAATGATTTTGAACCATTAATGTATTTCTTTGATCTCAAACCCTATTCCACTAACTTTTCAGTTTTAATTCAGCAAATCGAAACCGTTCTATTGTCCGGAAAATCGGTATGTCATTTTCAATTAAATTCTCATTGTCACTCCTGTCCCTGGTATAGCTATTGTTATCGACAAGCATTAACGGAGGATATTTATCTATATAGTGATTTGACTCCAGGACTATTACAAAAATTGTTGTTTAGTGGTATTAAAACTTTAGCACAGGCCAATTCTTTTTTTGATGAACTTTTAGATCACAATGACGAGTCGGAGCTGGATAAAGAGCAACAATCAAAAAAGATGCTGGTCACACAGAGCAATATTTTTGACCGCACTCAAACACAACAAATAAAACAGCAATTGCTGGCACTAAAGAATAATTGCATATTGGTTAAATCCACTTCAACCCGATTATTTCCTGATAATATTTCTGCAATTATTTTTATTCATAGTTCTATTGAGCACAACACAATTGATCAAAGTAGCGCTGATAAAAGCCATTTAAATAATCAGCATGATATTGCTTGTTTTTCGTGGCAGGTCATGGAACTAAACGGACAAATGCAAGAGACTGGTTATTGGCCGCAAAATAATAACAGCCTGGAAGATTCACTGAATGATTTATGGGATATTTGGTGCAAATTGATAAAACATCACTCAGGACCTCATTTTTTTCATTATGGTTACCAGCCTTGGGATATTTTACATTATTATACAAGGGGATTAGCGATCAATTCCCTATGGGAAAAAAGGACACATTATCATACAGACATACAACAGGTTTTAAAATCACATTTCTATTTTCCCGTGCCCGGGAATTTATCCCTTGTGTCAATTAATTATTTGCTTAATCCCGGTAATCTTTCATTTTCAAAAA
The DNA here is from genome assembly GCA_025655455.1 of gamma proteobacterium symbiont of Taylorina sp. Lineage (GTDB taxonomy): Bacteria > Pseudomonadota > Gammaproteobacteria > GRL18 > GRL18 > GRL18. Next base: position 19,535 of record JAHXIV010000094.1, read on the forward strand.
TGACTGATTTTTTTCAATCCCGGGAATTATTACTTAAACCCAAGCAAATTTTTGAATTATATGCAAAAATTTATAAGCAATGGATTTCTCAACTCAGCAGTCAATATCGGCAAACTCAGTGGAATTCCCCCACTGAAAATGAAACAAGCGGGCAACTTTTTATTAATTTTATTCATCAGGAAAAACAGCTCAGAGATGCTGATATTATTGACTGCCAACAACTCAGTTTAAATGAGCGTATTACTCAGTATCGAGCCATAGGGCCTCTTGTTTTTAATGCGGCTCACCTGGACGATGAAGGTTTTTTCCTTTATGTTTTTAACATGCCGGATCGTTTAACTAAATTTAGAAAGGGAGATTTTTTAAAGTTAGTCGTCATCGGAGCCACGGACTTACAAGCAGGGAGTCCAGTTATTATAGCGGCTATTGATCCGCATAAAGGAGAACTTATAGTAAAGTCCCGCCAGGCAAAACTAAGCATAAAGCAACAATTATCATACTCATTAGAAGAAGACCTCACGGATTATACAACAGCAAAATTAACTCATGTTTGTGAGGAAGTTTTTTGCTCTAAACAACTTTATCCTGTCAATAAAATACTAAAAGGTGAAAGAATCCTTACGCCAGAGAGCCATCAGCCAATAAACTTGCCCGCTGTTGTTTTGCCAATATCTTCAACTGCAAATAAGGCAGTGGGAGAGTTTATGTTAGATAAGAGTGATAATATCAATCGCTGGATTAAAAAAAATCAAGCAATGATGGGCTTAAATCAAAAACAGTTAGAAGCTTTAAAATTACCCTTTAGTTCTAATTTAAGTCTAATTGAAGGTCCTCCTGGTACGGGTAAAACGCATCTTTTGGGGTGGATGTTAATCGCTTTATTTCTTCAAGCCCAAAGCCAGGGAAAACCATTACGTATTGTCGTCAGTGCATTAACCCACCAGGCTATTGATCATGTTTTAAATAAGGTGGTTGAATTAGCCAATTGCTATTATCCAGATAATTTTCCAGTCGTTTGTGCTAAATGGGGAAGGTCTTCAGATTTGCTCGTCTATGATCAACAAGAAGGAGATAAACAATTTTTAAATAAGCCAGATTCTAAAAAACAGACTTATCAAGTCTTTGCAATGCATGATCAGAGTGATGTGACAAGCCCCTCTCATTTATTATTAGGGGCAACAGGCTTTGGTTGTTATCAATTATTTAATGCAAAACAAGCTCGTGAAAAAAATCTAAAAGGAGAAAAAAGTCATTTTCCTGCTTTTTTTGATTATGTGGTTTTTGATGAAGCTTCGCAGGTATTAATTCCTCAGGCACTGCTGACGCTTATTTATGCAAAAGGTAATTTTATTTTTTTAGGCGATAGTAAACAATTACCACCTATTATCAAAGGGAAATATACTCAAACGACTGAGCATCACAGCTTGAAAAACACTTATCAACAGCATAATAATAAACCATTAGTAGAGCAATCTATTTTAGATTATTTTGTTTCCCGCTCCAACAAGGATGATGATGTTAGAGTGACTTTAAATACTACATATCGTATGAATCAGGAAATCTGTGAATTTCCAAGTCGTTATTTTTATCAACAACAATTGCTTTCAGCCGTTGCCGGGAAATACTTAAAGTTAGTGAATTTTTCAAAAAAAGATGATATTGATGAGATTGTTGATCCACAAAAGCCAGTTGCCTTATTGTTGCTTGATCACCAGGGATATCATCAGCAATGTCAGCCAGAAGTAGAAAAAATTATCAAAATTGTCCAACGCCTGGTACATCAATATAAAGTAGCTTGTGATGATATCGCAATTATTGCTCCACATCGCGCACAAAATAATGCCATCAGGCTTGCTTTACAACAAAGTTTAGCTCTGGAATTAGATCAATTACCCTTAATTGATACGGTGGAAAGAATACAAGGAGCTGAAAGAGAAGTTATTATATTTTCATTAACCACCTCAGATGCAGATTATATAGAAAATGAATTTTTAAATAACCCCAATCGTTTTAATGTCGCAATCACTCGTGCTAAAACAAAACTTATTGTTATTGCCAGTCAGCATTTTTTTTATAATATCGCTCATAATGAAGAAGCACTTATCAATAACAATTGCTTTAAGAGCTTTTTAGAGTATTGTAATAGCAGTAATTGTATTTTCTAAGTAGCCCTTAGGCAAATTTTAAGTTACTTAGAAGTTAAATAAATTTAATCATTTTTAAAATAATTCCTGATATGCCAATGATAATGGCAATATTAAATAGTCGCTATCGGATAAATATTCTGGTCAATAATCGTTTATTTCATAAATATTTAAACTATTAGTTGACGGCTCAGAATTAGAGCGTATAATACGCATCTCACTCAATGACACATTCAAGAAAGCTTGTATGAAGTAATTGAGAAAACAACAACTTAGCTAACATTTTAATGATAAGAATTAGAATGTATTTATAAGGTGTTGATGCTCTTTAAAAAAGAAATCGAACAATTTGTGTGAGTTCTTATCGGTCAACAAGAAATAAGAAGTCAGACGAAGTCAAAA
>JAHXIV010000061.1 GCA_025655455.1 gamma proteobacterium symbiont of Taylorina sp.
AGGTGGCATTTACCTGGTCAAATACTCGTGGTTCTATTCATGTTGAACAGCAGCTCAATGGGTTTCAGGGTACTTTGCTCAGTGATGGTTACCAATCATCTGGAACGTGCTTTACGGGTTATTCCCATGGGGAGAAAAAATTGGTTATTTTGCTGGAGTGAAGTGGGTGCCCAGCAAGTGGCCGTGATCCAGACTTTATTAACCACATGCAAACTACAGGGAGTCAATCCTTATACTTACCTGAACGATGTGTTGCAGCGAATTAATCAGCATCCTGCCAGTAAGGTAGAAGAGTTGATCCCAAGACTATGGAAAGAAAAGTTTTCCAGCAACCCGCTTTTATCAGATTTGGAAACAGCAAGCAAGACTGTTTCTGTTTGACCGCTTACTGCTCAGCATCTGAATGACATTTACCGTTAAGGTAAAAGTGAATCCTAAAAGACGACATAAAGTAAAAGGTAGAACCAGTTTTGCCTTTTCGGATATTAGAAAAATTATGGCTGAAGAGGTTTTAGATGATAATTTTGATAGGCTTTGGCCGAAACAAAGAAAAACCGTCATAAAATCATTTATTTCTACGCTACTACGCATGGTGGCATAGCATTGAACTTTAAATTTCTTGGAAACTTCAGGTCCTTTAAATCAACAGTATCTATTACCTTTAATTTTAAAGATAATATCCAGCTTTATAAAACATTAACCATCTGCTACAATTGCAATTATGGTGAAATTACAAAAAAATAAGCAAAACTATATTAAGGTTGTGGATGAACGATATACTTTCCCCTCTAAAAAAGGTGGTGGCACAATAAAAATAGAAGCATGGGAAAATAAACAAGGTCAATTAATTAGATATAGCATAGCATTCATAAACCCAATGTTGCATCAAGGAGATAATGGACGTGTCTTAGGTTATGACAATGCCCATGATTATCATCATAAACATTTTTTTGGCAATATATCACCTGTTGATGATTTTGTAAGTTATGAAAATATTATTGAACGATTTGAATCTGAAATTAAAGAGTACATAAAATGACTATTGAAATTAAATCTGGCTCTCTTTCTGATTTTTTTGCATCGGCCAAGGAAACAGCTAAAGAAATAGACAGTGGAAAGCAATTAACTAAAAAAAATACTGTATGGGTGGATCCTAAAGATCTTCTACTATTGCTGAAACCTGAAAGAACAAATTTAGTACAATATTTACGTAAAGAGAAGCGTGTTATTTTTTCTAAATTACTGAAAGTTTTAAATAGATCACCTGCTAGTTTAAATAAAGATCTTAAGATTTTATCTAAATATGATTTAATTCATATATCAAGAGAAAGCAACCCAGGACATGGAATTCATAAAATTATTGAATCTAGCTTGGGAAATCAAAAAATAGATTTTCGTGTTCAAATTTAATACAGGACTAAATCGGGTAGCCAAGGGTTTCTCTCCCTCAGCCCCCAGTTGAGTAGCCCAAAGGAACTTCCCCTTTAGGCTCTCTCAGAACCGTACGTGAACCTCTCAATTCATACGGCTCCTATTGAACAACCCTACCCATTTTCTCCCAATGTGCAAATAGATATTGATCACGTTCTCTTACTTCATTTAACCAAGTTTTTGCTTTTCCAGGCTTCCCTTTCTGTCGTTTAAACTTATGGGTTGCAAAGCATAAGACGATAATCAATATACAATAATATTTTGTACAGTATGGAGTAACAATAACGTCCATAGTAGACTACAATGACGTTTATACTCAAATTCCCTACGTTCAATTAAACCAGGTTTAGTCGGTTTCGTTGGATATATCATCTCTAAGGCCTGTATGCCTGTCTTTTCATCAACTGAAACAACTTTTGTATTCTGCTCGAATAAAGTGCTGACTTCCTTATAAAGCAGACAGACTTGCTTTACTTCTTTCTTAAATTCTTCTTCATTTTCAATATTTGGTGTAAGCCAATATCGGCTTTCATGTGGTCGTAGATCAACCTGTCTTAGAAAACGTCCAACAGTACTTTTTGAAATACCTTCAACTAATTTGTTTTTATTTAATTCATCCGCTAACTCAATATGCGTCCAATGAGTCATTTCACGTTGACCATCAGAAGGTTTTTTCAATGCGGTAGCCATAACATGACATTGATCTTCTGCTGTATAGGTTTTAGGGCCGCTCTTTCTGGGTAAATCACTTAAGACTTCAATTAGTTTTTGCCGTTTTAGCTTATCATTGGAATCATTATCCCACACGAAAGCTCTTTGCAAATTCTTACATTCCATTTACGTACAAATCCATGTGTTGTTCCTAACTGAACACCAACAGCAGTATAGTTTCTAATTTTTCTATAGAGCAAAATAGCTTTTATTCTTGTATGAATACACTCCTTTACGGTATAGGAATTGAGCAATTTAGTTAAATGAATTTCTATATCATTAAATATTTCTGATGGTAATATTCTTCGCATTAATTTATAACACTTTGATAATAAAAGGTATTATACCACAAATACAAAGTTAAAAATCATCACTTTTATTATAATTCAATAACTTACATTGATTCCGGTACGTATATTTGATCTCTGATACTAGTGATGCGTGGTATGAACAATATAATTCAATTTATAGTTCATTGCCAGGTTAAAAGAAATAATTAAGTGCATTAACAATTTCCCCAGAAGGTAATATTGGAATTTGAACAAATAAACCATCTTCAAAGTTGTCAGTCAAATATTTACCAACTTCACCACTAGTTTCTTCATGCAAATTAGGTAATTTTTGGCTAGACAATGACTGTATGTAATTAAAGTTAAAATCTGTTAAAATTTAAAACATGTTATACATTTTTGGTGAGTTTTATGGAATTTGAATGGGACAAAAAGAAAGATAAAATTAACCAATCAAATCATAAAGTATCTTTTCATGAAGTGGCTTCTGTTTTTGGAGATCCTCTAGCAATGACATTTGATGATCCAGAACACTCTGATGTTGAGGAAAGATTATTAACATTTGGAACAACTAGAATGGGACAACTTGTTATTGTATCTCATACATTTATAAATAAAAAAATTAGAATTATCAGTGCACGTATGATGGATAATAATGAGCGTAACTTTTATGAGGAAGGATGATATGAGAGCACATTATAATAGAGATGACCTTGGTAAAGGCGTGCGTGGCAAATATTTCAAAGAATTTAGTGAAGGTCATAATTTAGTATTACTTCAACCTGAAGTAGCAAAATTCTTTCCTTCTGAGGAGGCTGTCAATGAGGCTTTACTATCTTTAATTAAGCTTGCCCAGACATCAACGCACCTAACAAAAAAATCCAGCTGACCTCCTTCGTCGGCAGCTGATTTAAGCGTTGCATTAGAACAAATATTGATTCATTCAGATATTCCATAAAAAAAGATGCTGTTATCAGTGCCAGGGTGTTGGAACTTTTTCAGTCAAATTATATACATCATTTACCTAAAGCCAGTTGAATGTCTCAGTGGCTATTTTGAGACAACACTCGATTACAACCTTACCCCGTAGGTCTTCTGCAAAGCAGATATTTATTTCTCCCATAAAAAACCCGATACACTATTTTACCTGTGTATCGGGTTTTTTGTACTACCTAACTATTTTAGCTAAGCTGGGACTGATAAAGACTCAGCTCAGGCTAATAGTATTAAGTAATATTACGCGGAGCGAAGGACATACCGCGGAAGTCGTTCTTAAACTCAGACTCACCGATCTTCTTCACTTTACCCACACCCATCTTGTAATTGTAGTTACCTGAAATATTATCAGGAACACGAATTGTCAATGAGTTATTAGGCTGTTTCATATCCAGGAAGTTACCATACATCGCACCTTGTTTTGTAGTCGGTGTGACAATAGCTATTGCTGTGATAGAACCTTTATCCAGTTTGATATGGCCGTTCTTCATCAGTTCAGAGAACTGGAAGTCTTTACCATGAACACCCAGAATAGTATCTTTGAAGACAGGGACACGGTTTGAATACATCATCACCATATCACCCGATTCAATACCACGTTTTTTGGCATCGGCTGGATTAATTTCTACCCAGTTTCCAGGCCAGCGTTGAGAGATGTACTCACGACGTTCGACATCATCAAAACCTGACTGCCAGACTTCGTTGACACGACCATTACTCATCCATAATTCATCATCCTTGGGAGACAACCATTCCCATAGGTCACCGAACAGGCTCCATGGATGTTTCTGCAGGTTAATCTTACCGGTTTGAGAGTTAAAGTGAGTCATCTTCTTACCGTAGCGATTTTCTTTCACAGGGCCATTAGAGAGTCCCATGGCAGTAAATTGCTTCTCTCCCACTGTGGTATCATGCAGACGCTTGGTACCATGCAACATACCTGTTTTGTAGTTGTACATGGTAGGACCCTGAATACCGTCAGTACCAAACTCACGCATTTTCTGATGCAGAGATTTACCTTCGATATGTGCGGCCACTTTAACCATATGGAACGCCTTACGTCCCTTACGACTAAAGCGAGAGGCTTCTTCAGCCACTTCATTAGAGTTTTTCCAGTCAAAGCCGTCAAAGCCCATTTTACGAGCCAGCAGAGAAATAATTTCCCAATCTGGTTTTGCTTCACCCGGTGCATCATTAAATGCCTGATACAGACGTAAACGACGTTCACCATTGGCACGCATAAAGTCAACTTCACCCCAGGTTGCTGCAGGGAAGACAACATCAGCAAACTTGGCACCAATCGGATCACGCAGGTAGATATCCTGGTTTATCACCACCATACCGCCGGAATCTGCACGTTTCTTCAAAGTAGCAATAATTTCTGCTTTGTTATTAGAGCGTACCTGATGAGGATTTTTAACCACAAGTTCTTCAAACTTTCTGGCTAAACCCTGTGAACCCGTCATAGACTGAATCCAGGTAGTACCAATTACATGTGCAAAACGGGTATGCCCGGAATACATCCATCTATCTGTATCCAGCGCCTGACGACGACGTCCCGGCACTTTCTGAGCAGACTTGTTGCGTGGATAACCACCGCCTTTCTGACCACCACGCTGGTGACCACCAAAACGACCAACCACCTGACCCGGACGACCACCTGCACCACAAATAGTGGCAAGAGAACTAATCGCATTGGTATTGCCTGTATTGTTTGACCAATAGAAGCCTTTTTCAATACCGATAGAAGTTTTGGGACGCTTGCCATTAACTGGCTTCGCCAACCATTCAGCGGCCTGATATAGTTTTTTGACATCTACACCGGCTTTCTTGGCAGCATACTCAGGATCATATTCCTTCTGCTTTAAGTTCCACTTTTTGTAGTCCTCATAGCCTTTAGTCTGGAACTTGCCCCAGGTAGTGCGCCACTGCCAAGGCGTATTACGAGTACCCTGACCAAAACCTGAATTGGATTCCCACTTACTATTAACCCATTCTTTGATCCAAGCTGAATCTTCCCAGCCATTTTCCATAATGATACGTGTAATTGCACCTAGTACCAGATTATCTGAACCCGGGAATATATCAAGGTGTAAACCACCCATTTTCTTGATATAGGCTATACCTGCTGTTTCACGAGGATTCAGAGCAATGACTTTCATACCATTAGCAATACCCGGCATGATATGCTGAGTGAATAGCACCGACTTGGTTTCATACGGGTCAGTACCACAAATCATCAATGTACCTGCTGAACCCCAGTCATCATAGCTTGGTCCGAAGTTATCAAAACCAGCATCACGGAAACCCGGTGTTGATGTAACATCGGCCGGTGTATCGTGGAAGGTAAAGTTCGGTGTATTGACATGACGCAATGCATATTTAGTAATTGCATAGGTATTTTCAATATACTGATAAGAATAAGTCTTAACACCGTAGGCAGCTTCACCATGTTCTTTCAGAACGTGAGTACCAACCGATGCGGCAATATCAATGGCATCATCCCAGGACATTGGCGTCAGAACACCATTAATACGCACCAGAGGTGTTTTTAAACGATCCTTTGTCTTGGTATCAGGGTTGTAACATTTTTGTGCTAATAAACCACCACGAATGGAGGAATCACCATTCGTGTTAACTACCTTGGTATCCTTATCAGGGACAATAACAACATTATGTTTTTTGCCATTATGCGTACAAATATTGTGCTGCGTAGGAGCAACCCAGGACTGCAGCATATTAGATGGAAAATCGATGCCAAATGCATTTTCAGAGGCTTTCATTCCACCATCTTTATCACCTACCGGCCAACGATAAATTTTATAACCACATGCAACAATACAATAATCACAAGCAGTTGTTAATACGTCTGCATTCTTAGGTGGTAATGGCGCATGATCTTTCGACTGGTAAAAACCAGCCTGAGGTATTATTTTTTCTGTCATTTTATCTCTCCTATGCGCTCACATTTTGTTGACGACCAAACAACAGTCCCATAATACCAACGGCGTAGACATTATCCCCTTCTACTTCCAGTAGAACCTGGGGCAGGCTTTGATAAGCCTGGCCGGAAACAATGATACCGTGGCGTCTTAAATCATAAGTGGACAGGTGTAAAGGACATTGTCCCATGACACGCTGATCACCGACATGCTTATAGGTATTCTGCATAGGACCGCCCTGATGAGTACACATATAGCTGTAAGCCACTACATCACGTTTAGTGCCAACACCGCCGCCCGCTTGTACATTACCCATTTTAACAATCATTGCCTGAGAGTTTGGCCCATCATCCGGATAATTAAAATCAACCGGTTGATGATCTTTCAATTCACTCAGTTTAGCAACGAGTTTACGGGGATAACCCTGGACTCGAGCCTGGCGTGTTTCAGCTTGTGCCGTGCCTGCAAACAGGGTAATAGAAACCGTGCTTGCCGCTGCTGCTGTACCACCGCTGTACATTAAGAACTTACGGCGATTCAGCATGCACTTACCGTGTGCTTTTGCTGACTCCTTCTCTTGTGAAGAGACGTCAACTTTTTCAATAGTATTTAATTCGCTCATTTCTTTGCTTCCTTAAGTTCATCTAAAGTAAACATAGGCGCGTATTCAGGCAGGTCTGGTTTAGCCATCAGGATTTCATCACCTGAGAAAGACTCAATAAATGCAATCAAATCACCTTTTTCATCATCACTTAGACCGAGGGGCTTGATCAACTTGGACTTGGTTTTTGGCCAGCCTGTTGTACGACCTTCTTCATCAAAGCCGCCAGCATTGTAGAAATCAATCACTTCATCTAATGTATAAAATGCACCATTATGCATATAAGGGGCAGTATACATGGTGTAACGTAATGATGGTGTACGGAACTTACCTAAATCCCACTTGTTCTTACCACGGAAGTAAGCGCCCGGATCAGCTTTAGCAGAACGATATAATTTCTCATTTGAACCCTTGGCATACAATTCAAAACGGAAAGTAATCTGTGCTAAACCATCTTCTTCCCAGCGCTTTGCAGGTGGAACACCGATGTTATACATTTCCATATTTGATGCAAGAGCACCATTATGACATTGGATACAACCGGCCTTACCTTCAAATAATGCCTTACCACGAACTTGCTGATCACTCAGAGCACTCTTATCACCACTCAAATACTTATCAATTGGAGTACTTGTCTGATTAATGGTGCGTTCAAATGCTGCAATGGCGCGCCAGGCATTTTTAATTCTGGGATAGTCATCACCAAAAACTTCTTTAAAACGCTGACGATATTCAGGGATCAAAGCCAGACGTGCAGTCATAATGTCATTTTCACCATTACCCGCAACACCACCTTTTGCAGCTGATGGCGCCTGTGCTTCCAGAGAGGTTACTGAGTTCGCCCAGAAAGAACCCGGATAATAACCTGAGTTCATAATTGACTGACTATTACGCCAGTGAACTGTACCTGGATAACCACGAGAGAAATCTTCAGCCCATGCCCAACCTTGCTCAGGATCATGACAACTGGCACAGGAAATAGAAGCATCTCCACCCAGTCTTGGATCAAAGAATAATAATTTACCAAGTGCAACTTTTGCATCACTTTGCTTGTTATCCGCAGGAATAGGCGGCATAGCAGGCAAGGTTGCTAGAGGTGCATGACCGGTAGTTGATTGATTAGCAGCAACCGCAGTTTGAGAAACCACATTCAATGTGGGTTTAGAACCAGCACTATTAGCGCTGGTACTTTCACAACCAGAAAGCATTGCTAACGAAACGGCAGTTGCTAAAACAGCACCCGTTCCTATTAGTGTTTTCATTGTTTTTTTCATACATTAATCTCCTGGACGCTAGTTTTTGACTTGACGCCAGTTTTCAATGGCTTCATATTCATCAGGATAAGCTTCAGACCAGACATACTTGTCGCCAGTCAAAGGGTCACCTGATAAGGATTTCAAAAATGCAACCAGATCTTTCTGCTCTGAACCACTCAGGCCAAGCTTCTTGATACGGCTGTCCTTATTGGAATCTTCACCACCACCATTATTATAAAAAGCGACTACATCATCCAGAGACTCAATCATACCATTATGCATATAAGGTGCAGTATGAGTTAATTCACGTAGAGAAGGTGTCAGGAAAGTACCCATATCAGAACCATCTACATTATGCTGGTGAATATGTGCACCTGCATCACGTTTCAGACTATTGTAGTTCTGAACACCCATAAACATATTATAGGCTAAGAATGCCTGATGACGATCGGTATCCATAAAGACATCCCAGTTTTCTGGAACACCTGTATTGTATGCCTTACCATCGGTGAAGTTAGCACCATTATGACATTGGATACAGCCTGCTTTTCCTTTGAATAAGCTCTTGCCACGCTGAGCAGATGCAGACATTTTTCCTGCATCAAAAGGTACATTTTTGGAGGTCAGAGTTTTTAGATATTCCGGGATCGCTTTACGAACTGAACCATTGGATGGTTCGCCATAGCCGGCATCTTTAAACATTTTTACGTAAACAGGATCCTGCTTAACACGTTCCTGCATAATACGCATATCCATATTCATGATGTAATCTTCAGTGAGCATGCCACGTGTAACATCATTCAGATTAGTACCAAGACGACCGTCCCAGTTCCAACGATTTTTATGTACTGCATTAATTACTGTAGGGCTGTTTCTGAAATGCTTATTACCAGGATAACCTGCTGATAATGCCATTCCATCTGCATAGCCTTTTTCAGGATTGTGACAAGTTGCACAAGAGATTGCAGCATCACCTGAAAGACGGGGATCAAAGAACAGGCGTTTGCCCAGTTCCGCTTTTGCCTTGTTAATTTTTACAGCTGGCAGTGGGCCGATATCAGGATATTGTGATGCTGCTTGCGCATTGACAGTCACTGCTAACCCCAAACCCATTGCAACTGAAACGAGTAGTCGTTTTTTTGTTGCTCGGATACCCATAGGTTTCCTCCACTTAATCATTAATATGAATACTATAAAGTTTTATTCGACTCTTTATATTAATTAAAATAAACAGCTGAACTCACTCAATTTATAACCAATCTTCTTTTGTTGCAAAAATCATGGTTGCAAAAATTATACCCATATTTTTTTTGTTTTTTTTATCATACACTTACTTTTTATATGATAAATAAACTATTCTGAGTGCAATTGCTTTGTTAATAAATATTGTTTACCTTGTTCAATAAGCCATATTATTATCAGTTTAATTAATTAAATTTGAACAAATTGTTCAAGTTTAATTAATTAAACAAAACACTGCCTTTCTGAAAACTTTAATATAAAAAAATATTAAGTACTTTATTGACTATGATCAATAAAAAATAACATTAAAGATAATTTTTCTTCTTCCGATATATGATCCTGTGTAAAGATTGACTATATTTAATATTAATTTAAATAAAAAATCTATAAATCGAGCCTTGATAGAATGAAGATTAAAACAAAAATTCTTTTGGGATCCGGTCTTATGACCTTGATTCCATTATTGATTGTTAGCCTGGTCATTGGCTGGCAGTCAATTAATGAAGGGGAAAAAGCACTTCAGGAGCAAATCCAGAATCGTCTTATTGCCTTACGTGATGATAAGAAATCTCAAATTGAAAACTATTTTAAAATTACTCAGGATCAATTGATCACTTTTTCTAAAGATCAGATGTTTATTGATGCCAGCATGGCTTTTAAAGATGCTTTTACCTATTATAATGATGAATTTTTAGAAGGCTCTATTGATCCTTATAAAGTCAAACTTGAGAATTTTTATCTACAGGACTTTACAACAGGTTTTAAACAGCTTAATCCTGAAAAAGAAGCTGTTGTTAAGGTCATAGACACCCTTAGTGAACAGGGTATTACCCTGCAATATCAATATATTGCCAATAATAAAGCCCCCTTAATGAAAAAGGATGACTTACTCAATCCTGAAGATGATACACTTTATGCACAAATTCATAGTCTTTACCATAAAAAAATAAGAGAGTTTAACGACCGTTTTCATTTTAGTGATATCTATCTGGTTGATCCTGAAACAGGTAATATTATCTATTCAGTCAACAAAAAAATTGATTTTGCCAGCTCATTGAAAGAGGGGGTATTTGCCGGTTCGAGTCTGGGAAAAGTTTTTAAGCAGGCCAATCAGGCTAAACAGGAAGACTTTGTCATCCTGACTGATTTTACCCCTTATTTACCTTCTCTCAATAAAGCCTCCGCTTTTATTGCCTCTCCTATTTTTGATGATGATGAAAAAAAAGGCATCTTAATCTTTCAATTGAATACAGAGACAATCAATCAAATTATGACCAGCAGCCAAAAGTGGCAGCAAGTCGGCATGGGTGAGAGCGGGGAAAGTTATCTGGTGGGTGCTGATATGAAAGCACGCAGTATTAACAGAGGTTTAATACAGGATTCGGAAAACTATTTTTCTCTTCTCAAACAAGTACAAAGTAATCAGGCTATTCTGGAAAGCATTAAAAATCATGCCAGTAATGTGCTGCAGCAAACAATCAGCACTCCCGGAGTACAAGCTGCTTTATCGGGTAAAAATAATTTTATGCAATTTTCCAATGCCCTCAAAATTCCAGTATTATCCGCTTATGCACCTTTAAAAATTGCCAGTTTAAACTGGGCTATTCTAGCAGAAATTAGCGTAGCTGAAGCACTTTCCCCGGTTCAGTCCTTAAAGAAAACCATTGCCAGCTCTGTTTTCTCAATACTATTAATCATGCTGACACTTTCTGTTGTTGCTGGTTTATTATTTTCACAATTGATAACCAGGCCAATCGTTCATCTGAGCAATGTAATAAAAGATGTCGAACAAACTTCTGATTTAACGCAACGTATTAATTTGCAACAAAATGATGAAATCGGCACTGCTGCACAGGCATTTGATAAAATGCTGCTTAAATTCCACAACAGCATACAGGAAGTTTCTCACTCAGTGAATTATTTTACTAATGCAACAGATATCCTCAAACAGAATGCTGAAAGAACCAATTCCACAATAGCCCGACAAAATAAAGAGACCAGTCAAATCGCCTTATCCATTGGCAGAATGATGGAAAAATCCCAGGATGTCACGGCTCATACTGATTTTGCTTCTCAGGCAACCCATGAAACCCGTGGGGAAGCAAAAAAAGGTCAGCAAAGTGTTTTAGAAACCATTGATTCTATTAATCAGGTTGCTGATCAAATTGAACAATCTGCCACAGTAATTCACAAGCTTGAATCTGATAGCAATAATATTGGTTCCGTTGTGAACGTCATTAGAGATATTGCAGAACAAACCAATTTATTAGCACTCAATGCAGCCATTGAAGCAGCAAGAGCCGGTGAGATGGGTAGAGGCTTTGCTGTCGTTGCAGATGAAGTCCGGCAGTTAGCCAGTCGCACACAGGATGCAACCACTGAAATACAGAAATTAATAGAAAGTCTGCAGCATGCCAGTAAAGATGCGGTACAAGTAATGGACTCAAGTAAGAGTCATACCCTGGATAGTGTCAAACAGGCACAACATTCTGGTCAGGTACTCAATACCGTCACTCATTCAATTGAGGCTATTGATGAAAAAAATCTGCTCATCAAACAGGCCGTTAATGAACAAGCTGACTTTGCTCAGGAAATTAACCAGAACATCGAAACCATCGTTGCAGAAGGTGAAAAGACCAGCATATCATCCAAAGAAATTACAACTTCCAGTGATATTCTCTTTGAACTATCGGACAAGTTACAAATTCTGGTCCAACAGTTTAAAATATCAGGACTGCCGAAAAAATAAAGGTTCACTCATATCAATTTTTCTTACGCAGGGGCTGAAAAAGATATTCCAGGCCATTGGCTTTTATTTCATACGTAATTGCCATCAGTTGTCCTAATTCTCCAGCAGGAAAGCCTTTCTTTGAAAACCAGACAACATAAGGCTCAGGCAAATCAATTAACAGCACATTTTTATATTTTCCAAATGGCATTTTATAACTGGCCAGTTTTAAAAATAACTGCGCATCAGACAAGAGGATGGTCTCATCTTTATCGTGTATGAATTCTTTCATAAAAGAGCCGTCAGCAAATAAAATAATAATCAATATTGTTTTCAAGGTTTATTTTAACCTAATCACTGGGATAAGGAGTATCACGGAAATCAATTTCCTATAGTCCTAATCAAATAATTCCTCTGTTAATCTAATCGATAGGTGCTACCTGTATCAATGCGTCACGCAAAATCAGAACCGATGTAAAAGCCTCTAATATCTCCTCGAAGGTGCCAATTCCACTTATTTGAAAAGGAGTCCATGTAACGTAGTCCAATGAGGGAGCAATCCAATTGTCATCTATATTCAATATTGGTGGAGTGGCTCCTTGAGTTTTTATTTTGACTGAGATAAATCATGAACAAAGAAGATAACCTTGATGGTTTGCCTCAGAAATACTTTATGGTACCGCCCAGCAATAATTTTTCCAGTTTTAAGGGTACGTTTTGGAATCGTACCCTATTCGATCCATTTTATTGTAGGTGATATTCACCAGCTGTATCATTATAAATAAATACTTCTCTGGAGCTACTACGGCCTGCAGCAGGTGGATTGCTTTCCAGTTCACGTAAAGCTCTTGCAACAGATTGTTTCTCAGATGCATTCAGATAAACCAGAGTTTCCGAATCTATATCATACACCAGACTACCGGTACTACCTGAAACAGTATTCATCTGTTCTTGAATGGCAGTATTATGGATTGGGAATATCTCTCCAGCACTCAATGTATCAACATCAATAGCATTGGCATTCAGAGAAAAAGAAGCTGCAGTTGCAATTATTAAAGTCATTAAAGTTTTCATGATTATTATCCTTTTTGGTTTTAAGTATTTTGAAGATATTCTTACCTTCCATGGGTAAGATAATACTCCAGGCTGTATTGCATCAGCCTTAAACAAACATTAAATATAATCAAGATTTAAAATAATTCAGGTGAGTAGACATTTTGGCAAAATATAACATCAAGGATACTATTTTAAAACGTATTCTTTACCACTTTTTAGGGGAAAACCAAGGGTATCATTTTGAATGATAGCTTTAGCTTATAATAATTGAATGGTATAGTCAGAAAAAACTTGGTAAAAAAATGAAAATTCATATTATTTTAATATCTATTATCTTTATAGTCATTTTGACTGGGTGTCAGTCAAAACCTTCAGCAAAAAATTATGTAGAGACAAAATTAATTTCATCAGATGTTGGTATGTTAATTATTGATATAGAGCCAAATGGTGATAAGCTTAACCTGAAAAAGAATAAGCTATTACAAAATAATATTGTGGATAGTGTCGTTGCTGAGTTAAAGAACAAGAGGTTTGATGCATATAAATTTAATGATATTAAAGAGTATATGTTACCTTTTTTTCGCTATGGAATTGTATTGTCTTCACAAGGCATTTCTAAAGATACAGAATTTCTAAATGGCAATCAATATACGAAAGCAAGTGTTAAAGTTTTAGCTCGGCTGTTTAAGTTAAAGCCTGATGGCAGAACGGTAGAGGTAGGTTCATTTTATACGAGTGGTGACAGTTTGCAACAAATTAAAGATGGTCATGAATTTGTTCTAGATGAACTTTATACAGAAAACTTTGTAAGAGCTGCATTGGGCTTATTTAATACTAATAGCCAATAACTCCATTATGAATATGCAGGAATTGGATGACTTATAAAAAATAAAACAGTCTCTATAAATCATAAAAATTATTAATTTATACTCTTCGTAAAAGAAATAATGGACAGGTTTTATTTTTGTTTGATAAAATCCATAAATTTATTTACCGGTAAGGGTTTACTGATAAAGTAGCCCTGACAAAAGTCACATTCATGCTTTAATAAGAAATCCAACTGTGTCCTTGTTTCAACACCTTCCGCCACAACAGACATGCCTACGGAATGTGCAAAGCTAAGAATGGTTTTTGTAATCGACACACTGGAATAATCATCTGGTATATTCATTATAAAGGAACGATCAATTTTTAAATGATCAAATGGAATTTCGTGCAAATAAGCCAATGAGGAATAACCTGTTCCAAAGTCATCCAGTGAAAGGTTAAATCCCAATTGTTTTAAATCGGTTAATATCGTTTTTGCAAGCTGAATATTTTCCATAAAAGCTGTTTCAGTCACTTCTATATTGATTAAATCACTCCTAATCTCATATTGTTTCAAGGTGTTTTTTAAATTAACTATAAAATCAGGCATAACCAATTCTTTTGGAGAAACATTGATGGATATTGGAATCAAACCAAGCTCATTGTCTTCAAATTGTTCAATTGCATTGCAAACTTTTTCTAAGACAATTTGATCAACTAAGTGAATTTTCCCATTTTCTTCAGCAATGGGTATAAACTCATCAGGTGGTACAAATCCAAGCACGCTGTCGTTCCATCGTATTAAAGATTCAGCTGCAACAATCTCTTCATTAGAATTGATTTGTGGTTGTAAGTGGATTTCAAATGATTTGTCTGCAATAGCTTTATTTAATTGATTGAGGATTAAAGTACGTCGAATATTCTTTTTATTTAGTTTCTCACTGAAAAATTCATAACGACCTTTACCTTTTTCTTTCGCATAATACATGGCGGTATCGCTATATTTGATTAATGTATCCACATCCATTGAGTCATCTGGGCTGATACTAATTCCTATGCTGCATCCAACCTCAACACTATGTTCATTGATAGTAAACCTTGAACTCACCTTGTTGATGATTTTGGAAGCTATTTTAATTGCTTGCTCAATATCTTCCAGCTGACGTAATAATATAGAAAATTCATCTCCTCCCTGACGACCAGCAATATCAGTATCTCTTATACAGGATGCTAAGACCTTAGAAATTTCTATTAATAATTGATCGCCCACTTGATGCCCATAGGTATCATTGACATGTTTAAAACCATCTAAATCAATAAAGAGTAACGCAATCTTTTTACCATTACGTTTGTTAACGGCTAATTCATGCTCTAAATATTCATAGAATAAAGTACGGTTGGCTAAGTTTGTTAAGTGGTCATTATAGGCCAGATTATGTAGTTGTTTTTCGATTGCTTTGTTTTCAGTAATATCTCTAAACACAGCAACATAATTAGTCACATCACCATTATCATTGGTGACAGCATTTATGGTTTGCCAGATATGGAAGCTTTCTCCAGATTTACGACGACTGATGATCTCACCATTCCAACAGCCTTTATCATTAATTTCTTGCCACATTTTTTTATAGAAGGTTTTATTCTGGCAATCTGAATTCATACAATTGGGCTTTTTGCCCAACAGCTCATCTTTACTGTATCCACTAATCTCACAATAGGCAGGGTTGACTTCAATAACTTGCTGATTTTGGTTTGTAATCACCACGGCTTCACTGGTATTGGATAAAGCCATATTTGAGATTAATAACTTTTCTTCCTTTTGTTTTCTTAACAGGATCTGTTGTTCAAGATATTCATTTTTTAAAGATAGCTCTTGTGTTCTTCGCTTAACATCGGTTTCTAATTTTTTTCCATAGGAAGATAACTCATTCACATATTGTTGTACTTCTTTTTCTCTTACATCCAATGACTCAATCATTAGATTAAATGCCTGAATTATCTGGGAGACAAAGTCATTGCTTTGTGAAGATTCAATAAGGTTGGGGTTTTCCTTACCGTCAGCTATCAGTATGGCCATTTTTCTTAAACCATTTAATCTGCCATAAGATATAAGTCCAAATAAAATGATTAGGAATAAAATAATACCTGCACCGATTAGAAGAAATATAATAAACTGATTGCCTTTTTTCTGTAAGTCTTTTGAAGCAGTCAGACTTTCCTTCTCAATAATCTTGTTAATTTCATGCTCTTGACTATCGAGAAAAAGAACATATTCTGACCAGATAGAAGATAATTGGCTCATTAATGATATAGTTGTATCTGTCTGAAAATCTATCTTTTCATAAATGGAATAAAATTGTAAAGTTAAAAATTCTGCCTGTTTTTGTATGGTTTTTAGCTTGTTAATGTCTAAATGTTTAAGTACTTCACTCAAGTCTTTATTGCCTTGAATAGCGGCTATATTTTTGTCAGTTTCAGTTAATAATAGACGTACTTCCCTGTGATAATTTTTTGGTTGATTGAAAAAAGTAGTAGTGATTTGAATTAAAAAATCAAATTCACTTTTAATTTTATTTATTTCATCATCTACTTCTTTTTTGGCAATAACTGCAGGACTCTTTTGCAGATTTCCAACATGTTTATAAAGATTGGATTGATATTCATGGATGAATTTTAACAAGTCATTTTCAAGTAAGCTGATATCATCATTAAATTCGTCATTATCACTTTGAGAATTAATATCAAATAAGAAGCGTACTCTTTTCTCCAGTGACTGAAATTGTCCAACGTTAAATGACGACTTTAATATCTGCTCTAAGTTTAAAACTAACTGGTCAATCCATTGACTACTTTCATATATAGCTTCAAGGGAAATTATTTCCTGAACAAGGTTTTTGGACAGTATCAAGTTAATGGAATCGACTTTATGACGCAGTAATAAGTATTCCTCTTCAATTTCTTTGTGTAATTTGGAAATATGCACCAGATTGTGATTGGCAGCATTAATCATCCTGGATGACTGATAGACAGAGAAAGAATACAGGAATAAAACAATAGAAAACAGGCTCATTAAAAGCCATGTTAAGGATATCTTTTTAACAAACATACTTTTTACTGAAATGAAAGGTTAATTGATTCACCCACTTCACCAGAGCCAAACAATGGTATTTCTATTGATTTTTTGGGCTTTCTACCTGCTATTTCATAACGTGATAAGCCTAATATATACGTTTCATCAACTGATAATGAAATATCATCCGCATTTCCGGTATCTAATAATCGTAACAGCTCTATCGTCCAGAAACCATCATCCCATCTTCCTTTAGCTTTGATATCAGAACGGCTGCCTGTTGGTTTCTGATGCTCATATTTTGCAACCTCATTGCCTGAATGATTAAGGGTAAATTTGTTTTTATAGGCGCTTTTACCTTTATCACCTATGCGTTGAAGAAAAAAAACTGAGCCATCTTTAGAGCGCAGTCGTGTTGCTTTTTTAATTGGAACTTTTGAATATCTCTGATATTTATCATCTGCATAGCCGAGTGGGTCAGTTCGAAATGCTTTCCAGTACCATACATCGGCATGATACGGCTGGTTGCTATCCACTCTATAGTCTTTAATCAGCTTGTTCATCGGCCATTTAAGTACAATGGTATCTTCACGTTTAGATCCAGTCTGATACATTGAATCTGTTTCATTCCAAACCAGTGTTTTGTGCTCTCTGTTTTCTGTTAAATCCGGATAACGAATTTTTATTGCGATGGACTTTCCATTATGAACGGCTGAAAAGAATAATTCATGATTTGCAACTGTATCTAATAGTTTGATTTCTTGAACTCCTTGCCACTGTATATCAATATCCTGGCCATCAATAACCGGCATGGATTCAACTTTTTTTACTGCATAAGGTATTTGAGCATATACAATGCCTGAAAGAGCTAATGAAACCGTAAAAAAGAGAAATATTATTTTATTCATAAGATACAACCGTCAGCTAGAAAAAATATAAATTATAATTTACTGCTAAATAGTGTCGGAAAAGTAAGTTTATTTAAATATTATATCTTGCCTGATAATTTGAAATGAGTACCGCTGTCATTAAATACTTTCTTCAATAAAAATTGGTCTATCATATAATACTTATCATTCCGATTCAACTCATAAGTGCAACTTAACTTCGTTGTATTTATGATATTTTTCGTTACGTTTTATTGTTGCTTCACCAGCCTTCTTTGCTTTTACCCAGGAGATTATTTTTTTTGCTTAATGATATGATATTGAAGTTGTAGCAGTTTATCCAATATTTTATCTTTTAGTTCCAGAAGTTCTTTGCCTTTTTGTCGGGCAGTGGCTATATTCTCCTCACCACATAATTTAACAATCTGCCGACCCACTTTATGAACGTCAGTATGAATGGATTCAATTTCTTCAAACACTTTGATATGGCTATATCGTTGAGAACCATATTCGTAATACCAGTGTCCAAATCTACATTGATGGTGGTCGTTAATAGCTAATTCCTCCAGGTTAGACTGTTCACCATCTATACACTTCAGGACACGTCTTACCCAGTTAATATGATCATACTGGGCAACAAGTAAAGGAAAATCACCCATCTCCCACAGGGTGTCAGACCATATTGCCCATTCTTTTTCAGGCTGATAGCTTTTTATCCAGTCTGCTAACAGACAGGCAGGCATGGGTTTGGCAATACCATAGCCCTGTCCAAGGTCACAGCCCAGACGCATGAGCAAAACTCCCTGTTCTGCTGTTTCTATTCCTTCAGCAATAACTGCGCGTTGAAAAGCAATCGCCAAACCAATAATTCCCTCAACTAGAGTCATATCTTTTTGTTTATCTAATAAATTAAAGATGAATGACTGATCAATTTTAAGTATATTAGCAGGTATATCACGTAAATAAGATAATGAAGCATAGCCTGTTCCAAAATCATCCAAGGCAAAACTCACGCCAAGTTCCTGACATTGTTTAATCACATGTTCGACATGTTCAGTATTCTCAAGAGCGGCTGACTCCAGGATTTCAAGCTCAAGATATTTCAGTGGTACATCAGGAAAGTCTTTAATAATATTGCAGAAAGAATCAACAAAATCACGCTGCAGTAATTGACGGGCTGCAATATTGATACTGATGGTGAGTTCAAGCCCCTGTTGTAACCATTCTGAAAGTTGAGACATTGCCTGATAAGTGACCCAGTTGCCAATATCTATTATAAGATCATGGTATTCAACATGAGGCAAAAAATCACCGGGACCGAGCAGACCTTTTTCAGGATGCTGCCATCTTAACAGTGCTTCTGCTCCTATAACTTTTCCTGTACGCATATTCACTTTTGGCTGATAATACAATATCAGTTCATTATGTTCTATTGCATGACTAAGTTCTTGAAATAGTTCTCGCCGTGTTTGCGCCTGCTGATCTTTTTTAGTATCAAATAAATGATGTTGATTTTTTCCATTATCTTTGGCCTGATACATTGCCTGATCAGCATGACGTAACAGCATTTCTGCATCGGCACTATCAAAGGGAAACAGGGTTATTCCCAGTGATGTGGTTAAATGGTATTTATGTCCATCAATTTCAATGGATGAAGCAATCAGGCTGATAATGCGTCTTGTCATCTGCTCGACTTCATCCATATTATTGAGTGCAGGTAAAATCAGAACAAATTCATCACCACCTAATCTCCCCACCATGTCAGTGCTGCGAATCAGTCTTTTCAGGCGTCTGGCAATAATGATTAAAATTCGATCCCCAAGCGCATGTCCATGATGATCATTGAGCGTTTTAAAGTCATCCAGATCAATGACGATGACAGCCAGTAATTTATTCTCACTTTGATAACTATCCAGGCATGTTGTTAGATAATGAATGATTTGACTGCGTTTAGGTAAAGCTGTGAGGTCATCAAATTGTGCCGCCCGATCAAGTTGTCTGCCAAAATTGTATTTTTCCTGTATATCGCTAAAAAAAGCTACGTAGTGACTGATTTGACCTTCAGAATTTGTCACTGCATTGATTGAAAGAAATTCAAGATAGACTTCACCGTTTTTTCGTTTATCCCAGATTTCACCTTCCCAATGATCTGTTTGTATCAGTATTTTCCACATATCTGAATAAAAAGCAGCATCATGCCTGCCAGACTGTAATATTTTGGGATCCCGACCAATAATCTCTTCAGTACTGTAACCGGTCACATCTGTAAAGGACTGATTGATATATTCTATTTGATTTGAGGCATTGCTTATCATAATGCCATCACGTGTATTTTGAAGAATAATGCCGATTATTTCTGGAGGTAGATTTTTATACATTTATTGACTTGCCTCTCTCATCTAACATGCACTTTTTAATATATTATGATATCGAACTACTGGTTTTCTGAAAATTTATCAGCTAGGGCTTGAAAAGAGCAGAACTCAAGATCAAAATAAATGTCCGAATAAATAAATATTAAGTAAGCCTGCTCTTATGCCACTATCTCACCCAGTACAAATAAATAACACCACTAAATTATACTTCCTTTGAACAAGCTGAGAAAGCCATAAAAGAACTGCCTGGAGAGTTAGAAAAATCCATGTTTCAGGATACATTATCACAATATGATATTGATGTCCCAATTATTGAATACGAGGGTAAAGTTTTTCATCAGGTTATCCGCAGTGAACTTGGTTAATAGCCAAAGATGATTACATAGAGCTTATTAACTGACTAAGGTATGCGGAAATATAGGCAGCAAAATAAGAATCTGAGGGTA
>JAHXIV010000004.1 GCA_025655455.1 gamma proteobacterium symbiont of Taylorina sp.
TGAAACGTGTCATCGCCGATGATAGTGTGGGAGTTCCCATGCGAAAGTAGGTCACTGCCAGGATCTTATACTGCCCTTTGTGGCGAGAGAAGACCTCTAACTTTATTGTTAGAGGTTTTTTTTTGCCTGTCATAATATTGCTTTTTATGAGCCTATGTTACTCTATTAGTTATGAATAAGATTAATGAAGAATATCTCTTATATAAAAAACTTTGTAAAAATCGATCAATTAGACTGAAAACTGATGAGCTAACACTTGTTGAGTCATTGAAAAAAAAGGGGTTGAGTATAATTTATAAGGATGGATTCTATGAACTCACTGAAGATATTTCTATCTTATCAGAGTCTGAAATTCGATCAGATCTTGGCATTGTAGAAAATAGCAAAATTGATAAATTAAAAGTAATATTTAAGACTGGCTCAACAAATCATAAAATTGTTAACTATAGTATCAATGAATTTTATACAGTACTGGTTGCTGAATATCAAAGTAAAGGCCAAGGACGAAGGCAAAAAAAATGGCAGTCACCTTTAGGAGCTAATTTATATTTTTCAGTTCAATTTCATTTAAATGAGATGGTGAACATTGCTTTCATACCTCTAATAGTTGCGCGTTCAATTTGTAATGCTTTATCTGACCAAGGGATAAATAATTGCAAAATAAAATGGCCTAATGACATTTATCTTGATGGTAAAAAAATTGCCGGTGTATTATCTGAAAGTCGCTATTGTAATGAAAAGGGCTTCATCATTGTTGTTGGTATTGGTATTAATATCAATATGTATTCTGAACAAAAGATTGATCAAGAATGGAGTAGTATTAAAATTTCACAGAATAAAAACTTTAATAGAAACACTATTTTATCATCATTGCTAAGCCGTATTATTCCTGATTTTGATAATATTTCAGAATTTAACTTTGAACGCTTTAAGCAAGACTGGGATTTTTTAGACTTTCTTAAAGATAAATCAGTGTGTGTGCTAGATGATAATGTCAGCTATACCGCTATAGCAACAGGACTTGCTGATGATGGAGCTTTAATTGTCCTATATAAAAATAAATTTAGAAAAATATATTCTGGTGAAGTTTCCATTAAAGTAACAAAATAGATTGATGAAAAGGATTAATGTGACTTATCTCTTAATTGATGCAGGTAATAGCCGTTTAAAACTATTAGTTAAGGAAAATGCTACAAATTCAGAAATTTTGTTTAAAACTTTGGATTATAATAATCTCTATGATGATTTTATTGATTTGTTATCAAAATTTTCTATTTCAAGTGCTGTTATCTCTAATGTAAGTAATCATGTCTATTCACAGGTTTTATCTGATGCAATCTATCGTCTATGGAACATTAAAGCGCATATTGTCGTTAGTCAACAAAATAAGTTTGGAATTTCTACTCTTTATGCCAACCCGTGCACATTAGGCTCTGATCGCTGGCTTACTTTAATTGCCGCAAAGTCTGAATTTAAAAATCATATCTGTGTTATTGACTGTGGTACTGCTGTTACTATTGATGTGCTTACTAAAAAAGGTATACACATAGGTGGTTTTATAACTCCTGGTCTCAAATTATCACTTGATGCCTTGGGACAAAATACTAACAATTTACCCGATATTACAGATAATCCAGCTGAAAAAAATAATCAACTGCAATTTCTTGCTACTAATACAGAGGATGGGATTTATGCAGGAACTTTATGTCAACTAAGTTCTTATGTAGAGAATATTATTACACAAATTAAAACTGAAATTTCTGAAAATATAAAATGTATTATTACTGGTGGTGATGCTATCATAGTACAGAATCTTGTTTCTCATTCTTTAATTTATAGAGAAAAATTAGTTTTAAATGGTCTTGATATTGTGTCAAAAGATTTGTCTCCCAAGGATCCTTTATGAAGTGGTTGTTCATTTTATTTGCTATATGTAATGTTTCTTTTTTTGCTTATTCAAATTATTTTTCTGCTAATAATACTGCAAGAGATATGATTGTAACTACTACTTCAATTAATCAAATTAAGTTATTGAGTGAAGTCGACCCTGGTGAATTGGAGGAAATACAAGTCACAGGTCAAACTAGCAATGTATCTCAACAAAATTTAATAAAGATGCAAAAAATTCCAATTATTGATAGAACTAATAAGGTCTTAAATAATCAATGTTTTAAAGTAGGACCCATCAATAAAAACACTATGTATGAACTACGTATTATTTTAGAAAATGAGTATACAAACCATATTTCTTTTTTAATCGAAACAACATCACCTATAACCTATCACCGAATTTATATTCCACCTCAACAAAAGCAACAAAAAATTAATGAGATACTGGCCAATCTTGAAAAAAATGACTTAACTGACCATTATGTTATGTCAATCGATGGACGAAAAAATGCTATAGCTTTAGGGGTGTATAAAAATAGAAAGACTGCTGAAAAAATTGCTCATAAGGTTAAGTATCTCGGTTATTCAATAATAATTGAAGCCATCACAAAAGATAAAAATAGTTTGTTTAACTTGAAGCTTGAATTTAAAGACAACCAGGACTTATCTGTTTATAGCCAATTTTTATCCTCTAAAAACCTAAAATCAGTCGCTTGTAAAAATAATGATTGATTTCTTTTCTAACATTAGTATAATACGCCTCGTTCTACATTATTAAATGCCGGTATAGCTCAGTTGGTAGAGCAACTGACTTGTAATCAGTAGGTCCCGAGTTCGACTCTTGGTGCCGGCACCATTTCTTTTTTAAAATCAACTGCTTGTATCTGTTAAAATAAAATCATATATCCATAGATAATTGTTGTGTTGATTTTACACCATATTTACACCTTTAATTTTAAATAATTTGGTACAATATCATGGCTTAATTGAGACCTTTATACATGTAGAAAGGTTATAAGCTAAATTG
This sequence comes from gamma proteobacterium symbiont of Taylorina sp., assembly GCA_025655455.1. Classification (GTDB taxonomy): domain Bacteria; phylum Pseudomonadota; class Gammaproteobacteria; order GRL18; family GRL18; genus GRL18. Next base: position 2,918 of record JAHXIV010000004.1, read on the forward strand.
TTGCTAAACGCTACTTCTTCATTAACTCTGCATATTCATCTGGTGAAAAAATCTGGCGTAAATCGACAAAACTACCAGATTTCCAGTCTGTTAGTGGTACCAATGCTTCAAAAACATTCTGTGCAGCTTCTTGAGGCGATAGCATTGATGGTGTTCCCTTAGCAGCTTTAATACGCTTTAATGCAGGAAATTTCTCACTATCAACCTTATTACAAAGATAGTCCATCATACCGGTATCAATCAGCCCAGGGGCAATAGCTGCAATGTGTGTATCTGAAAACTCATGAGCATAGAGTTTAGCTAACATGTTTAATGTGGCCTTGGATAATGCATAGCCTGACCAGCCTTTATTGCCAAAAATCGAGGCTCCCGAAGAAATAAGGATGATTTGTTTTATAGCAATATCTGATTTTAACAAGAAATCCAGTATAACTTTATTTGACCAAACATTTATATTCGTAATTTGTTCCAATTCACTTACTGTAGTGTCTTGCATAAGCTTGATATCACCTAATATGCCTGCACTTAGGATCACTACATCTAACTGTGTTACATTGGAAAGCAAAGATCTTAACGTATCAGGGATCTGTTCCAAGTCAGATAAATCACAGGTCTGATGAACCAGATTATTATCAAATGAATTACCTGTTCTTGTTCTGCTGCACCCGAAAACACTGTAACCCTGTTCCAGAAAAATATCTGTTATGCCTTTTCCTAAGCCACGACTACAACCAGTTATAAATACACTTTTCATTTTTTCCTTATTATTGCTTTATATGATATTTTGTCTCAATTTTTTAATTGAACTTAGGACCTCAGTTTGGAGATTAAACTGTGTATCTGTTAATAGTATATAAAAGTATTTGTACTAAAGGGAAATTATAATTTAGACTAGTAGCTGTACCGATTTTTCTATAGTGAACGGTGGTGGAAGCTATGACCGTACTGAATTATAGATGTCAATGATTATTTACCAGTGACAAAAGGCAAGATAGACAGTCTTTATGTGTTCGCTGATGATAATGTTCAGCCTGTTACAGATGATGCTTTTACCTCAGCATAGGGACGATTAAAAAAGAAATGCAAGGGCAAGACTTTCACTTTTCATGATCTGAAAGCAAGTCAGAGGGATCAGTGATTTTGACGGCAACAAACAGGATGCCGGTGGTCATAAGACAGCTTCAATGGTTGCAGTTTATGACAGGAAGAAAAAGAAAGTGAGGGCTACGGATTAATGTTGAGCATTATTACTTTTCCATATAATACAGTATTCAATTAGTAGTTAAGTCTCTTTGCAGAAATATCAGCATTTTATTGTTTATTAATCTGTAATATAAAGCTGAAAGTTGTCTTAAAACCATCCTATTGTGATAATATCTGTCTATCTGGAGAAATTGAAGAATTATCTAACTCATCCCTTAACCCCATAGGCTTGTTGGAACTTCTGATTTATTTCCATCAAATACATTCACTATTATTCCAGCCTTTTCTTCAATCCAGTTATAAACTGCGCTCGCTTTCGAACCACCAGCACTTGTTAAAGTAAATATTGCTGCATCATCATTCATTGAACTAACATAGGAAGTTGCAGAGTTATTCCCCTCCGTGAGAGAACTTGCCGTATCATCAACCGCTGCTATTAGTGCTTGAGCATCAGCAATATTACTCGAATTATAAGTTGCACCGTTTAATTCAACTTCTGCAGTAAAAGTATTAGCAACACTAATGCGATTACTGATAGTCGACAAATCAGAGCCTTGCGAACCATCAGCAATTTGTTTACCAATAGTCGCTAAAGTTGCTTCACCTGATGTCAGTCTATCTGCATAAAAAGCTAAACCACCAGAATCTGGATCTCTACCATACATTTGCTGGTACAAATTGGTGATAAGTTCAGCATTGGACAAAGAGCCAAAACTATTAGTAAACTCCGTTGAATTACCAAATGCATTCAGAGCTTGAGTTAAATCATTGGTAGAATCAAAAACACCTGACCAATAGCTTAAACCTCCAGGATCGGCTGGTCGGCCATAATAGACAACAAACATTTGCTGTGCAAGATCAATAGAAGCTTGTGAAGCTGACCTCTGATATTCTGAAGCATACAATGTTGAGTTGGATAAAATTATTAATAATGTTATTTTTATGATTGTATTCATCATTAGTTTTCTTTTTTAGTTAGTTATAAAACGATAATAAAATATACCTGTTTCTTAAGAAACTCAATTAGTATAAACCAGTGGGTTTAAAATTTGCAGATATTCTTCTGTTTGACTGTTAAACCAGTAGATGTGCTTAGCAGTCGCATCAAAAGAAGGATCCCAATTATTAGTATCCTTAGTTAAATTTTTAGGACAGACAACTCGAACGAAATTACCTTTATTATGTTCATAAATATGTATCATACAACGATTCTCTGAGTTAATTTCCATTACTACTAATAGCAGGTTTATAATTATCTACCCATAAATCATCATTATCAGCACTCATGCTGAGTTTTACAGTGTCTTGCAGCTCTGAGCCAAAGTTATAACCATAGATATGATGCTGTTCAAATTGGTCACTTTTATCATAAACAACCTGACCTTCAGTACTTAAGTCTGGATTATGAGATGAATTCAAAGTCTCATTACCATCAATTTGCCAGCTTACTCGTCTATTCAAATTACTCTTAATATGATATAGATAAATATCACTCACATCATTACTATCCATAATAGAGTTATCCAGATTAACAGCCTGACTTTTATAAACAATAAATTGACCATGTGCATCAATTCTAGGTTGTGTGTTTGCCGTAAGCTTACCATTAATGGCACTACGAATAGCTCGCTTAATCATTTTTTCGGCCATTTGTGGTTTGGTTAAATCAACACCTTCTTGATAACGTTTTGCAGCAATACTCCTTTTATCTTGAAATTTATTAATTGATGTTGCTAATGGTTTTGCACTGATAAATATATCACTACCTAAAGGTAAAAACTTTTTCCAGTGGTATGTCCCAATGTTAAGACTTGTTCTCCTCTTACTTTTCTGCCTGTCAAGTGATCAAAATGATAGGAAATACCAGCCATCTTTTTTCCACATCTTATTTTGACAGAATCATCCAACACAAAAGCTTTATGCTCACAGCATTTTAAATGTTCACTCTGGTATATTTTTTTTGCTGATTGTAAATTCAAACCTCGCCAGTTTACATCCTCTTTTTTAATGAAATCATAAATAATATCTTTTTTACTTTTTGTAAATGTTTGCATCGCTGTACGTGAAAACAAATAAATGGATTTATTTTTTACCCAAACCCACATCAAAAGTAGATAAACCACTTCAGAAACACTGGCTCCCGATCTTTTTTTAAACCCTAATCGTGTTAATAGTGATGGAATTTTTAGTGATGTCCATATTTCTGCAAAAAGGTTATCCACTGCTACACCTTCTTTGCGTAAAAAATCTTTTGTTATTGCTGGTAATTCAAGTGTGTTTTTGGCATTATTCATGGGAGACCTTTTTTTGTTGTTCCTTGTTCCGACAACAATATTACAGCATAAAATAGGCCTCTTATGTATTGATATCAACAGCTTACATAATTATCTGAACTCCGAAACTTGAGTAATAAATAACTATGGGGATATGTTTGATTGTGATAAGGCAATTGAATCTAGAAAAGTTCGTATTTCAAAATTAAAGAAGAAAAAATCTGGCAGCAAAGAAATACCAACAATTAAAAAGAAAACGGTTACGAAAAAGAAACTTTCCACTAAAAAAGCTTCAGTATCTAAAAAGAAGGCTGGTATCAAGAAAAAAACAATTTCTAGTAAAACCCCATTAAGAAAAAAGAAGTCGGTTGTTAAGAAAAAAATACAAATAATCGGTAATAATTTAAAAATTAGAAGTAAACATGCTATCCTAAATTAATTAAAATAATCATTTTGACCAAAGAGGAATTGTCATGGAAATGCTTAATGCCAGTGATGCTAAACGAGAATTTGGTGAGTTGTTACTTAAATCCCAACACGCTCCTGTTGGTATTAATAAGAATGGTAAGCCTGTTGCTGTAGTCGTATCAATAAAAGAATATGAGCAATTGGAATCACTTAAGGAATATAAACTTAAGATGCTTTTAAAAGAAGGACTGAGTGATTTTCAGGCAGGTAAAGTCAGTGATGGAAATGAGGTGTTGGATCGTTTGCGTAAGCGAATTGAATAATGCTTAGCTTCATATTTACCGACAAAGCTGAAACTGATCTTGCTGATATAATTGATTTTACCCTAGAACAGTGGGGGGCTGAAAATGCACATAAATATATTAATGGATTAGAGGAAACAGCACAAATGCTTGCTGATAATCCCGATATTGGAATAAAACGTGGCAATTTGCTTGAAGAGCTTCTATGCTTCCCTTATGAAAGTCACGTGCTATATTATTACAAACAATTAAATAAGGTCGTTATTATTCGTGTTCTACATCAGAACATGGAGCCTGAAAATCACCTCTAAGTTTTCACTTTTTTTAAACCCTCCAGAAGTTTAAAATTAATCATGATTATATATCGTTTGGGAATACATATTATAAATTTCATAGGTTTATAAAACGTGACCAAAACGTGACTTAAAGCAGTCAAAACGTGACCAAACCTGTCACGTTATGTCATTTTTGTATGGTTTTGTATTGATTATATTGGTTGTTGTATGAAGAGCAATTCACTTGTAATCAGTAGGTTCCGCGAGTTCGACTCTTGGTGTCGGCACCATTTTATTTGTAATATCAATAAGTTACACTCTATATTTTTTCCTTAATTTAAAATATTAATTCATTGTTACTTAGTACGGATAACGTTTTTACTACAATAAAATTTGCCTCATAAAGGCATCAATAATTAGGCAAAAAATCCTAACGAAAAAATTAGATACATCCTACAGACAACCCACTATTATTTAATCCTAATCCTAATCCTAATCCTAACCCTAATATTCTTCGTTGTGTTTCGTCCCTTATATTCAGGCAATTGATATTGAATATTCCTGACTTTTTTGGAATGATAAAGCTTTTCTCCTGCCTAGGTGGCTAATTGTCTAAAACCCCTGTCATTAAAGGGCTGATGCTTTAGCCAGTGCTGGCTAAAAGTGGCTAAAAATTATTGTGGATTGGCTAATCCTGGGAAATATATAATTATTCCAAAAAATACGTTACCTTTATATAAACTTATAAAACTTAATCACCCATCTAGTTTACAGAGTAGTCAGCTCATCACACCTTCATCACAGTGAGTCACAAATATATTTCATTATTGCCGGGTAGTGCTTACATCGTACCCTTGTAGTTATATTTCACCAAAATGGCTACTCACCTAAATTATTTTAAATCTTGATTATATTTAATGTTGATTTAAGGCTGATGCAATACAGACTGGAGTATTATCTTACCCATGGAAGATAAAAACATCTTCAAAATACTTAAACTTAAAAAGGATAATAATCATGAAAACTTTAACGACTTTAATTATTGCAACTGCAGCTTCTTTTTCTCTGAATGCCAATGCGATTGATGTTGATACATTGAGTGCTGGAGAGATATTCCCAATTCAGAATACTTCCATTCAAGAACAGATGAAAACTGTTTCAGGTAATACCGACAGTCTGGTATATGATATTGATTCAGAGACTTTTTCATATATAAATCAATCTGTTGCTGGTGCGTTATCTGAAATGGAAAATAACCCACCTGCAGCAGGCAAATCAGGAAATAATAGCTCATTCCCTTCTTATTTCTGGAATGAAAACCTGCAAAACTAATAATACAGGTGATAATAGTGTCTGGCTTTCATCCTTTTGTCAGGCATTATCCCTTTCAAAACTTCTGAGAGACAGTTAAAAAAAGGATAAACATCACATTTAATTTAAACCCGTAAGGGGAAATCTCCTAACGGGCTAAATTAATTACTTTCTCCTTTAGATTATTTTATGGTGTTCTTTGCCAACATCAATAAAACTAGCAATAGCCATAGTGGTATCACTTAATTCAAGAATGTCTCTGCATTCAGTAACGTCCTGTCCATACCGAGTTATCTTGTAATACTGTCCACTTTCATAATAATAGGCACTTAGCCCATATTTCTTTGCTGTTTCCAGATTAACAGCCATAGCCTCAATATCAACATCTGTCAGTTCAACTTTCAATTGCTAGAGTGGATCACTTTTCAATTGCTGTTGACATTATCCTCCTTCACTTCAAATTCAATCAATTTCTCCAGTTGTTCCAGTTGGCCGTAAATACCTAAAAGACATTCACCGAGCCACGCAAATTCACAAGAGATTGTTGCCTATTTACGAGTTGTTTTTCCAGGCTATAAATATCAAGAACCTTCGATTGGCAGAATCCTCACCAAAGAGAAAATAAGAGGAACTGGCTTAGGAAAAGAGCTACTAAGAATTGCCCTATTAAAAATAGAAACTCAATACCGAAATGTGCCTGTTAGAATCTCAGCTCAAGCACACTTGAATAAATTCTATTCACAATTTGGATTTGAAAAAGTATCAGAACCCTATGATGAGGATGGTATTGTTCATATTGAAATGCTTAAATGATATTTTGTGAAGCGCTATTGACAAGTTTATGAGCTCAAAAAGTCTAAGTTTCTCTGTATTAAGGATAAATAATAGTAATCAATTTATTTTAGAGATTATTTTATGTCACATTTTATAATTATTGGTACCTTATTAGCGATGTTATCTGTTGCATTTGGTGCTCATTTTTAAAAACTATGCGTAATCAACAATATCTTTGGCTGAGTATCTTTACTGGTTTTTTAATCTGGTCAAAGGCTAATGGATGACAGTGAGTAATTTCTGATACTTTTTGTACAGCACTTAACATTTCTTCTCTATTATCATAAAAATAAAGAGCCACAATCGGTGTTCGCATGGCCGCGCCATTACCATACGAACCTTGAGGAAATACTGAACGGTTCACTTCATGCCATGCTTTACCTATTCTTATTTTCTTTAACATTTTAGCTGCACCTGATCCATAGCCTCTCGACCATCGATAATAGGATGCAAACTTTGAAGCTAAGTGAGCTTGTTCAACTTTACCTTGTTCAAGTAATGACTGGGCAACATCCAAGCTCATTTGGGTATCATCTGTATATCTGATTTTGCCCGCTTTTGTTTTACCAAGTAATTTCCATAGCCCTTGCTCAAGAAAACCTCCTTCCATAGGGCACACAAAGCGCATCTCAAAGCGCTAAACCATAAAAGCATCCAGAATACATTTCTTGATTAATCATTTTTAATGGCCATTATTGTTAGAAGAATAAAATTATCTATAATATCAAGTGCTATAATAACACAATAAAAAAATCAATAGGTTACAAGTGAGTTTTGAAGGTTAAGATAAAATGGCAAAAAAGAAAGGTGCCGGGATTATCCCTTATACACATCATAATAATACCCTTTATTTTCTGTTTCATAAAACCTTTAAAGGAAGAAGAGCAGGTTTGTTAGTTGATTTTGGTGGTGCTAGTAACGATGATGAAAATTATCATCAAACGGCTATTCGAGAATTTATTGAAGAGACTGAAGGTATGTTTTTTAGTGATGATATAAATAACCTGAATCAAAATATTAATGTGCAATTTACTGTATTGGAAAACCTTTTACATAAAACTCAGAAACAGCATCCTGAATGGTACTGACAAAGACGTAAATTAAAAGATAATACATTAAAGAATTGGAAAACTTTTTTTATAGAAGTGGATTATAAAGATTTGGATTCAATGAACACGGCATGGGCAACCGATATTTCTCATCGATTTGTCAAACGTAGAGAATTGTTGTGGGTTAGTGTTGATAACTTAGTTGATATTATTGATAATAAATCTGAAAAGCTCTGGAAAAGAGTTTATGAATTGGAAAATTTAAAATCCATCATTCTGAGTATTTCAGCTAATGTCTTATCGAAAGCTACCAACAATTAATGATGGTTATTGCATGAGATAACTTTCTTGTTAATACCAATTAACAGAAATTGTGCTATTTTGGGTAAATTATAAGAAATGGATACAAAAAAAGAAGGATGATTTAATCTATGGTCTTTGTTACTGAACCTACGGGGTACGAAAAAACAGCACTCTCCGATCTGCAAGGATCTTGGGGAAATTTAAGAGATGCAGTGGTGGAAAATTTTGGCTTTCCTAACTCTGATAAATTAATGTTTCATATTAGTGAAGCAATGAGTTGGGAGTCAGTCAGAAACCTTAAACAGATGAAAGGCACTTTATTAATCATTCAAAACATTGCTGTACAAGCAAAGGCACCTGAAGAGGTGACTGAATTAATTGAAGATGTCAGGCAAGATCTGGAAATAGTGTTTGATGAAATAGCTGAGGGCAATATTGATTGATTGTAATCGCTATTTTTTTGCTTTAAAACCTGAGGATGAAACAAGAGACAAGATTGTTCTTACCCGCTCTCAATTATCATGTTCAGGCCGTTGGGTGAAAACACAAAATATACACCTGACCTTATTATTTTTAGGAAACATATCACAAGAACAGCAATATAAAGTGATTAATGAGGCAAAGAAAATTGCTTTTCCTGAGTTTGAGTTGAGCTTAGATAAAACTGGTTATTTTAAAAAGTCACAGGTGGCCTGGTTAGGATTTGATAGGGTTCATGAATCCTTGTTAATCTTAAATCAGCAAATTTTAAAAGCTGTTAAACAATCCAATATTAGCATTTCACAGCAAACTTACAAACCACATGTCACACTGGCAAGAAAATCAGAGAAAATTAATAAAATAGTGGTGGATCCTGTTAACTGGAAAATCATCAATTTTGTATTATTAAAGTCCATTGATACTCAATATGGTGTTAAATATCAGCTTGTTGAAACTTTTAAATGCAGGACATAAGCAGTATCAAAATAAAATAAATTATTTTCTAAAGCTTAAAAAATAATTCTGTTTAAGTATATTTTTGTCATCAGTTAATTTAAAACCCACAGATTCAACTTCTTTTATCACCTTTTCTTTGTGTGCTCTTACAGATCCCATAACCCATGAAGAGCTGACTTTTGGATCACGCTTATAATCAATAATAACCAGCTTACCTCCTGAAACTAATGCTTGATAAACAGATTTAAAGTGGTTATAGGATATTCAAAATGATGATAAGTGTTGCAAATAAAGGCCAGATTAATAGAGTCCTGAGCAAGACCTTTTTTACCCACCTGTTTTGCAAAGGGAATTGTGTATAAACTAGTACCAGCACCGATATCAGCAATCTTCATTCCAGGCATGATTTGCAGAGTCTGTAAAATGGTTTCTTTTTTATCAAAGACTTCTCTACCAGGACTTTCAAAGGTATTGAAGCATTGTTCAAACCGGGCATCATAATAATAGTCGTTAATCCTGAGGCGAACATTGTTTTCCTTAGCCAGGCAATTGTTCATGACAATGCTGGATAGCATACAAAATAGGATGGCAAGCGTATGATTAAATTGAGATAACATGATTCTTTTTATTGTGTTTGTTTATTTTGTGGGTATATTTTATATACTATAGCAAGAACTGTATGGAGAAAATATGACAAAGTTAGAACTAATTGAACTACTTGCACGAAATATTTATTTATTGTTAAGAACAGTTGTTTTATTATGAATTACCAGTGTATTATCAGTGGAAAAGTTCAGGGTGTTTTTTATCGCTCTTACATACAGGAAGTGGCTTCTGATGCAGGATTTGATGGTTATGTAAGAAACTTGCCAAATGGTCATGTAGAGGCTTGTGTGACAATAAATGATGAAAAAAAACTAGCTTATTTTGTAGAGATTTTAAAACAAGGTTCTCCCTATAGCAGGGTAGATGATATCAAGACACAAACTATTGACTCTATATTTAATTGTGGTTTTACTATTCGCAGGTGATAGACATGATAACTAAACATCATCGTTTAATTATAAGTATTATGTTTTTGTCTCTATTCAATAGCAGCTTATGCTTTGTTGCACCGTTACTGAATAATAATGGATTTGACCTATCCAATGCATCCATTGATCATAAGGAAATATTCTCTGGAGGATCACCACGAGATGGCATTCCAGCAATTGATAATCCTAAATTTATTCCTATACAATAAGTTGATTTTTTAAAGGATGATGACATTGTTTGTGGTGAAGAGGCAGGGCTTATCTAAGTCGTATTTTGGTCTGGCATGAAATTGTAAATGATATTATTGATGGTGAGTCTATTGTTGTAACCTATTGTCCCTTATGTGAAACTGCTATGGTAATTGGCGTTATTCTTAATGGACAGGCTAAGGCCTATCCAATAAAAGCATTTTCTGCATATGATCAAATTGAGGATAAACTGGCAGGAGAACACATTACTATAAGCTATAATGCTAATCAACATTACCCTAAAATCACCAATCAGCAGGGTGAAGCAGTTCCGTCCGTACTGGTTTGCATGGCAGGCTTTTTATCCAAAGACTCAAGTATGGCTGCCTGACAAGCAACCCAATCATTAACCGAAGATATTAATGGGATTATAAAAAATGCAGAATAATCAGCAAAGTTTTCACTTAATGTTCCTGAATAGTTTTGATTTAAAAAATAAGGCTGAGGGCTTAAGAGAACCATCTGGCCTGGTTCTTTCCTATGAGAAAAATGCATTATGGACGGTTAGTGATGATACCAATAAAATATTCAAAATAAGTCTGACTGGAAATTTAATAAAAGATCAGTCTTTTTCTATACCAGATACTGAGCTTGAGGGAATTACTTTAATTGAGGATGGAAAATTTCTGTTGGTAGTCAAAGAAAGTACTAATGAGCTGATTAAAATAAACACGGATACGCAAGTGGTCAGTGATAGGAAATGCCTGTCTGAAATGCAAGGGTATGATGCAATTTCTGCATATTTTTCAAATAACTCTGACAATAAAGGGCTTGAGGGAATTACCTGGAATCAAAATACAGCTTCACTGTTTGTCATCAAGGAAGCAAATCCAGGCTTATTGATAGAAATCTCTTCAGATCTTCAGAGAATTATGAATCATTATATACTGAATGATGAAAATGGTTTTTATGATCAGGGTTTAAAACCCGAAGAGATTGATTTTTCAGATATCTGTTATGATCAAAACCAGGGACTTTTCTGGATTATCAGTGATAAAGCCAGACGATTATTTTTGTATGATCTTGCAGGAAATAAAGTGTTACAGAGTTCGAAACTTGTTTATACGAAGAAGGGTAAAGATAAAGCAATAAAAAAAGCGGAAGGGATTGCTATTAATCTTGATGAAAACCGTCTTTACATTGTCAGTGATAAAACCACCAGGCTTTATGTTTTTGATATAACCTGGTAAATAACTGTTCCACCGGCGCAAAATAAAGATAAGGGCGTTGCAAATGAAGCTTAAACTTTTTGCTCTATTATTTATTAGCAGTTTGCCAGGATTCCTACTGGCTTTAACCGAACAGGATTTCGCTTATATTGCTGAAACTCAAATACACGTGAATACACCTTGTTACGAACTAGAAATCCTGGTGAATACAGCTTTATGGATAATTTAAAATCTTCAGCCCGCCATTTAAATATTATATTGCCTGAAATTAATATCGTTGTAAGGGTACAAGTTCTATCCAGATCAGGTATTGAACAAACATGGCACCACCGTGGTTCAGTCGTATTATACCGGCTTATCCGTCAATGGGAAAAATATTGAAAAATCAAAAGTTAATATTGAATCAACTATTGAATCAATTATGGATACACAGTGGTTAATTAGTTTTGATCAACAAGGTGGTGGTATTGGAACAGGCCAGCCACAAGTTAAATTATCATGGTACCCACGCCAGCTTTTTTTGTAGCACGTGGACAAGCTCCTTATCGTGTCGCCTGGGGCAGCACACGTGTTCAACCAGGCAATGTTAATGATAATCAATTATTACCAAATCTCTCAAATAATAATATCACCAATGAAAACATGATTAGTACTGCCATCATGTTGATCTGGATGGCCACACGTTTAATGAAAAAAATGGCTGAAAGTTAAATTAATATTAAAAATAGTTGCTCATGCAATCATTAAGATATAAACTTTTTACATGTTTGAACAATGCCTGTATTTTAATAGTAATGCTCTGGCCAGAACGGTGACTCGTATCTGGACAGAGAAGTATCGTCAATTTAATTTGTCCCCACCTCACGCTTTTTTATTGCGTGTTGTACTGGCTAATCCTGGTATGTTTCCTCGTGAACTGGCTGATGAGCTAAACCTTAATCGTTCAACCATTACAAGGTTTTTAGATAGTTTAGAAAAAAATGAATTCTTGATACGTCAGGCAACTGAAAATGATGGGCGAGAAGTACAAATTTTTCCAACCAAAAAAGCCAAAAAAATTCATAAAAAATTAGATAATACGGGTAAAGAACTGACAATAATGATGGGGAAAATACTGGGAAAAGATGAACTCTTAGAAATTGTATCAAATATGCGTGAAGTGAAAAAAGCTATAGAAAAATAAAAATTATTTTTGGTTTATATAATTATATGTACAATTACTGTATTTGATATTAATGTGAAAATTCTTACGGTGACGGGCGGGGAAATTCTGGATTTAATTTATTATAGATTAAAATAGGTCGGGCAATGCAAGGCGAAATGGATTAATTGCTGTAATATTTACTGAAGGCAAGCAAATCACATAACAAAAAAATAGCTAGAATCCTGTGGAAGAATTGTGATCCTATTGGTGTTTACAACAAAGAAGATGAATGGGATGACGAGTACGACAGTTATGTACCATCAATATTCAGTATGCTAATTGAAGGATGTGACGGATATAAAATCTCAAATCATCTTACAAGGCTAGCCAGTGAGAATATTGGTTTAAGTACCACCACTGGAAATGAACAAGATCATAAGGTTGCTAATTTATTAATCCAAGCCAAGGTAGAAATCCTTGACCCAGCGACAAACCTCTGATAAAACTAATACAGAAGCCTTGAAATCATCTAATGTCACAGCTTTTTAACCATTTCAAGGCACACTGATCCCTTGGTCACTCAAGCCCTTTTTAAAAACAACTTGTAATATTGGAGCTACATAATCAGAACAGGTTTCCTTTGTTTATATGGGCGCTTCCCCGTCAGGATAGAAATGCTTTGGGATATTGGTTTTTACAATCTTCATTGCACCATCACAGCAGCAACAAGCTATTTGAACTCTTTTTTTGATTTTAGCGATCCATGCGCCTGGATTAATTTTAAACAACCACTGTATTAACTGGATCAGTTTTTTACTATTGTGATGGAGAAAACCATACTCCCTGGCACGGCGAAACCCTCTGGGCAAAATATGCTGAAACACCCACCATAAAAACTGAGCGGCTGAAACCGTTCTGGTTTGATATTGTTTGGTTTTACTGTTTTGGTACCGGAAAGTGACCTGTCCATTATGGCAGGACAAAATATCTTTCTCCTGGATCACACCACGATATAAATACTGTCCCAAATAAACCAGAGCCATATGGCCTTTACCGACATGACGACAATCAACCACCTAAGCGCAGTCCCATACTATACACAGTGAAGAAGAATACCTGGTAACTGGCTGTCCTACCTTGATTACTTACAAATACCCCACGAAATCTTGACAGGAGTATAACTTTGGTTATACTTGTTGTATGAAAACAGCAATCTCAATACCCGATAAGACTTTTGATTTAGCAGAACATTTTGCTAATAGTACAGGAATTTCTCGTAGTGAACTTTACACTAAGGCAGTACTTGAGTATTTGGAAAATCATAAAAACAAAGATGTAACCAAAGCATTAAATATGATTTATACTCATGAAGATTCATCTTTAGATAATGAATTAAAATCAATACAAATAAAGTCATTACCAAAGGAAAAGTGGTAATGAAAAAAGGTGATATTTGGTGGGCATCACTGGATGAACCAATAGGCTCTGAGCCAGGTTACCGTCGTCCTGTGATAATCATATCATCCGACGACTTTAACAGAAGCCAAATAAGAACAGTTATTGTCGCTATTATCACTTCTACTTTACGTTTGGCAGATGCTCCTGGTAACTTTAAACTCAGCAAAAAAAGTACTGGAATAGGCCGTGATTCTGTGGTGAATATTTCACAACTAATGACGCTTGATAAGTCATTTTTAACTGAACGTATAGGAAAGCTATCAAGCAAACAATTTAACTTCTTGGATGAAAGTATAAAATTAGTACTAAACCTCTGAAAAAAATATAACCAAAAAATTCATTTGAGGCAAAAAGACGCCCCGATGATTTTGGCGTTGAGGCTGTAGAATAACTCATTTTTTGGAAATCTCTTAAAATTTAATTTTTTAAGCTACTGTTTTTAAAGATAATAAAACATCCAAAAAATGTCAATTTTAATGAAAGTGGAGTTATTCTACAGTCTCGTTAGCCAAAAATATAAAATGAGAGTCTTGTGCAACAAAAAGGCAAAATTACAAATTGGAATGATGATAAAGGTTTTGGTTTCATAACACCTATTGGTGGTGGAAAACAGATATTTATTCATGTTAAAGCTTTTAAAAATAGAAACAATCGCCCAGAACTTAACCAAGTTGTTTCTTATAATATATCAAAAGACAGTCGTGGTAGAACCTGTGCCAACAATGCATCAAGATTAGGGGATAGAAAACCTAAAAAAACAAAGAAAAGTAGTAGTACACTATCAATAATCATTGTTTCTGTATTCTCTATTTTTCTTGTTTTATCTATACTTGCAACGAAGATGCCTGCTTTGGTTATAGCTATTTATTTTGTTGTTAGTTTGCTCACATTCATTATGTATTCTGTTGATAAATCAGCGGCTCAAAATGGAGATTGGAGAACACCAGAGAGTACATTACATTTTTTATCACTTGCTGGTGGTTGGCCTGGAGCATTAATAGCTCAACAAAAATTACGTCACAAATCTAAAAAACAATCTTTTAGGACAGTTTTCTGGGTAACTGTGATCTTAAATTTCACTGCATTTATTTGGCTTTTAACTCCAAAAGGCAATGAGGTTTTGCAATCAATTATGGTCAACATTACATAAATGGCTAACCAGTAAATGGAGAGGGACACTTTGGATGCAGCTTCGTTTCAAAATTATGAGTGTAATTCAAGTTCATTGTTTTAAAACAACCTTCACTGGAAGTCCAAAAGGCTCCTCATTTTTTTGTTATGTGTAACTATACTATGCGTACTTTAATCTGTACATGCAATTAATGAGGTTCTTATGGATGTTATAAGTTATACTGCTGCTCGTGCAAATTTATCTAAAACTATGGAACAAGTTTGTAATGATCATGCTCCTATAATTATTACTAGAAAACGTGAATCCCCTGTAGTTATGCTTTCGTTAGCAGATTATCAAGCAATGGAAGAAACATCATATTTACTCAGGTCGCCTACTAATGCTCGGAATTTGCTTGAATCAATTGAAGAATTTGAAGCTGGAGGCATTGGACGAGAACTAATCGAATGAATCTTATTTTTGCTCCTAAAGCATGGGATAGCTACCTTTACTGGCAAAAAACTGATAAAACTATTGTAAAAAGGATTAACTCGCTCATTAAAGATATTCAAAGAAACCCATTTGAAGGAATTGGCAAACCAGAACCTTTAAAACATGCTTTGTCAGGTTTTGGTCAAGACGTATCAATGATGAACACAGGATTGTATACAAAGTAACCAATAATAATATTTTGATTGCTCAATTACGTTATCACTATTAAATATAACGCCTGTTTAATTTTGCACTGGCTCATCCATTAGGACTAATATGTCAAGCAAAATAAATTCCCATCCACTTTTTTATAAATCGCTAAGACCCAGCGATCAAATCCATGACCTTAAGTTAGCCAAGTTTTTCATAAAGTTCACCCAAATTTTCTACTGTTATCGTGGGCTCAATTCCCCAAGGGTCAAAGAGGGCATTTTTTGAACGCTTCACCCAAGCAGCATGCATACCTGCGGAAATTGCACCTATGACATCAAAAGGGTTACTTGAAATTAGCCAAGCATTACTGCCTTTAACTCCAGACTCTCGTAAAAAATGACTATATACAGCAGGATTTGGTTTAAATGATTTTAGATCGTCAACGCTAATAACCCCATCAAAATATTCCCTTATTCCAGCTTCAACAAGTAAAGTATCGACGGCATCCGCAGTACCGTTTGAAAATGCAAACAATCGATAATTATTTGCTTTTAATTTTTTCAGTCCATCTTCTACATCCTTGAATGCAGGGAGTGAACGGTAACTTTCAAGCAAATTGTTCTTTTGATCTTTTGTGAGATCGACTTCATAGAATGCACATGTGTAATCAAGAGCATTACTCGTGCAAACAGCAAAGGTCTTATAATTTTGCATTAACCCACGACGAAAAGAATATTCCAACTGCTTTTCACGCCAAGTTTGAGAGAAATTTGTTGCTTTTTTTCCTATCAGAACCTGTAACGAAGAAACAACTCCATGTGTATCAATTAATGTTCCATATACATCAAAAGCAAGTGTTACCGGCATTGATTCTTCCTCATGTTATTAATGGCTTCCGTCAGCAACAATTTGGTACGCCCAGCATTGGTGTGAATTTATGAGGTGAAAGTCCTCTGTGGGAGAACCAAAATCAATGATTATAACTACTAGCCGATGGCAAATGCAAATTCGTGAGAATTTGTGTGAAGGAAGCCTGAGTGCAAATCTATGAGCCTACGGACAGAAATGTCATATAAGACGTAGTCGAGAGACGAGCTAGCCAAATATAGCGAAGTCACAGGTTTAATCGATAGCGTAAATGATGAGGTTGTATAGAGAAAGTTCACGTTCTTATCTGGGGAGA
>JAHXIV010000099.1:0-15936 GCA_025655455.1 gamma proteobacterium symbiont of Taylorina sp.
CAGCATTAACCGCTATAATGGAACTGAGCCAAAATCCGCAGGTAATTCTTCCCGGTATGATTGCAATTGTGGTGGCTAATTTAACAGCCAGTGAACTTTTTCGAAAAAAATCTCTTTTTATTTCTATGCTTGAGTTCAATGGTATTGATATTTCATCCAATCCTGTTACTCAAAGTCTGCGCAGAACAGGGGTTGCCGGTATGATGAATAAATCCATTATACAAACGGAATTATTAATTAATGCTGAGAAGCTTGAACATCTTATCTCTAATGACTCTAAATGGTTATTAATTGAAAATAACAACGGAGAATTTGATCAATTGATACCAATGAATGATTTAGTTAAATTATCTGAACAGGATAAAGAATTTCAAGCTGATGAATTGATAGATTTAAACGTACTTTTAGATAGTCATAATAAAAATCACATTTCAGTTGCCTCCATTCATTTACAGGCCACTTTAGAAGAAGCTCTGGAGAAAATGAAGCAGTTAAATCTGCAGGCCTTATATGTAAAACGTGTAATAGCCCCGGGCATTACAAGAATTTATGGTATTGTAACCCGGGAACAAATTGAAGCGAGTTATCATCCCTAAGCTTAGGGCAGCCGTAAAAATTAATTCACCTTCCTGAATTTCCACTTACTCATTAATTTTTAATAACTCAATTTCAAAAATCAAGGTTGAGTTTGCCTTGATTTTATCTCCGACAGAACGCTTTCCGTAAGCAAGGTTGGAAGGGATAAATAATTGCCACTTGTCACCAACATGCATTAACTGTAAAGCTTCAGTCCAGCCGGGAATTACGCCATTGACAGGAAAAGACGTTGGCTTGTTACGTGAATAAGAACTGTCAAATTCCTTCCCGTTCACCAGAGTACCGCGATAATGGGTGGTGACTTTATCGGTTAGTTTTGGACTATCACCATTACCGCTTTTAATGACTTTATATTGTAAGCCGCTTTTTAGAGTAACAACTCCGTCCTTGGTTTTATTTTCTGCTAAAAATACCTCACCAATTTTTATATTTTCGGCAGACTGCTTATTTTGTATTTTTTGTTGTTGATCAATCAGCTGCTTTTTAAAATCATTGAGAGCCTGCGTCATTTCAGCTTTTGTCAGGGCGGTTTTATTACCATTTAGTCCGTCTTTTATACCGTTTATAACATTCTCTGTATCAAGATCAATGCCCTGCTTTTTGAAAGAATTAGCAATATCAATACCCAGGGCATAAGAGGCTTTTTGCTGTAAAGTTTCAGGTTGTGCCATAGTGATGATTGGAACGGCAAAAATACAAGCCAGTGTCAGTGCCTTTAGAGGATGTGAATATTTCATAATTTTTTTCCTATTAGGTTTAAATGTGTTTATTCATTAAATAATTTTAGATATTGATTATAATTCTGTTTGGACAATTGATCTTTGGAAACAAATTTAAGAGAAGCAGAATTGATACAATATCTCAGCTCTGATAATTTAAATTTTTTTTCGTTTATGCAAGTCATCTCCCCAGGTTTGTTCAAGATACTGATCACGCCCGGAACGGTAACGATAATGTTTTCCACGATCAACAAAAGAACCATCACCATCAGTGGGATCAATAAGATGCCATAGTTCAATAAGCAGATCGTTATAGCTGACTTTATGTGCATCATAAATAACTTCTACGGCTTCGACATGACCACTGCTGCCGGATGAAACCTGTTCATAACTTGGGTTTTTAATGTGTCCGCCGCTATAACCGGAAATAACCTCGATAATACCCGGTATCTTTTCATAGTTTGATTCAACACACCAGAAGCAGCCACCGGCAAAATATGCTTTTTTATATTGTGTTGTGATATTTTCAGCGGAAATGCTCAGGGTATAACTAAAGCTGAACAGTGCAACTATAGTTAATATAACACAAGGTATTTTAGTTGTTATTAAATTCATTTTTATCATCGCTTTGTTTATAATACTTATCAATGTTCGTTACGATGACAGAATAATTCAAGACTGGAAAGATATTAATCTCTAAATTTTTCCATGCTAAGGCTGGATAGTGAATGTTGGGGTTGTTCAGTAATGACTAAGGGTGATTTCGTATTATCATTGAAGACAATCGTTGATATAATCAATCCAATCAATACGAATGTCGCTAACTGCATAATTGGATCTTTGTAAAATATCATTTTGATTCCTTACGTTTTTAATCTGCATACAGATTGTAAAACACTTATAATCAGGTTATCGGCATCTTGTTCACAATCTTGTGCATTATTTGATATATCTGTATAAACTGAGAACCAGTTAACAAAACTTGTTGAAATCACTGATAAACCGATCCGTATTTGACTATAATTTGTAAAGAGTAATTTGCATCACTGGGATAAGAGGTTCTAAGGAATAAATTCCTAAGAATCCCTAATTAAATAAATAGAGAAATAAATTAATATGAAAGGTAATATAAAGACTAATATGAAAAGAAGCATAATTTTTACAATATTTGTATTTTTAATAACGAGTGCTTCAGCCTATGCTGAGGATATTGTACCTGCAGATTATTGTTATAAACCTGAAAAGCCATTATTGCTTTCTACTTCAAATCATAAAAAGCGCTATGATGAGGATATGAAAGAATATGAAAAATGTAAGAAATCGTTTACTGAGATGTATGAACGTGTCAGTGAAATGCAAAAAAAATCTCAAGAAACAACTATTAATATGAATAAAGAATATATCAAAGCTCAATAATACCGCACAAACTTATCATTCCTCCTGCTTTAATCTAAGGGCAGCCGTAAAACACAATTACATTTTAAAGTTTCCATTCACTCATTTTATCAGTGTAGACCGTCAGTTGAATAGAATGGTAACTGAAAACTTATAAATACAATTTAATTTTTGTGGCAGCCCTAAGTACGAATTTTTGTAAAGAAGCATTGTTTTTTTATAAATTTAGTGTATCTTACTTCTAGTACCTAAACCCATTTCCCTGGAGTTTCAAAATTTTAAAATGTTAAACATGTTAATCAAAAAAATAATTATTAGTTGTGCTTTATCCCTATTGTTTGCTCCCGTTCTTTATGCATGGGATCTTGGTTCGGCAGGTAATTATCAATTTGAAAAAATTAATAATGCCGTTTATGTTATGCATGGTCCTTTGGATGAACCAAATGCAGCAAATGATGGCTTTATGAATAATCCTGCAATAATAATTTCTAAAAAGGGTTTGATTGTTATTGATCCCGGTAGTTCCTACCCTGTTGGAAAGGAAGTCCTGAAAGAAATTGAAAAAATATCAGACAAGCCTGTTATTGCCGTTTTTAATACTCATATCCATGGTGATCACTGGCTGGCCAATCAGGCGATTAAAGAAAAATATCCTGCGGTCAAAATCTATGGACATCCGGACATGATTAAACAGGCCAATGGAGAGCAGGGCTTGATATGGGTTGACAGTATGCTGAGAATGACTGAAGGCAAAACTGAAGGAACCCGGGTGGTCGCCCCTGAATTTTCCATAAATCATAGTGATAGCATTGCTATAGATGGACAGCATTTTCGTATTCATTCTATGGTGCCAGCCCATACGAATACCGATATCATGATTGAACATATTGAAAGTAAAACTCTGTTTCTGGGTGACAATAGTTTTTACAAACGTATGGGACGTTTTGACGACAGTTCAAGTATGCTCGGTAATATTAAGGTGTTAGAATATGCTGCTGATCTGGATATGGTCAATTATGTGCCGGGGCACGGACAGTCCGGTTCCAGTGACACTGCAATTAAACCTTTTCTTGATTATTTAATTCATGTTAAAGAAGTAGTACAGCTGGGGTTTGATGATGAACTACAGGATTTTGAAATCAAAAAAAAGGTCATCAATCAATTTGGGCACTATAAAAACTGGCATGGTTTTGATACAAATTTTGGTAAACATATTAATAGTATGTTTCTGGAAATTGAAAAATCAGCCTGGTAATAACTTTAGGAACATTCCTTAAATATAATATTGGGATATAGTATATGAATGATTTTAGTAATTATAGCAGTGATGTATTTACGTGTTCTTTTGAAAATCAGACCGCTGTGATTTCTTTAAAAGAAGCCAGTTATAAAATAGCTCATGAAGTTTCACATGTACATGATTTATTAGCCTGCATAAATTCAATTGAAATGAATCAGAAAATAAAAGGTGTTTTGATTCAACATGAGACGGATAATGATCGTATAGAGGTATTACAAACTTTTATTCAATCTATTCAAAAGGAATCAGGCTATGTAAAAAAGGAAATGGGTGTGACGCGCTATGGTAATTCAATCAAGCGTATCACATTGGCATTGAATGATTTTTCCAAGCCTGTTGTTATTGCGATAAGCGGCAACGTCCCTATTGATTCTTTTGGTTATTTCCTGGCTTGTGATTATCGTATTGCTACGGATGATATGAGGATAGAATTTCCTGGTCTTATAATTGGGATTACACCAATGGGTGCTGTACCATTTTTCCTGAAACGTCAGTTGGGCACGACAAAAACAATGGAATTATTGATGGCAGGTAAAATAATCCCTGCCGATGAAGCAAAAGAAATGTCGATAGTGAGCGAAGTTGTTTCACAAGATAAGCTTAATGAAGCATGCCGATCTAAACTGGAAGAATTCTACCAGGTACCCGGTCAAACATTAAATTTTACCAAACAACTGGTCAGACCAAAAACATTTGAACTGGAAGAATATTTTGAGATGTCTTCGCGCTTAATCTGGAATTCTATTATTGATAATAAGTAAAAGCAGCGTTCAGAATTCATTTACTCTTACTGAATGCTGATCTTTCCCAATAACTGTCCCATCTGGACAGGTGTATTGGGTGTTAGTTCGTGACTCCATTCAATCATGTCTTTGCTAAAAAGTAATACTACTGTTGATCCCATATTAAAGCGTCCCATTTCCTGTGCTTTGGCTAGTTTTATATCATCCTGATATTTCCAGTTTTGTACTGATTTCTGTCTTGGTGGTGTGATCACACCTTGCCAGATAGTTTCTATACTGGAAACAAAAATAGCTCCTACCTGTATTAAAGCCATTTTACCTGCTGGAGTATCAAAGATAGAAATAACCCGTTCATTGCGGGCAAATAAATTTGGAATCGTTTTTACTGATGCGCGATTAACGCCAAACAGATTTCCGGGTACATGATGCATTTCTTTTAATATACCGTTGATGGGCATATGTATACGGTGATAATCTCGCGGGGAAAGATAAATTGTGGCAAATGAGCCATCAATAAAAGTTTCAGTTAAAGATTCATTATCTGCCAGTAAATTACTTAGGTTGAAATAGTGTCCCTTGGCCTGAATTAATTGCTCCTTATCTATCAGGCCAATCTCACTGATAGCACCATCAACCGGGCAGCATATTTCTTTATCATTTGTCTGATCAATACGAACCTCATTTTTTAATTTGCGTGTAAAAAAATGATTAAAATCAGTAAAGCCATTAATACTCTGCTGTTGCGCCTCATTCATATTAACATTAAATAGTTTTATAAACTGACTGATTTGCTGGTTTTTAAACCATGGCTGTTTAATGCGCATAAACCAGTGGATTAATGAAGAGAGAAAGTGCTGAGGTAATAAAAATAAAGGCCAGGTTTTTAAATAATCGAGCAATGAAGCATTTTCTTTCGTATTAATTTGTGTGTTTGAACTAGTCATTAGTTATTGTTTTCCAGAGAACGAATTGCTATAGGTTTATAATCATAGCAAAGTAGGGTATGATCCCACAGCTTAGATGATGTGCTGTATTTTAACCTATTTTTAAAAGGAATCCTCATGTTTACAAAAGATATGACAATTGCTGGTTATGATGATGAATTATGGAACGCAATGCAACATGAGGAAGTTCGTCAGGAAGAACATATAGAACTCATTGCGTCAGAAAATTATACTTCTCCCAGAGTGATGCAGGCACAGGGTTCTGTGCTGACCAACAAGTATGCAGAAGGCTATCCTTCCAAGCGCTATTATGGCGGTTGTGAAAATGTTGATGTGGCTGAACAATTAGCCATAGACAGAGCAAAACAACTTTTTGCTGCTGATTATGCCAATGTGCAGCCTCATTCCGGTTCTCAGGCCAATGCAGCCGTTTATTTTGCCTTGTTGAATGCCGGTGATACTGTTATGGGTATGAGTCTGGCACATGGAGGGCATTTAACTCATGGCTCCAAAGTCAGTTTCTCAGGCAAATTATTCAATGCCGTTCAATATGGTCTGAATGAAGCGACGGGTGAAGTGGATTATGATCAGGTAGAACGTCTGGCAAGAGAACATAAACCCAAAATGATTATTGCTGGTTTTAGTGCTTATTCCAGAGTTATGGACTGGCAGCGTTTTCGTAATATTGCGGATGAAGTTGGCGCCTATTTGATGGTTGATATGGCGCATGTGGCAGGTTTAATTGCTGCAGGTGTTTACCCCAGTCCGGTACAAATTGCAGACGTTACCACTTCAACCACACATAAAACATTGCGTGGACCTCGTGGTGGTCTTATTTTGGCAAAATCAAATCCTGAAATTGAAAAGAAACTAAATTCAATGATTTTTCCCGGTACTCAGGGTGGACCATTAATGCATGTGATAGCCGGTAAGGCGGTGGCCTTTAAAGAAGCAATGGAAGATGGTTATAAAGTCTATCAAGCTCAGGTGGTGGAAAATGCCCGTGCGATGGCAAAAGTTTTTCTGGGCAGAGGCTATGATGTGGTTTCTGGTGGTACAGACAATCATCTCTTTCTGGTGAGTCTGATAAGCCGTGAGTTAACCGGTAAAGTTGCTGATGCTGCTCTGGGAATGGCAAATATTACCGTCAATAAAAATTCAGTGCCTAATGATCCGCAATCACCCTTTGTCACCAGTGGTTTACGTATAGGTTCTCCAGCGATTACAACACGTGGTTTTAAAGAAACAGAAAGTGCTGAACTTGCATCATGGATTTGTGATATTCTGGATGATTTATGTGATATGGCAGAAGCTGATCGGACAATTGAAAACATGCAGAATTTAGACAGTGTTGCTCTGGTCAAACAGAAAGTACTGGATCTTTGTAAACAGTTCCCTGTCTATGAACATTGATCATCATTAACTCTTAAACTATGCATTGTCCCTTTTGTAACGCACCGGATACTAAGGTCATTGATTCCCGCCTGGCGAATGAAGGTGACTCTGTACGCCGCAGGCGTGAGTGTCTGACCTGTAGTGAACGCTTTACCACCTTTGAAAGTGCAGAGCTGGTGATGCCTAGAATTATCAAAAGTGATGGTTCAAGAGTGCCTTTTGATGATCAAAAATTGCTGGAAGGCATGTTAAAAGCTTTGGAAAAACGTCCGGTGTCAATGGAAATCATTGAGAATGCAGTTAGTCAGATAAAATATAATCTTCGGGCAACGGGTGATCGGGAAGTTGCAGCCAGTCGTCTGGGAGAATGGGTAATGGAAGAATTGAAGAAACTGGATCAGGTGGCCTATGTGCGTTTTGCCTCTGTTTATCGAAGTTTTCAGGATTTAGATGAGTTTCGCCAGGAAATCGAACGCCTGGATAAAGAGTAGCCAATGCACTCTGATGAATACTATATGGCAAAAGCCATTCATCTGGCAAAGCAGGGCTGGTATACAACTCATCCAAATCCCAGAGTGGGTTGTGTTATTGTTCGAAATGATCATATTATTGCCGAAGGCTGGCATCAAGCTGCTGGACAGGGGCATGCAGAAGTCAATGCTCTGGCTGCTCTCAAAACAGAAAGTGCCCGGGGTTCGACGGCTTATGTAACACTTGAGCCATGCAGTCATTTTGGTAAAACTCCACCTTGCAGCCATGCTTTAATTGCAGCAGGTGTTAAACGGGTAGTGATTGCGATGATTGATCCCAATCCATTGGTCGCTGGAAGGGGTGTTGCTCTGTTGCAGAAAAATAACGTCGAAGTGACAAATGGGATTTTAGAATCACAGGCCAAAGCATTAAATCCCGGTTTTATTCAACGTATGATTTCGAAAAGACCCAGAGTTCGATGTAAAATGGGTATGAGTCTGGATGGTCGGACGGCTATGGCCAATGGTGAAAGTCAATGGATTACCTCAACTCAGGCGCGCGAAGATGTACAATGTTTAAGAGCTGAAAGTTCGGCTATTTTGACGGGCATCGGTACGGTATTAGCTGATGATCCTTCCATGAATATACGTTCAGAAAAATATTTTAATGCTGAACATCAACCGGATCGAATGATTTTAGATAGTTATTTAAGAATGCCGGCGGCAGCAAAAATGTTGTCTTTACCGGGAAAAACAATTATTTTAACTGATGAGAGGCATCGGCCAATAAACTCTTCCTCTGTCGTTTTGCAAACATCTTCATCTGCAAATAAGACAGAGGAAGAGTTTATATTGGATAAGAATTGTCAACTGTCACCACAGAAAAAAGTAAGAGAACTGCAACAGCAGGGTGCTGCTATTGAGTATCTAAAAAGTAGTGATGAAGCGGGTCTGAGGCAATTGTCGTTAGAAAATGTAGTATCAATTATGGTGCAGCAACAATACAATGATGTATTATTGGAAGCGGGTGCTACTTTAAGCGGAGCGATGATACAGGCGGGTTATGTGGATGAGTTAATTATCTACATGGCACCGAACTTAATGGGCAGTGAGGCAAAAGGTTTGTTGGTACTGCCGGGTTTAACTCATATCAATGAACGGATTGAACTGGAAATTCAGGATATTCGTGCAGTGGGTAAGGATTATCGTATCACAGCTTCGCTGAATGTTAGATAAAAATTGAGACAAGCTTATGTTTACAGGTATTATTCAGGCCATTGGTCAGATTGCTGCTATTGAGGCAAACGGGGTAGACAGCCGTTTTTATATTAAAACAGCAGGCTTGAGTCTGGAAGATGTTTTAATTGGTGATAGTATCGCAAGCAATGGCATTTGTTTAACGGCAATAAAACTCCCCGGTGATGGTTTTTGGGCAGATGTTTCAGCTGAGACCTTGTCAAAAACCAGTTTCAGACATATAAAGGTAGGGAGTAAAGTTAATCTGGAAAAAGCTTTATTAGCAACCACACATCTGGGTGGACATATTGTTAGTGGTCATGTGGATGGATTGGGTGAAATTATTGAACGCAGCAATGCCGGACGTTCGATACATTTTAAAATTCGGGCACCAAAAGAACTGGCAAAATATATATCAGGAAAAGGTTCTATTTGTGTCAATGGTATCAGTTTAACAGTTAATGAAGTGAATGGTGCAGTATTTGAATTGAATATTGTCCCTCATACGTTAGAAGAAACGACATTGTTTAATTCCCGGGTTGGCGAAGAAGTGAATCTGGAAGTGGACATTATTGCGCGTTATTTAGAACGTTTGTTATTGGGTGACAAAGCAGCAGAAACTTCACCACAGCAGGGAGTGACAATGGCTCTTTTGGCTGAAAATGGGTTCTTGGGAAATAAATAGTTAAGAAGTTTTGAGAAAAAAATTAGGTTTTTAGTATTTGTGTGGTAATCCGTATCATTGTGTTTATCAATTGACTTGTAGAAAGTAGAGAACAAAATATATAAATTATGGCTAAATTTAATTCGATTGAAGAAATTGTAGAAGATATCCGTCAGGGGAAAATGGTTATCATCGTTGATGATGAAGACCGTGAAAATGAGGGTGATTTGTTGATGGCTGCCAGTGAAGTGACAGCAGAGAAAATTAATTTCATGGCAACTCATGGTCGGGGCTTAATATGCTTAACCTTGACAGAACAACGCTGTAAGCAATTAAAACTCCCTTTGATGGTGGATAGTAATAATGCAGAATATGGTACTAATTTTACAGTTTCAATTGAAGCTGCGGAAGGTGTAACGACTGGAATTTCAGCGGGGGATCGCGCAGTTACTATACAAACTGCTGTTGCTGAAAATGCCCAGCCTGTTGATATAGTTCAACCAGGTCATATTTTCCCATTGATGGCTCAGCCGGGTGGTGTGTTAACCAGAGCAGGTCATACAGAAGCAGGTTGTGATCTCTCCAGAATTGCCGGCCTTGATCCTTCTGCTGTTATCGTTGAGATTCTTAATGAAGATGGCAGCATGGCGAGAAGGCCTGATCTGGAAGCCTTTGCTGATAAGTTTGAGCTTAAAATAGGCACCATTGCTGATCTGATTGAATACCGTCTGAAAAATGAACATTCTGTTGAAAAAGTCAGTGATTGTAGTCTGCCGACTTCATCTGGTGACTTTCGCCTGGAAGCATACCAGGATGCAATATCAGGACAGGTTCATATGGCGATGATTAAAGGTGAAATCAATCCGGATGAGGCTGTTTTAGTGCGGGTGCATATGGAAAATTCTTTTTGTGATATGCTGGGTGCTAAAATGGATGATTGTGGCTGGCCCTTAAATGATGTGATGCAGCGCATTGAAGATGAAGGTACAGGGGTCATTGTTATTTTGCGTAGTCATGAAAGTAGTCATGAATTAATTAGTCGTATGGATCATTATAAAAAATTACAGCAGGGTGATGTGTCTTCTCATACCGGCAATACAAAAGATCTTCGTACTTATGGTTTAGGTGCGCAGATATTGAAGTCTGTGGGGGTTAAACGTATGAAAGTGATGTCAGCACCGAAGAAAATTCATGGTTTGTCGGGCTTTGGATTAGAAGTGATTGAATATTATACTGGTGAGAGAAAATAATGAATATAAAAACATATGAAGGTGAGATGGTTGTTGATGGTGCTAAGTTTGGTATTGTGATCAGTCGTTTTAATAGTTTTATTGTTGAGTCTTTGCTCAGTGGTGCGCTGGATACGATTGTCAGACATGGTGGTCAGGATGCTGATATTGAGATTGTTCGTGTACCGGGAGCGGTGGAAATTCCTCTGGCTGCTCAACGTATGGCGGCGGCAAAAAAATATGACGCAATTATTGCACTGGGTGCAGTGATTCGAGGTGGTACGCCTCATTTTGATTTTGTGGCAAATGAGAATTCTAAAGGTCTGGCACAGGTTTCTATGCAATATGATATTCCAGTGGCATTTGGGGTATTAACCGTGGATTCTATTGAGCAGGCTATTGAACGTGCAGGGACTAAGGCTGGAAACAAAGGTTCAGAGGCAGCATTATCAGCAATTGAGATGGTTAATTTATTCAAGAGTTTTAGTTAACTTTAGACTCCAGCTTAACAGGGATTGATGGTGTCAAATGGTATTGATCACTGGATTTAACAAAGATATACTATCTTATGACTTTTGACTGCAAAACCGATCCCGAGTTAAAGGCTCTAATCAGGATAATAGAATATTGAAAAATCGTTCAAAATCACGACAATTTGCGGTACAAGCATTGTATTCATGGCTGTTAAGCGGACAGGATGTTTCTGATATTGAAGTTCACTTTCTAGGTGATCATGATATGGAAGATGCTGATGTGCCGTATTTTCAGAAAATACTACATTTTGTGGCAGCTCATAAAATGGGATTAATTGATTATATGATACCTTTTTTGTGTCGTCAGTTTGATGAAGTTGATCCAGTTGAACAAGCAATTCTGCTGATGGGCACTTATGAACTGGAACAACGTAAAGATGTTCCATATCGGGTTGTTATCAATGAATCAGTCGAATGTGCGAAAATATTTGGTGCTGAAGATGGTCACAAATTTATTAATGGTATGATGGATAAAATAGCTACTAAAATACGTGATGTTGAAGTCAAAGCCCCTCGTAGTAAAAAGCCCCGAAAAAAATAACTGTCTCATGTCAGGCTCTGAATTTCAACTGATTCAATCTTATTTTTCTGAACCTGTTCAAAATAAGCGTGCGGATGTTATTTTAGGTATAGGCGATGACTGTGCCATTGTAGAACCAAGAGAAAAATCCCATCTTGTTTTTTCTATTGACACGCTGATCAGCGGTGTTCATTTTCCTCAGGATAGTTCTCCTGATAGTATTGCATATAAAGCTCTATCAGTTAATCTGAGTGATTTAGCGGCAATGGGGGCGGAACCGGCCTGGTTTACTCTGAGTCTGAGTCTGCCTGATTTTGATAAGACTGCCCATCAATGGCTGGAACAATTTTCTAAATCCCTGTTTGCCTTGTCTGAACAACATAATATTCAGCTTATTGGTGGTGATACCACTCGTGGTGCTTTATCAGTGACCATTCAGGTCTGTGGTTATATTAAACAACAGAGTGGTCTGAAACGTTCAGGAGCGATAGAAGGGGATGTGATTGCCGTAACCGGTTCTCTGGGAGCGGCAGCGATTGGTCTGGATATAGCCTTAAAGCAAAATTACGAAAATTATAGTTGTCTTTCAGAAGTTGACAAACATGCTGCTCTGCAGGCTCTTAATTATCCTTGTGCAAGAGTCGATGTGGGCTTATATTTGCAGGGTATTGCACATTCAGCATTAGATCTATCTGATGGCTTATATTCTGATCTGGGGCATATATTAAATGCCAGTGGGGTTGCTGCTATTATTGAGTTAGAAAAAATTCCCCTTGCCAGTTCACTGGATTGTATGACAAAGGAACATGCCTGGGAGAAAGCACTAACTGGAGGGGATGATTATGAACTATGTTTTACCCTTGCGGAAAATGATTGGCAGAAAGTGGTCAGGCAATATCCACAATTTACTGCAGTCGGCCGGATTGTTAAAGCACAAACAGGTCAAAAGAGTCTGCATTTGTTATTAGCGAATGGAAAAGAGTATAGTATCCGTTCAGGAGGTTATGACCATTTTGCATAAGAACCCAAAGATTAATAAGGATGTTATACGTTCACGTCATCAGGTCTGGTCCAACCCATGGCATTTTCTGGCCTTTGGTTTTGGATCAGGTCTGACTAAATTTGCTCCAGGTACTTTTGGTACGCTGGCAGCCATACCACTCTACCTTTTATTAGTTCAACTACCCTGGCTTTGGTATGGAATGATTACTTTGTTTGCTTTCTATATTGGTATTCATATTTGTCAGGTGGCCTCGGATGATTTAAAAGTACATGATTTTTCCGGGATAGTATGGGATGAATTTGTGGGTTTTTGGATAACTATGTTTATGATCCCTCTTGACTGGAAATGGTTAATATTGGGCTTTGTTTTATTTCGTTTTTTTGATATTGTAAAACCCTGGCCGATCAGTTATCTTGATCAGCATGTAGATGGTGGTTTCGGTATCATGATAGATGATGTCCTGGCAGGTATATACGCATGGTTTTGTTTATTTATGATTGTTACATATTTTTAATAAGAGACTGACATAATGAAACTTATCTCTAAAATCATTGTTCTGTTCACTGTGTTATTGCTACTATTGTGTGCTGAAGTAAATGCCAGTCATAAAATACAGGTTATGGCTCTTTTTACTGACAAGGCGATGTTGTCAATTGATGGTAAGCAAAAAATATTAAAGAAAGGACAAACTTATCGTGGCGTAAAACTCATCAGCTCGGACAGTCGTGCTGTGGTTTTAGAACTGCATGGTGAAATAAAAAAGTTTAAACTGGGTTCAACAGTTTCAACCAACTTTAAAAAATCTGCAGCCGATAAGGAATTTGTTGTCTGGAAAGATCCACAGAACATGTTTCGTATTAATGGCAGTATCAATAATTTTTCTGCTAAATTTTTAATTGATACCGGTGCTTCAACGATTGCACTCAATTCTATTGCAGCAAAACGCATGGGTATAAAATATAGAAGTGGAACTCCCTTGCAGGCAACAACAGCTTCAGGTGTTGTGCAAGGCTATCAGGTGATTCTGAGCAAGGTAAAAATTGGTCATATACAACTTTATAATGTTTATGCAGCTGTTTTAGAAGGGGCTTTTCCAACAGAAGTACTGCTTGGACAAACATTCCTGAGCCGTATCCATATGACTCGTGACGGGAATAAAATGATATTAAAAAAGAAATATTAATACATTCTGCTTCATCACTAAAATACGTACTTTTTAAAATAGCTGATTTACAACCAAAGGTGACATTTGGGACATGATACCTAACAAACGCACTTCGGTGTGTGGGTTGTAGCTCAGGAGGACGCTCAAGTACATCCATGTATTGCTCTTACGTCATTCTTTTTCTGGCATTGTGCAAAGCTGTAATAACAGCATTTGTGCGGATAGAATATCAAGTTTTGCATAATTTCTTGAAAAAGGTTGTTGACCTATAGTATTAATTGAAGGTTAGAGTCGTTATTAAATCCACTATCCAGATAGTGGCCATTTCCAATCTTTCAAAATTATTAAATATGTGGCCTTATGATGTTTTTGGAAACTATTAACTACCTCAGTCTAGCCAGTACCAGTCATTTCAAAGAATTTTGGTGTAAATAAGTTCAAACCCATAGAGCTATTCTAGCTTAAAATATAATCTCTAACAATTTCAAGAAAGCAGTCATTTTTTTATATTATAAAGCTTTGCATAACCTGATTTTAAACCAGAGCGAAGCGGCGATTTAAAATTCAGTGTTTATGCGATTGGTACGCCCAGCATGGGCGTGAATTTATGGGGTGCAAGTCCCCTGTAGGAGAACCTAAATCACCGATAAGTGATTATAACTACTAGCCGATGACAAATCTATGAGCCTACGGACAGAAACGTCATATAAGGCGTAGTCGAGAGATGAGCTAGCCAATGATAGCGAAGCCACAGGTTTTATCGATAGCGTAAATGGCGAGGTTGTATAGAGAAAGTTCACGTTCTTATCTGGGGAGATCGGTATAACAAGCAACAAAGCCATAAGAAAATAACGGGGATTGAGGATTACTGTTTAATAAATAAGACTCGGTTTGACAGTGCTAGGGTGGATCATTATTGCATTGCTGGTAACACAATGCTTTTGGAAACAATGGCGTAAAGTCAAAACCAAGGTAAGGAATCTGTTAAGGCTGGGAGTGAAAGAAAAGCTCGCTATTTTCTGTGGCATTTCCAGCAAGAGCTACTGGCATAGTTCTAAAACAGAAGGGATTAATAAAGGACTTTCTAATAAATACCTGAAGGATTTAGGACTCGTTTCTCTTAAAGAGAAATGGGTGGCAATTCATTACGAGTGTGGGGGCTGTGGGAGAGATACCCACGGCTACCCGATTAAGTCTTTTATGATGCAATTTTATATGGTTGGACATGCAATGCTGACAAATTTTGACGGGACAACCAAAGGTCATAAGCATTTTGAAGACGAAGCCAATGATCTGCTGATGGCTTTTTAAATGCTAGTTCTAAACGCAAAGCCATTTCCGTAGTAATAGAACCTCTACCATTCAAGACTTTTGATAATGTTTTTCGGCTAATATTTAGGTGCTCAGAGACATCAGTAATAGTGACACCCAATGGTTCTATTACTAATTCCTTGAGAATTTCTCCCGGATGAGCCGGATTATGCATACTCATTAGTGATAATCCTCGTAGTTAACAATTTCTGGGTTATGACCTGAAAATCGGAATGTAACTCTCCAATTACCACTGACAGTGACTGACCATATACCTTTTCGGTTGCCCTTTAGTTCATGCAATCGTAAACCTGGTAAGTCCATGTCATCTGGACTTTCTGCTTGGTCAATGTTTGAAAGAATTAGTCTTAATCGCTTGGCATGGTTAGCTTGAATGCCAGACGTTGTACCTGTTTTATAAAATTTCTCTAAACCTTTGTGTATGAAACTGGTTATCACAGACTGATTGTAACCCAATAGGTTGCATTGTCAAGATAAATAGAGGTGAATCTTCAACTGGCTTGGAAACGAGTCAAAAGGAATAAGGGTGCACCAGGTAGTCTACTATGGACGTTATTGCTACTCCATACTGTACAAAATATTATTGTATATTGATTATCGTCTTACGCTTTGGGCTACTCAACTTGGGGCTGTGGGAGAGAAACCCTTGGCTACCCGATTTATAAGACGTTAACACCGAACTAAATTATTA
>JAHXIV010000099.1:15946-18988 GCA_025655455.1 gamma proteobacterium symbiont of Taylorina sp.
TCTTTCCAAGTAACAGCAGTACTATCACTTGAGACACTTTCTCCAATAATATTGCCTGAACTATCTAAGGCAAACATACGTAATTCTAATAAGAGACCATTATGGCCTTTAGGTAAAGGAAGAGGAAAAATAATAAGTCCATCATATTTACTATAGCTAGTTGAAGTTAAAACGGCAGTTTGATTTGGAAATTCTGGTTTACTAGTATTTTCTTCAGCAAAGACAGGAGTTGGAAGGTTTACTTCTAGTTTGTAACTTACTGCATTAGGATGTTCTGTCCAAATAAAGAGGTTTGTTTCTCCACCATAGATTTTATCTCCATCAATAGGTAACACCCAAGAAGTACGTGGTACAGTATTTTGTATGGTTTTTTCTTGTCCTGCTGTTAAAGTAAAGGTATTTCCCTCTCTATCAGTTACATCTACTGTTCCAGTAATAACATTAATTGTTAAAGTACCATCTAAGCCATTTTGTGAATAATTGCTGGTAAATTTTGCCGTGTTACTTACTCTTTGTCCTGATGCACAAGGCACAGCTACTTTAATATTAGCTAGTGCTGTACGAACTTCGTATGCACTGGAACTTGAGCAATTAACAGTCGTTGTAATTTGCCCTTTAATTAAAGTAACTATTCCAGTACTTTCTTTAGTAGGATTTAAAACTGCTAAGGTATTTTGCTTAACTTCAATAACACTTCCATCATCTCGTTTAACAGTTGTTGAAGAATCTGCTAATGTGAGTAATGCTGTACTATCTGGTACGGTTCCAGAAGTTGTAGGTGATGCTAAAGTAGTTGGAGTTACCGAGTATACTGAGCCTGCTGTTTTTTGAACTTCTGTTTTGGACTCTGATGTTGATATTGGTATTGAAGCAGAAGATCTTGTGAGTTCTATATTACCATTAAATTGACAAGAATCTTCAGGTTCACCAAATGCACCAAAACTATCATCTTGACCGCTGCCATTTAACAAAAGCTGATTATTGGTAGTATTAAAACTGCCTGTATATGTCCCATTACCACGCCAGAAACCACCATCATGCTCAAAGCCATTATATGCCAGACTAGCATTTAATTGTCCAGAGCTATTAATAGTGCCTGAAAAAATAGATGTATTAGTTTCTTCAGAAGAAGATGAACTATCTAAAATAAATAGAAAATTTCCACCTGTTTGATAAATTTTTAAATCTGATATGGGTTCTTGACCTGTTCCTCCAGAACTATCACTACAAGTATCTGTAAAATTCATAATACCTGAAATAGTACCAGAAATATCAGGAACTACTACTGTAGCAACTGATGTTCTTGTGAGTTCGATATTACTATTAAATTGACAAGAATCTTCAGGCTCACCAAATGCACCAAAACTATCATCTTGACCGCTGCCATTTAATAAAAGCTGATTATTGGCAGTATTAAAACTGCCTGTATATGTCCCATTACCACGCCAGAAACCACCATCATGCTCAAAGCCATTATATGCCAGACTAGCATTTAACTGTCCAGAGCTATTAATAGTGCCTGAAAAAATAGATGTATTAGTTTCTTCAGAAGAAGATGAACTATCTAAAATAAATAGAAAGTTTTCACCTGTTTGATAAATTTTTAAATCTGATATGGATTCTTGACCTGTTCCTCCAGAACTATCACTACAAGTATCTGTAAAATTCATAATACCTGAAGTAGTACCAGAAATATCAGGAACTACCGCAAAATTTATTGATGAATATGCCATCAATAAGATAGTTAAAACTAATTGTTTAAACATGGATTATTTCCTTAAAAAATTTATTTGCTTCATAATTAAGTAATATTGAACTATCATTTTTTAAAATTCAGCTTTAATGCGATTGTTAGCAGATTATACCGTTGATTATAAATAATATAAATTTACAAGAATCAAAAAATTAAATATTTTTCAGAATTATACAGCAATTATAGCATATCTAAAATATACCAAATGGTGTATGATATACTTTATCACTTTTGGAGTATAAAATGCAGAAAGTACAAACAAGTTTACGAATTGATGAAGTTAAATTTATTAAAGCTAAAGAAATACTTGCAGATCTTGGAATAAACTTTACTGAAGCTGTAAATATATTTACGAGTATGATTGTTGCAAAACAGGGTCTTCCCTTTGAAGTAAAATTACCGAATAAAAAAACTAAACAAGCAATAAATGATATTACGACTAATAAAAATATAAAAGAAGTTACCTTAAATGAATTAAAAGTTGAGATGGGATTTGATGAAAAGACTTGAAAGGCACAAGTTTTTTATAAGAGATTCCAGAAACTTTAAACTCACTGATCAACAAGCGACAAAGGTTTTTATATATATTGCGACCCTACTAAGAGGTGAAACACTACCTAAAGTTTACCAATAAGTTTCTAGGGCGTTTGTTATAAAATCTATAGATGAATCAATTTTTATCTGGGATCAACAAACCATTAGCAAAGCTATATAAGAGACCCTCTATATGTGTTTGTTTTAGTTTAATCACTAAAAACCACGTCGAATAGCAAGATAGAACGATTAAATTGTTAAAGAACTAAAAGAAAAAAGACTATTTTTTCTTTGCGATACCCTATTGCCTGTTGACAGGAAAAGGCTCATATGTGTTATATTTTTCTAGGCAACTGGCTGAACAGACAACCTGAAACCTAAAGCTTTTGCAACCTTTGCAACTGTGGAAAATGTAGGGTTGCCCTCTGGTGATAGAGCTTTGTAAAGACCCTCCCTAGTTAACCCAGTATCTCTGGCTAATTGACTCATATTTTTTGCACGAGCTATTACACCAAGTGCATGGACTATAAAAGAGGGATCGTCACCAGCTTCTTCAATACAAGCTTCCAAATAAAATTGAATATCTTCATCTGTTTTTAAATGTTCTGCTGAATCCCAACGAGTAGTAGTAATTGTCATAATTTACTCCTCTAATTGCATGCTGTTGGTACGCCCAGCATGGGCGTGAATTTATGAGGTGAAAGTCCTCTGTAGGAGAACCTAAATCACTGATATGTGATTATAACTACTAGCCG
>JAHXIV010000030.1:0-9042 GCA_025655455.1 gamma proteobacterium symbiont of Taylorina sp.
GTCCTCTTTAGGGTAGCTCTGAGTTTGTGGTTCAACTTCAAGCTTAACCTACGATGCTGAAGTTGGACAGGTTCAATACATTATGTCTAGCTCAATAAGCCATGGAAAGGAACGATAACAATTCCAGCAATCAAAGGTCCACATATCAATTAGAATCACTTTCCCTATTAACTTATCTACGCTAAGAGGAGGGGAATTAATCCATTCACTTTCCTTTTGATGTGTAAACTCAGGTATGCTTTCAGGAGAGTTTATATTAGATGTGGCCGTTGTTTTTTGACTGATAACACTAGCGGAAAACATTATAGCTGCTATTAAACTAAACCATTTCATATTTTTCTCCCCAGATTCAACTCATAAGTGCAACTTATCTTAGTTGAATTTAACTATTTTCTTTACTTATATCATCGTTATATTGCTCAGCCCAAGACTCATGAGGTAATCTTCTAAATAACTTAAAATTTTCCAACCATCTTATTTGGTATTTTATGTTACCAAGACGATGGTCGGCAAATTTCAAGTTTGGCTGAGGGCTGCATATTCAATGTTTTGCCTTATCACCCCAAATCTCTTTCAAACGTTTATCACGACCACAATTCCAGCGATAGGCTTTGTAGCGAATCGGATTGTTTTTATAATAATCTTGATGATAACTTTCATTACCTTTAATTGGATAAAAGGTAGAAGCGTTTATAATTGGTGTCACAATTTTATTATCAGGAAATTGCTCTGTAACTTTTCTTTTAGATTGTTCTGCTACTTTCCTCTCTTGTTTATTGGCTACGAAAACTGCACTTAAATAACTTGAACCTTTATCACAAAACTGCCCTCTAACATCAAATGGATCGATATGTAGCCAATAATAGTCCAGCAACTCTGTATAACTCACTTTGTCGGGATCATAGCTAATTTCAACAGCCTCATAATGCCCTGAATGATTGCCATTGTATGTTGGATTTTTTAAAGTTCCGCCAGTAAATCCAGAGATAACAACGCTTACCCCCTCAAGTTTTTCAAAATCTGACTCCATACACCAAAAACAACCACCGGCCAGGATGGTTTTATCTGCGAATGCATTAGATGCAAAGAATAATAGGTATGTTAATAGAAATAATACTAATTTATGTTTCATAGTTTGTTCCTCATTAGTTCTAAACTATGTGTTGAACTTATTGCATATGTTTTATCGTAATAACAGCCCCAGGATTTTTCCAACTATAAGTTTGTACGTTCAGGGAAGAAATGCCGTGAATCCCATTATGAACATGTACAAAGCCTTCTGCTCCCGTAGTATCATGAACGCCACCATTTCCACAAGGTGGTCCTGGAATATATTGACAATCTTCAGAATTTCGTTCGCTCCCTGCATCATAAACTGTTGCAGGATAGGTTTTACTAGCAAATCCAAAATCCAGTTGTTGATCATAAACTGAGATAAAAGCATCATTTGAGGAAGCAAACATAGCAGCCACAGTAATAAGAGGGTGATCAGAAGTGGTATCTATGCTAAAGGTCTGTGAACTTCCCGGAGTAATACCACCCGTTCCCATGTAGAGTGCAGAGATATCTGCTAAACTATCTGCTCCGGTAAAACCACTGATGTCACCATCTTCGGCCAATGGAATTAAAAAACTGGGTGCAGCTTGCCCTAACTTAAATAGGGAGACATTACTATTATGGGTAAATGCTAGCGGAGGAGTGATAACCTGACCTGCTGTGGCATTGGTAATTGTTACTTCAAATGTGTCCGCCAGACTAACACCCGAAAATAAAACTGATGCACCCAAAACACTGATGATTAATTTTGATGATTTAAACATAGTAGACTCCATATTATTATTTATTCAGAATGATATAAATAAGTGTTTGATTAATTGCTTTAAAATAATTTTAACTTGAGTACTAGTATAAAAATAAAATCTCACAAAAGTATCACAGAAATATCATAAAAGAGTCAATTATTGGGCTAAGTAATAAATTCTAATAAATATTTAAGGTGTATGTATCCAAATACAGATAGATGTTACATTTTAGGTAATATGAAAGTAAAATAGTGAGGCATTTACAATGTGATACAATGAAATTGTTATTTTGTTAAATGAAATTTTGTAAAAACAGTTATCTTGCGTTTGAATTAAAAGTTATCGTGCGTTCACACAGATAGAAGAAATAGACTCCTCAGTATTTGGATACATACACCTTAAATAAAGAAAAGACTGAGTGCAGGGACATAGGTAATGACCAGAACACAGCCTAGTAGTAATAACATCATGACAATGGTTGACTGATAGATTTCTGTGATGGGTTTTTTAAAACGATAACTGGCAATAAACAAGTTCATTCCTACCGGAGGAGTCAGATAGCCTAACTGCATATTGGCTAGAAAAATAATTCCCAGATGTACCGGGTGAATACCAAAACTCATAGCAACCGGGACTATAATGGGGGACATAATGACAATTGCAGAAAATATATCCAATATCGCCCCTAATATCAGTAGAAAGATATTCAATAAAATCAAAAAGGTGATCTGACTATCTATGTGAGTTTGTATCCACTGAAATAATAATATTGGTATTTCTGCATCAATCAGATAATTAGTCATGGCCAGAGCGCAGGCCAGTATCATTAAAATGCCGCCAATCATCGTCATAGAATCAATGATAATATCCGGTAATTGCTTTATGCTGACTTCCTTATAAATAAATACCTCAACAATAATAATATAGAGTGCTGTAATCGCCGCAGCTTCAGAAATGGCGAAAATACCTGAGAAAATACCGCCTAATACAATAAATGGCAGTGGAATTTCCCAGATTGAATCTCTGATAGAGGACAGGATTTCCCGACCATTGACCTTGTTTCCAGTCACTGCTTTTATAGTGGATGGATTTTTTCCTGTTTGCCAGATTCCCCATAGAAATAACACGCTGATCATGAGTAAAGTGGGTAGGATGCCTGCTAGAAATGCATCTTTGATGCTGATGTTTTGTCCCAAATCCATTTGCTGAACGACAACAACATAGAGAATTAAAGGAAGTGAGGGGGGTAATAAAAGCCCCAGACTGCCTGAGGTTGTCACCAGTCCAAGGCTATATTGTTCAGAAAATCCTGATTGCTTGAGTGCAGGATATAATAATGCGCCCAGTGCAACAATTGTTACACCGGTTGCTCCTGTAAAGGCAGTAAATAGGGCGCTGGAAAGCAATGTCACCAGAATAAGTTGCGCTGGTAACCAGCCTAACAATGCAGATGAAAGCTTGACCAGACGGGCTGAGGTATTACTGGCACTCATTATATAACCACTGAAGGTAAATAAGGGCAGAGCTAATAATAGGGGAGTATTAGTGAGACGATATAATTCAATAGGAATAACGGTTAAATCGATTTCCTGAGCAGTAAATCCAAGTATGGATACAGACAGAATGAGTGTAAATAATGGTGCACCAAATAGTGCTAATAATAAGAGTATGAATATAACGATAAAAAGTGTCATGCTATATTCATACTTTTGCAGGTGTGGTTTTTTTAAAAAATGGTTTAACCGATAAAAGTAAATAGCGTATTGTCATAATAGAAAAAACAACAGGAATAATTAACATGGTTGACCAGACTGGTATGCTGGCAAAGGCTGGTTCAGAAAATTCATATTCCATTACAACCAGATGAATGCCATACCAGGTAACAAAAGCACAAATCAGACTGGTAAAAAGATGTACCATACTTTTTATAACGGTCAATACGTCAGCGGGAAGAAATTTAACAGTCAGATCAATATGAATATGATTATTACGACGACTGGCATATAAGGCACCCATCATTCCAATCCATAATACAGCGATACGTAAAAAACTATCTCCCCAGATAATTCCACTATCAAAGAAATTGCGTAATAGTATTTGCAGTACGGCAATGGATAAAGTAAAAAGAAAAGCTGAAACCAGTAGTATCTTTTCTAATTGTAATAATTGTTTGTGCAATCTGGCAATAAAACTCATCCTAGTTGTGAGATAAGTTATTTTGACGGTATTGTTTGAGCAGATGCTGCACTCTTTTCAGTAGTTTGGCATCCAGAGTACCGGAGTTGACCAGTTTCTGATTAGCCTGATCAGCTAAACTCTGCCATTCTTCTAAATCAGAAGAAGAAGGTTTAATAAATTCAATCCCATTATTTTTAAGTACGCCTAATGCCTCTTTATTATTCTTTTTATTTTGATTATCAATGAGCTTAAAAGTTTTATCCATGATTTCAAGTACTATCTTTTGATCGGTGTTTTTGATCTTGTTAAATGCTTTTTTATCAATAGCCAGTAGACCTAAAGTATAAAGTAGAGGCATATCAGTGATGTAATTGATTTGTGTATACCATTGTAAAGCAATTGCTCCAATGGGAGACATGGCTACAGTATTAATCAGACCAGTTTGTAAACCAGCCAGGACATCACCAAAGGGCAGTGGTATCGCTGTTACTCCAAATGACTGCAGTGTTTTTTGGAACAACATATCCTGACTGGGAACCCAGACTTTCTGCTGGCGTAGTTGTGCAATATTATGAATAGCCTTTTTTGATGACATTGCATAGGCAAATCCTGATTCTGCCATGCCCAGAATAACAAAACCTCCTTTTTCAAAGCCTTTTATTATATCTGCATCGATATGCTTGCGAACATAATCTATTTCACCCTGGTTCTTATAGCTCAATAATAAATTATAAATTTGGTAATTAGAATTGGCTTTTAATAAACTGCCGCCGGTCATGGCACCGCCTTGTAACTGTCCAATGCGGACTTTACGCAAAACTGCCTTGTCATCTCCCATTACACCCCCGGGATAAAACTTTAGTTTGACTCGTCCCAGTGTCTTTTGTTTGATTTCTTCAGCACCAGCATGCATTTTTATCATCCAGTCTGAACCTTCAGGTGACAAAGTGGCAATTTTTAAAGTTTTAGCATGGACTGAGTGAGCAGTCATTAAAACAAGACTGCTGAGAACACAGAAAATAGAGATTAATTGTTTTATGAATTGATTTTTCATATAAGTTCTTTATTAAAAATAGTCGTTTGAGGATTCTAACAGTTCGGCTGCTTTT
This sequence comes from gamma proteobacterium symbiont of Taylorina sp., assembly GCA_025655455.1. Classification (GTDB taxonomy): domain Bacteria; phylum Pseudomonadota; class Gammaproteobacteria; order GRL18; family GRL18; genus GRL18. Next base: position 5,090 of record JAHXIV010000030.1, read on the forward strand.
TGCTGTGCGAGTACATTCATTAATACTAAATTATGCTGATAAGGATCAGCCTGCAGTACTTCGTTTAATAATCTGTCATGCATCGACTGGTCAAAAATTAAGCGGCTGTATTTTTGTGCAAATAAAACTTTAACCATCAGGTTATTACCCTGTGACAATTCTATTGCCCGTTCAAAATGTTGACGCGCCTGTTCAGGTTTGCCGCCTAGAGCAGGGGGGATTAAAGTTTTTAGTACTCCCAAATAGAGGTGAACCGAGCCATTTTCTAAAGTGTCATCTACTTTGATCATTTGTTCCATAATCAGTCTGACTTTGGATAATTGGGCAATAGCTGAGACATTGCCGCTATTTGCCTTTACCCAGCCAGCCCAGGCAGAAGCGAAAATAAACCAGTCATTGATATTTTCCTTATCAATTTTTTGTACTATTTGAGAAAAATCATTAAATTTTAATTTTCTAAGCTGACAAAATGTCTTGTTTGATAAACAAAGTGCCTGTTCTGCATAAGATAATGATCGGCTGCTCATTCGTGCTGCTCGTTGTGGATCAGCAACAAAAACTCCGGCATAAGCGGAATAAAGTTTTGCTGAGGATTGTAATAATTGAATATTATCAGGTGAATCAATTAAAAAACTGTCAATTAATAGAAGATATGCCGGTGTACCGTCTTTCACTGTTTTTAGATCATCAGAATTTAAAATGGTTTGTGATAAATTTTCGGCAAGATTTTTTGTCGCCGATGAAATAATAAAGGAACAGGACGAATTAAAAACAAGCAGAGGAATGAAAAAAATAAAAAAAATAAGCCGCTTAATTGATAGGTTTAACATATGAAAAGTATAAGGTGAAGAGGGGGCTATAGTCAAATTAATCAGGTAGATTAAAAGCAATATTTCTTAAGCAGTAAGTCTGACAGGCCAGACGCCAGCCCTGATCAAGTTCTATTTGGGTAAAATATACTTTTTCTTCGGCTAGTGGTGGATTACATTTATCCTGTCCAGAGGTAATTTGTATACGACAACAGCCGCAAACTGCCTTCCCACCACATTTTCCTTTAGAGGTTATATGATTGAATGTTAAATTATTTAATAAGCTATAAGCAGTATTTAAGGGATATTTTTTTTCTGGTGAGTCAGAAGCGGACAAGGTAAAAAAATATTCATTCATCAGTTTAAATTGTCTGTTTGTAAACTTTTATTTTCTGTCCTGGTTGCAGCAAGTGTTTGTTATTAAGCTGATTCCAGGTTTTTAGTTCATTGACAGAAACATCAAAGCGTCTTGATATTCCGTAGAGAGAATCACCTTTTTTAACCTTATAGGTAATTATTTTTACCTGATGCTTTTGTTGACCTTTTGTTTTATTTTCAGAATTTTGTACTTTTAATAGCTGACCTATTGATAATGTATCAGTGGTGGATAATCCATTAATCAAGGCTAGTTTTTTATGAGAAAGCTTAAACTTGCGTGAAATTGACCAGAAACTATCTCCCTGACGTACCTTATAGAGCCCGTTTTTACTGCTGTTTGTCTTGCTTGTTTGAATTGATACAGTGTTGATCTGCTGCCCTGTAGAAGAGGGAACCAGCAGATAATGCCCCGCCCTGATATGATTATTTTTAAGGTGATTGCTTTGTTTTAAAAATTTAACTGATATTTTATATTGTTGTGCAATTAAGCCAAGATTTTCTCCTGAACGGATTTTATGACGAAACCAGGGCATTCTTTCAGTATCACTAAGTAAAGCTAATTTTTCAGTTAAATTTCCAATCTTATTGACAGGCAGCAGCAGATGATGAGGGCCATCAGGATCAGTTGCCCATTGTTTGAAAGCGGGATTATAGCTTCTGATTTCGTCAATGCTTAATCCTGTTAACTTTGCGATCAGTGCAAAATTAATTTGTGACTTAGTATCAACTAACTTTAAGTAAGGCTCATCATTGATTGGATGTAAGTTAAGATGATATTTATTTTTATCTTGTATCAAACTGGAGATTGCCAGCAGTTTGGGAATATAACGACGGGTCTCTTTGGGTAAGTCTAATGACCAATAATCAGTTGCCTTGCCTTTCTTTCTGTTTTTCTTAATCGCCTTGTCAACATTGCCTGCTCCGGCATTATAGGCAGCCAATGCTAATAACCAGTCACCTTTATAGTATTTACTTAATTGGCTTAGATAAGTCAGTGCAGCATCGGTTGACATATAAACATCACGCCGACCATCGTACCACCAGGTTTTCTTTAGACCAAAATAACGTCCTGTAGCTGGAATAAATTGCCATAAGCCTGAAGCTTTCTGACGTGAATAGGCATTGGTTTTAAAAGCACTTTCCACTACGGGTAATAATGCGATTTCACCGGGCATATTTCTTTTTTCAACTTCTTCTGTAATAAGATACAGAAATGGACTGGCACGTATGGAAATACGTTCAAAATAGTCTTTGTTTCTGATGTACCACTGACGTTGTTTTTCAATATGCATATTATCAATATTGGAGAGTTGATAAAGTGAGGGTATACGCTGCCAGACATCGTTAAACTTTATTTTATAAAAAATATCATCTGGCGTTGTCAATGACTGAGAAGGAGATTCTGAATCTGTATGTGTTGCCAGGATGTCACGGGTTGATTCCATCACAGGAGTTGTTTTAGTCTCAGTCGCAGTGGTATTGATTTCATCAGATTCGCTAAAGCTTTGCGAAAGCAAATCATATCCCTCTTCAAGAGTAGAGACCAGAGTACAAGCCTGGAGAAAATATATGACTAATAAATAGCTAACAGGATATAGAAGGTATTGTTTAATCAAGTGTATCCTTCCAATAACGTATTGTCTTAAATACTTCTGCCGGTGTGTTTAAAGGATGCCCGGCAAAGGCTTCAGCTGCCAGCTTTACGGAATCCATTTCAAAACGTAAAAATGGATTGGTTTGTTTTTCCAGTTGCAAACTGGAAGGCACTGTCGGTTGGTTATTTTGACGCAAAATCTGTGTGTCTTCAATTCTTTGTTTAAGATAAAGGTTTTCCGGTTCAACCCGTTGTGCAAAATTAAGGTTATCCCGGGTATATTCATGAGCACAATAGACCAGAGTTGAGTCATCCATCTGCAGTAATTTAGATAAAGAATGATGCATTTGTTCTGCAGTGCCTTCAAATATGCGTCCACAGCCGCCGGCAAATAGAGTGTCGCCTATAAATAATAATTGATGTCCAAAATAGGCTATATGACCTTTTGTATGACCGGGTACATCCAGTATATTAAATGTCAGTCCCATTAAAGGAAAATAAATTGCCGGAGTCTCTTGCTGCTGTGAAAGTTTATTACTAATCTGTGGGATATTTTCATTAGCGGGACCATAGACTGGAAGCTGATATTTTTTAACCAGAGCAGAAACTCCAGCGGTATGATCACCATGATGATGAGTAATAAAAATGGCTTGAGGAGTGTAATTTAAAGCTTCAATTGTTTCAATCACGGGTATTTCATCACCCGGATCAACAATTATTATCTGATTTTGAGCATGCTTTTCGGACAAACCATGGATAAACCAGATATAATTATCGTCAAAGGCGGGTATATAGGTGACTTTTACTTTGCTCATAAGAGTCCTTCGCCAATTTTATGTTTGATAAGAGCCATCGGCCAATCAACTTGCTCGCTGTTATTTTGCAAACATCTTCACCTGCAAATAAGACAGTGAGCAGGTTTATTTTTGATAAGAGCCATCAGCCAATCAACTTGCTCGCTGTCGTTTTGCAAACATCTTCACCTGCAAATAAAACAGTGTGCAGGTTTATTTTTGATAAGAGCCATCAGCCAATCAACTTGCTCGCTGTCGTTTTGCAAACATCTTCACCTGCAAATAAGACAGTGTGCAGGTTTATTTTTGATAAGAGCCATCAGCCAATCAACTTGCTCGCTGTCGTTTTGCAAACATCTTCACCTGCAAATAAGACAG
>JAHXIV010000030.1:9142-18616 GCA_025655455.1 gamma proteobacterium symbiont of Taylorina sp.
TGTGCAGGTTTATTTTTGATAAGAGTGTATTATTACATAAAAAATAGTTAAAAATGAATAAACCTGATAAACAATTTTCTTCCCGACATACTTCTGATCGAAGTCAGCTAAATAAAAATGAGAATCATCAGAATCTCTTTTATAATCCATGGCCGATTGTCAAAGACTGGTATCGAAGTCATCTTGGGCAGGAGTTACTTGCAATTGAAAAAAATCTTTTAAATGAACAACTGGAACAATTGTTTGGATATAATCTTATTCAATTAGGTTGTCTTGATGCGTTTAGTGATAGTTTGATTAATAATTCCAGAATATCCAATCAATTTATATTTGAATCATTGACATCAGTCCGGCAAATTAATCATAGCTGCAGTCTCAATACAAACCTGGATGAATTACCCGTACAAAGTAATTCAATTGATGCTGTTATATTGCCTCATACACTGGAATTTGAACAAAATCCTCACCAGATACTTAGAGAAGTAGAAAGAATATTAATGGCAGAGGGCAAAGTTATTTGTTTTGCATTTAATCCAGCCAGTTTATGGGGGCTGTGGCATAAATACTGGCAGATAAAAATACAAATTAATCAACAGATCAGTGCACCACTTCCTTCTTGCGGACACTTACTTTCTCAAAAAAGGTTAAAAGACTGGCTGCAGTTGCTGGGATTTGATATTGAATATATTAAAGGATACTTTTATCGTCCGCCTTTACAAAATTCAAGCTTATTAAAAAAACTGGATTTTATAGAAAAATCCGGTGATATATTTAAGTTAATACCGGCAGGTGCTTATATGATGGTTGCAACCAAACGTGTCTCCACACTGACACCTATTCGCCAGTCCTGGGGTTTTTCTAAAACACTGGTTGGTTCTAAAGTTGCTCAGCAACAGTCCAGTTCCGGTTTCAAATATGGTAAAGATGAAAAAAATGACAAATAAGGTTTATATTTTTACAGATGGTGCCTGCAAAGGCAATCCCGGCCCCGGTGGCTGGGGTGCTTTAATTCGTTTTCAGAAAACAGAAAAAGAATTTTTTGGTGGTGAAAAAAATACCACTAATAATCGTATGGAAATGATGGCTTCCATTCAGGCTCTATCACAATTAACACGTCCCTGTGAAGTCGTGTTAACCACAGACTCGCAATATTTACGAAAAGGGATTACAGAATGGATTATTAACTGGAAAAAAAGAGACTGGAAAACAGCGAACAAAAAACCGGTTAAGAATTCTGATTTATGGAAGCAGCTTGATGAGTTGGTGCAACAGCATAAAGTGACCTGGAACTGGGTTAAAGGACACTCTGGACATGCAGAAAATGAGCGGGCGGATGAACTGGCAAATAAAGGTATAGAATCACTATGAGACAAGTCGTTTTAGATACGGAAACAACAGGTCTGGAACCATCGGATGGACATCGTATTATTGAGATTGGTTGTGTTGAACTGATTGACAGGAAGCTAACGGGTAATACTTATCATCAATATATCAATCCTGATAGAGTAGTGGATGATGGTGCGATTGAAATTCATGGTATCAGCAATAAGTATCTGGCAGACAAACCCCGTTTTGCAGAGATATATGAAGCATTTTATGAATTTGTTAAGGGGAGTGAACTGATTATTCATAATGCGCCCTTTGATGTGGGTTTTATTAACCATGAAATAGATTTATTAGAAAAAAAAGGGTCTATAAAGAGAGAAAATATTGATGTTTCCTGTACTATTCTGGATACCTTAAAACTTGCCCGTGAAAATCGACCCGGACAAAAAAACAATCTTGATGCATTGTGCAGACATTATGAAATTAATAATAGTAATCGCCAATTACATGGTGCTCTACTGGACTCTGAGTTACTAGCAGAAGTCTATCTGGCCATGACTGGTGGTCAAACCAGTCTGACCCTGAGTAATTCCATTGACGGTAGTGATGGTGTTGAAACCATCAGAAGATTAGCAGATGATAGATCCCGGATTAAAATATTGGCAGCAACAGAACAAGAATTGAAAATTCATGAAGGCTATCTGGACATGCTGGAAGAAAAATCAGGCATCAGGGTTAAATGGTGATTGAAACGGGGTAGGAGTAAAATTGCCTACCCTGCTGAAGTTATATCAAACTCAGTATTTATTCCATTTGACTCCGACCCCGTAGGCTTGTTTATTAATGTGACATTTTTGCACTATTAATTGCAACATCCATTAAATCGGCATTTAACCATAGATGCACCCAGATACTGGCAATATAGCCCAGTGCGATTGCCCATGACCATTTCATATGTGCAAAGAAAGTATAAGTTCCCCTGGCTTGTCCCATCAGTGCAACACCTGCTGCTGAACCAATAGATAGTAGAGAACCACCCACACCAGCGGTTAATGTCACGAGTAACCATTGTCCTAAAGACATATCAGGATTCATCGTCAGTACTGCAAACATCACCGGGATATTATCTACAATAGCTGAAAGTACGCCGACTATAATGTTAGCACCGGTAATACCAGTGCCCATGAAGCCTTCTCCAACATACATAGCCTCTGAAATCATAGCCAGATATCCTAAGGTACCCAGACCACCGACACATAAAATAACACCATAGAAAAACATCAGAGTATCCCACTCCGCACGTGCCAGAATGTTAAAGATATCATAATTTTTTTCAGTACCATGTCCACCGCTATCTGTTTGTTCTATATTTAGAGCGGATTCATTTAAGGCAATTTCGTCAATAGAAGGATCAGATGAATGTTCTGCTTTTTTAAGGAAGTATGCAAATACCTTGAGTATACCAAGACCTGTCATCATGCCTAAAACAGGGGGCAAATGTAAGAAATTGTGGAAACTAACAGCCATTGATATGGTGAACAGGAATAAACCAATCATAATATAGCCGCCTTTTTTTACTGTAATTTCAGCGTCAATGGGAGCAGGTTTACCTTTTGGCAGTGAAAACGACATAATAGCAGCAGGAATCAGCCAGTTGACTAAAGAGGGTACTAGCAAAGCAAAAAACTGTTCAAATTGTACAATGCCTTTTTGCCAGACCATTAGTGTAGTAATATCACCAAATGGGCTAAAGGCTCCCCCTGCATTAGCTGCAACAACAATATTGATACAGGCTAACACAACAAAAGCAGTGTTACCGGCACCAACTGCCATAGCGACTGCAGCCATCAATAAGGCAGTCGTTAAATTATCAGCAATAGGAGAAATAACAAAGGCCAGCATGCCGGTTATCCAGAACACCATTTTAAGAGAAAAACCTTTAGAAACCAGCCAGCCTCTTAAAGCATCAAACACATTACGTTCTTCCAGAGCATTAATATAGGTCATAGCAGCCAACAGGAAGAGTAATAATTCAGCATATTCTTCAATATTGTGCTTAACAGCAATCCCTGCTGCATGAGGTTCTCCAATACTATTAAACGCCATGCCGACTAAAATCCAGATGATTCCAGCAGCCACCAGAACCGGTTTTGACTTTCTTAAATGTAGAAACTCCTCTCCGATCACCAGACTATAAGCAAGTACAAAGACTAAGACAGCGATAATGCCATAGACTGAGGTGGTTAAATCAACTGCTGTTGCACCTGTTGATGCCATTGCACTGGCAAAGGGAAATATCAGTAATGAAATGAATAAGAACATAAAAATAGATCGGAGGGTAGACTTAGGAAATAATTGTTTATACATTTTGTCAGGTTCTCTATAGTTTGGCTAGGAGCCTGTCCGAGAATAGAAGTCGTCGCGAAGGAAAGCTGTTTTGAGTCAGATTTTGCTATCATTTGAAGCGAATAGTTGCGCTATTTAATGAAAATGATAGTGAAATCTGGCCAAAATCAGTTTTTCTGCAGTAGACTCTCTATTCTCGGACAGGCTCCTAGATACGATGGAATAGTCATTCTCTATAAATTCAATGTCGGAGTCAAATTTTTATGCCAATAAATTCAGAGTTTCTTTCACTTGCTCTTTTGCCTGCTCAAGTACTTTAATGCTTAATTCCGGTGTTAATTGCCCTAAAGCTAATTTACTAAAGGCGGGGACTTCATCCAGACGGGGAAGATTCATTGATACAGGGGGGTTGTCAGAATTTTCAGCAATAGCATGGAGTTGGGCAAGAATAATAATATCACAATATTGTGGTTTCTCACCGGGTAACCTTAGCCAGACTTCTGCTTCTCTGGCTGTTGTTATAATGTCATCAGAAAAGTTCCATTTAGTTAGAATCGCAGCACCTACTTCTCCTTTCAGTTCATTAATCAGTGCATCAAGCATTTGATTACCTTTAAATATTTCCGGGTGTTTGTCAGCATAACTTATGATAGGAATTGCCCCAATATCATGTAGCAAACCTGCCAGAAGAGCTTGTTCAGGCTCAAATCCAGGAGTGATTTTAGCCAATACAAAACTAAGTGCTGCAATTTCACGGCTGTGGTTCCAGACCGCAGCCATTTTCTTTTTCAGTAGTCTGTTTTTCGTTTTAAACAATTCTTTCATACTGAAGGAAGTGACCAGTTGAGAAGTCACTTTTGTCCCTAATCTTGTGACCGCCATATGACAGTCAGTAATTTTATGTACAGAACGATAGAGTGCACTATTGGCCGTTTTAATTATTTTGGTTGTGATAGCTGGATCAGATGAAATAATTAGAGCTACTTGATGAAAATCACTATTTTCATCGGATAATGCACGTCTGATTTTTATGGCAACATCAGGAATAGTGGGTAATTCAAGCTTATTTTCATGCAGATCAGTGATTAACTGCTGATAGAGAGGATGCTGTTGAATTTTTTTGGAAGAGTTAATATGAGCTGACTTATCAGCAAACTGAAATACTGTTTCCAAATCAAAAACAACCAGTTTTGTAGCAGAATGTGATTCCACATTATACTGACTGGGGCGAAGACGTGACAGGGGACTGCGAGCATTTTCACTTTGTGCATGAATCAACCACTGCGTTGAACTGGCATCATTTACTTTGACGATGCCGTCAAGGAGAAAAAACTGACGCTCTGTTTGACTGTTCAGCTCAATAATATTTTTTCCGGCAGGAATTTTTATTATCTGCATCTGATTAGCCAGCTTGATTAACTGCTGATCATTAAGATGTTGAAAAGGTATAAAAAAGTTTAAAAATCGTAAAATCATGTTAATTTATTATACAGAGAAATGAGAATAAATAACTAATAAAATAATAAATAATTCTTACTGATTTTTTAGAATAAAGCAGAAAATTGGTGTTGTTATGGCTAAAATGATAAAATAACCAATTAATTATATTAATATACATGAATACATCAAACTGTATTTTTATTATTTGGGTTAAAATATCAAGGAATGAGAGTGGCATTAAAGTTTGTTGAGTCAGCTAAGCTTCCAACCAAATGGGCGGAATTTGTGATTTATGGTTTTGAAGATGATCAGACAGGAAAGGATCATGTTGCCCTGGTGTTAGGGGATGTGGCTGATGGTGAACCAGTTGATATGCGTATGCATTCAGAATGTCTGACCGGTGATGCAATGTTCAGTCAACGTTGTGACTGTGGTCCACAGCTGGAAGCTGCATTGAAACATATTGCCGAGATAGGACGTGGTGTCTTGCTTTATCTGCGTCAGGAGGGCAGGGGTATTGGCTTGATTAATAAGATCAAAGCCTACCATTTGCAGGATAAAGGGGCTGATACGGTTGAAGCCAATGAACAACTGGGTTTTGATGCCGATCTGCGTGAATATGATATTGCACATGATATGCTGAAACATCTTAATATTGCTAAAATACGTATAATGACCAACAACCCGCGTAAAATAAAGGCATTAGAAGATCATGGCATTGAAATTGTTGAGCGCATACCATCAAAACATGGCGAGAATCCGCATAATTGCTATTATTTATCTACCAAGGCAGGTAAATTAGGTCACTTATTTTAATTTTTAAAAATCAATGCATAACAATAGGGCAGGTTAATGGATAATATTGGACTGTTTATTTTTCTGGGTATTGTTGTTGTCTTTGTACTCTATTTTATTGGTATTTATAATAATCTGGTGCGCATTAAACATAATGTTTCCCAGGCTTGGTCAAACATAGATATCCTGCTTAAGCAGCGTCATGATGAACTGCCTAAACTGGTTGAAGTCTGTAAGCAGTATATGCAGTATGAAGGCTCTGCTCTGGAAAAAATTATTGCTGCCCGTTCCGGTGTTTCAAATGCACGTGAAGCCGGTGATATTGGTGCACTGGGTATGGCAGAAGGACAGTTAAGACTGGGTCTTGGCAGTCTTTTTGCCGTATCTGAAGACTATCCTGAACTTAAAGCCAATGAAAATTTCCAACATCTGCAAGGTCGCATTAGCGGTTTAGAAGATGCCATAGCTGATCGTAGAGAATTTTATAATGATTCTGTCAATATCAATAATGTTCGCATAGAACAATTTCCCGACCTCATCATTGCTCGTTTTTTAAATTTTAAACAACGTGAACTATTAGAATTTGATGAAGCTGAAATACAGGATGTGGATATGAACTCTCTTTTTAATTGATATCAATTGAGCCATGCTTGAATCAATTAGACAATCGGTCATTAATGCCAACAACAATGAAATAACCATTGTCCTGGTGGTACTGGCACTTATTTGTGCTGTCAGCCTCTATTCTATTTTTCGTTTTTTTCATCGTTCGCGCATTATTGATGACACACCGACTTCAAAAATTCGTTCTGCACATCAGGGTTTTATAGAACTGGAAGGCGTTGGTCATTTAATGCAGGGAACCCCCATTGTTTCTCCCCTGAGCAACCAGCAGTGCTTATGGTATAGCTATAAAATAGAACATAAGGTCAAAAGTAGTATTAGTGTTGGTAAGAGTGGGCAAAATAATAATTCCTGGGAAACTGTTGATACGGGTGTGAGTGATAATTTATTTTTATTAAATGATGGCTCCGGTATTTGTGTGATTGATCCTGAAGGTGCAGCAATCACACCGTCTTTTTCTAAAACCTGGTACGGTCCCAGAGAGTATCGTATTAATAATATCACTACTACAAATACCTCGGGCATGTTTAATCAGCTTATGCATAATAATGATTACCGTTATACTGAAAAACGTATTGATGTGGGACATGATCTCTATATTCTTGGGCTGTTTAAAACGGTTGGCGGGCGCAGGGAAAAATTTGATGAGTCGGCTGAAGTCAGAGATCTGCTGGCCGCATGGAAGAAAAAACCCAATGTTCTGCTGGCTCGCTTTGATGAAAATGGAGATGGTGAAATCGATCTGCAGGAATGGCAAAAAGTTATGGATGCAGCGCAGCAGGAAATTAGCCAGAGTCTGACTGAGCGTTTGGTACAGCCTGAGATACACACCGTATCAAAACCTCTGGATAGCAGACGTCCCTATATTATTTCTGTTGAAAGTCAGACCAGTATAGCCAGCAGATACCGCTGGTATTCAAGAGGCAGTCTAATCAGCTTTTTTATGAGCGGTATTTCATTTGTCTGGATAATCGGCATAAGACTGGCTAGCTAACAATTTTTTTAACAATGCAGATCTTCTGCAGCATCAACGGTATTTTGTAATAAAGTTGCTACGGTCATTGGTCCGACACCGCCGGGTACCGGTGTAATATAAGCCGCTTTTTCTTTTGCCGTTGCAAAGTCAATATCACCAACCAGACGACCATCATCCAGACGATTAATTCCCACATCAATTACAATGGCACCCTGTTTTATCCATTGACTATTGACCAGTCCCGGTTTACCGACAGCAACCACTAAAATATCTGCACGGCGTACCTGATCTTCAAGGTTTTTTGTAAAACGATGACAGGTGGTAACTGTACATCCTGCCAGCAGTAGTTCCAGCCCCATTGGGCGGCCAACTATATTAGAAGCACCGACAATACAAACATCCTTGCCTTTAATTGTTTCTCCGGTGCTTTCCAATAGTGTCATAACACCTCGTGGTGTACAGGGACGTAATACAGGTACACGTAAAGCCAGGCGGCCGATATTATAGGGATGAAAACCATCTACATCCTTATCGGGGTGAATTCGTTCAATAATGGTTTCAGAATTTATATGATCAGGGACAGGCAGCTGAACCAGAATACCATCAATGCTATTGTCATTATTCAGATCATCAATCAGTGTAAGCAATGTTTCCTGAGAAGTTTCTTCAGGGAGATCATGGGCAATAGATTTGATGCCGACCTGTTGACAAAAGTTACGCTTATTACGTACATAGACCTCAGATGCGGGATCATTACCCACCTTAATGACAACCAGTCCGGGCACTCTTAATCCTTGCTGCTTTCTTTTTTCAACACGTTCTTTCAAGTCTTCCTTGATATTATTAGCAATACCTTTACCATCAATTATTTGTGCGCTCATTAAGTTTGTCCTGCCCGATAAAAAATAGAGGGCTATTTTACCTAAATTACGACTATAAAGTAAATTTGAAGTAAAATATTTCATATTATATTTTTATATAAAAAAATACTAAAAAATACTTGCATTAAAGGGGTAAAATTATTATTATACGCACCACTTAATGAGTACTTAGACCTCTATTACTTATTATTCGGGGTATAGCGCAGTCTGGTAGCGCGCTTGCTTTGGGAGCAAGATGTCGGGAGTTCGAATCTCTCTACCCCGACCAATTTTTTAGTAGAAAGTGACTAAAATATAATACTATCCCAATCAATTTACTGTTCTGATTTTAATAAAATAGAAACAGATTATTGAAATAGCATTATGAATTAGTGACGCATTCTGCGCCCGTAGCTCATCTGGATAGAGCATCGGCCTTCTAAGCCGAGGGTAGCAGGTTCGAGTCCTGCCGGGCGCACCATCTGAATACACCATCTTTTACAGGCATATAATCCAAACTTCTTTTCAGCATCATTAATCAGTCACAGTAACCGTACTTCTGTCACTGGGGGGGTGCTTTGGCCAATGATCGTCAAGAAGATCCAGGCTATTACTTAATCAGCAACTAATTAACTGAACGTGGTAGAATATAATTTAATTTTAAGTTAACTATTGACCTCATAAAATTAATAGTTATAATACGGCTTGTTTTAACTGTTGATGCACTAATCCAAAGTGTAGCGACTTGCACCATTATGGTGAGCGTAGCTCAGTTGGTAGAGCTCAGGATTGTGACTCCTGCGGTCGCGGGTTCGACCCCCGTCGTTCACCCCATACCACCTTGATTTACATAGAGTTTTTAGAGTTAGGTAAAACTTGCAAATCAGTAAATCTATCGGTATCCTCTGCGGTATCCTCTAGCTTCAAAAAACCTATAAAATATTTAAATAATTCTTGTAGTTCTGGTTTATTCTTGCTGGTGCGTAGGTGCATACTGGTATATTATTAATTATATGGTAACTGTTCAGCGTAATTTTTAGTTTATATAAAACTAACTGATAAAATCAGGTAGTTTTCCCTTAAAAAGCAACTCCATAGCATAGCCAG
>JAHXIV010000097.1 GCA_025655455.1 gamma proteobacterium symbiont of Taylorina sp.
ATGATAGTGTGGGAGTTCCCATGCGAAAGTAGGTCACTGCCAGGATCTTATACTGCCCTTTGTGGCGAGAGAAAACCTCTAACTTTATTGTTAGAGGTTTTTTTTTGCCTGCATAAAAACAACTTATCTTTTTGTTGATTCACATTGTTTGCATGGTACATTATTTAAAGTTTATTGAGTGCTATCAGAATAAAAACCAATAGTTTCTTCTTTTTCGACGGGATGCCAAACTTTGATTGGATCACAGCTTTCCCAAGGACGATTAACTACCTGTCCTGTCTGCAAATCAAAACTGATGCCATGTTGTGCACAAACAATCACTACTTTATCCTGCTGCTGTTCTATTTTTGCATCATCTAAGGCAATACCAAAATGTCCGCATTTGTTTTCTAATAAATAAGTTTTATTATTATATTGAATCAATAAAAGATTTATCTGATTAACAAAAAATGACTGCATAAAACCATTGCATAACTTTTGTTTTTTAATGAGTGGGACAAATGATTGCTGCAAAATTAACTCCGAACAATATGTGACATAAAAATCTAATTATAGGATATTTTTGTGCAATAAACTTTAAATTATATGATGACTTGTGATTACAGACTGATTTATTGGTACAATGCAGATTCATTCATTAATCATTGGGTCAATATCTAACTATGTCCGGAAACTCATTTGGTAAACTATTTGTGGTGACTTCGTTTGGCGAGAGTCACGGGAAAGCAATCGGTTGTATTGTTGATGGCTGTCCTCCAGGCGTTGCACTGGATGAAGCTGATCTACAGGTAAATTTAGACCGTCGCAAGCCGGGTACTTCTCGTCATACAACTCAACGTCGTGAAGATGATGAAGTGCATATTTTATCGGGAATTTTTGAGGGGAAGACGACAGGTACACCAATTTCTCTGGTGATTTATAATAAGGATCAACGTTCAAAGGATTATGGCAATATAAAAAATACCTTTCGTCCCGGCCACGCAGACTATACCTATCAACAAAAATATGGTTTTCGGGATTACCGTGGGGGAGGGCGTTCATCTGCCCGTGAAACTGCTTCACGTGTTGCTGCTGGAGGAATTGCCAAAAAATATCTGAAGCAGCTTTATGGAATTGAAATCAGAGGATATTTATCACAACTCGGTCCTATTAAAACTGCACAGCCCGGAGATGAACACTTTAACTGGAATATCGTTAACAGCAACGCTTTTTTTAGTCCAGATGAAAGTCAGGTTAAACCTATGGAAGACTATATGGATGCCCTGCGTAAAGAAGGTAATTCAATTGGTGCTAAAGTTACTGTTGTTGCAACAGGTATGCCCCCCGGTCTGGGAGAACCGATTTTTGATCGTCTGGATGCTGATATTGCCCATGCTCTGATGAGTATTAATGCAGTTAAAGGGGTTGAAATTGGTGCGGGATTTGACTGTGTAGAACAAAAAGGGACTGAACATCGTGATGAAATAACCCCGCAAGGATTTTTGTCTAATCATGCAGGTGGTGTACTGGGTGGTATTTCTTCAGGACAGGATATTATTGCTCATATTGCCATGAAGCCGACTTCCAGCCTGCATTTGCCGGGTCAAAGTGTTGATCTGGAAGGAAATCCAATTGAAGTAGTGACCAAGGGGCGTCATGATCCCTGCGTCGGTATTCGTGCAACACCTATTGCTGAAGCCATGCTGGCAATCACTATCATGGATCATTTATTACGTAATAAAGCACAAAATGGGGATGTGCAGTCACAAACGCCTGTTATTCCCGCAGTACCACTTGATTAAAAACATCCCATACTGGCGTTTATCCAGTTTTTACTGGTTCTATTTTGCCTCGCTCGGGGCATTTATCCCTTATTTTGGTTTATATCTTAGCGATGCGGGTTTTAACGGAATTGAAATCGGTCAGTTAATGGCTGTGATTATGGGCACAAAAATTGTGGCTCCTTATTTATGGGGCTGGATTGCTGATCATCGGAATAATCGTTTATCTATCATCCGCTTTGGTGCCATTATGGCTGTTGCAGCTTATAGTGGTATCTTCTTCTCTAATACTTTCTGGTGGTTATTTTTGGTTTTAATGACATTCAGTTTTTTTTGGAATGCCATTCTACCGCAGTTTGAAGCTCTGACCTTTAATCATCTGGCCAAAAATGAACATCAATACAGCTGGGTAAGGATATGGGGTTCTATCGGCTTTGTTGTTTCTGTTACAACAATGGGGTTTGTGTTAAGTTCTGTGTCAATCAGTTATTTGCCTGTATTGGTATGGGTTTTACTGACAGGTATTGTTATCTCGACCTTTATGGTTATCGATCATAAGGGGGATGTTCATAAAGAAAGTCATCAACCCCTGACTCATATTTTAAAAAATAAGCGTATTATTGCCTTACTGATTGCCTGTTTACTGGTTCAGGCCAGTCACGGCCCTTATTACACTTTTTATTCTATCTATACAGAATCACATGGTTATGATAAATCATGGATAGGGGTTTTATGGGCGATTGGTGTGTTATCAGAGGTCATTGCTTTCGCCATGATGCCCTATCTGGTGAATAAATTTGGTTTGCGTTCACTGCTGTTATTCAGCCTGTTTTCAGGATCTTTAAGATGGCTGTTGATAGGCTTTTATATTGACAATGTTTTTATAACCACTTTTGCACAAATCTTCCACGCTTCTACTTTTGGTATTTATCATGCTGTAGCCATTGCCTATATCCATCGTTATTTTAAAGGCAGAAATCAGGGTAAAGGTCAGGCACTATACAGCAGTATCAGTTTTGGTCTTGGCGGAGCATTGGGCAGCCTTTATGGAGGTTATCTCTGGGATAATGGCGGAGCAGGTATGACTTTTAGCATTTCAGCAATACTTTCTTTTCTGGCCTTTCTGATTTCATGGAAATATACAGAAAAATAAATAGCTGATTTATTGTATGATTCATGAGGCTAAGCTATAGGAAAAATTAATGAAATATGGGATAATTTCAAGCTTGTTGCCCCGGCAGCTTTTATTGTAGGAACAACTTCCACTAACAAGATGGCAAAACATCTCGATAGAATGACTAAAGTAAAGATTTGCGGGATCACAAATGGTATCGATGCACAAAGAGTTTGTGATTCGGGAGCTGATGCAATTGGATTGGTTTTTTATCCGCCCAGCCCGCGTTATGTTGAAGTGGAACAGGCGAAACAAATTGTTGCAGACTTACCACCCTTTATGACCAGTGTGGCATTATTTGTGAATGCAGGTAGAGAAGAAGTTGAAACGGTGCTACAACAAGTAAGTATTGATATTATTCAATTTCATGGTGATGAATCTGCTGAGTTTTGCGCTTCTTTCAGTCGCCCTTATATCAAGGCAATTCGTATGAAAGATGGCCTGAACTTATATGAGATTGAACAGGAGTATGTTGCGGCCAGAGCTTTGCTGTTGGATACTTATAAAAAAGGAATTCCCGGTGGTACGGGAGAATCCTTTAATTGGAAACAGGTTCCGCATGATTTGAACAAGCCTGTTATTTTAGCGGGCGGTCTGGATGCCAATAATGTGGCACAGGCAATCAAGCAGGTACAACCCTACGCGGTGGATGTAAGTGGTGGAGTTGAAGCTTCAAAAGGTAGAAAGGATCAGTACAAAATAACGGCATTTATGAAAAATGCTAATTTTTGAATTAAAAACTTATTTATAAAACTCCTTATAAAATTATAAAACGGTAGATTGATTAATGACAATAGAAACAGCGACGGAAAAGAAACTGTCTGACATGCCCGATGAAAATGGGCATTTTGGTCAATACGGTGGGATGTTTGTTGCTGAAACTCTGATGGAGCCGTTGGAAGAATTAAAGCGTGCTTACCTTATGTATATGCAGGATGCTGATTTTCTTGCAGAATTAGATAAAGATTTAAGTGACTATGTGGGACGCCCATCACCCTTGTATCTTGCTGAACGAATGAGCCGTGAATTAGGTGGGGCAAAAATATATCTGAAACGTGAAGATCTCAATCATACCGGCGCACATAAGGTAAACAACACCATTGGTCAGATGCTGCTGGCAAAGCGTATGGGAAAGACCCGCATTATTGCTGAAACCGGTGCCGGACAGCATGGTGTTGCGACAGCCACTGTGGCAGCTCGTCTGGATCTGGAGTGTGTGGTTTACATGGGAGCTGAGGATATTCAGCGTCAGGCACTGAATGTTTATCGTATGAAGTTGTTAGGTGCCAAAGTAGTCTCTGTTGAATCTGGTTCAAGAACGCTTAAAGATGCTTTAAATGAAGCTATGCGTGATTGGGTGACAAATATTGATAATACTTTTTATATTATTGGTACAGCAGCCGGGCCTCATCCTTACCCTGCTATGGTGAGAGATTTCCAGTCTGTTATCGGACGTGAGGCAAAGCAGCAGATATTGAAACATGAAGGTCGTTTGCCGGATGCTCTGGTGGCCTGTATTGGTGGTGGTTCAAATGCCATTGGTTTGTTTTATCCCTTTGTGGATGATCAGGATGTTTCCATGTATGGGGTGGAAGCTGCAGGACATGGACTGGAAACAGGTGAGCATGCAGCACCGCTATGTGCTGGAAAGCCTGGTGTATTACATGGTAACCGGACTTATTTAATGGAAGATCAGCATGGTCAGATTATTCCAACCCATTCAGTTTCTGCCGGTCTGGATTATCCGGGGGTGGGACCAGAACATTCATGGTTGAAGGATATTGGACGTGCCAATTATGTGTCTGTCACTGATACAGAAGCATTACAGGGCTTTCATGATTTGACAAAAATTGAAGGAATTATTCCTGCACTGGAATCCAGTCATGCTATTGCCTATGTTAAAAAACTGGCACCTACAATGGATAAAGATCAAATTATTGTAGTGAATTTGTCCGGTCGCGGAGATAAAGATATTCATACCGTTGCAACCATTGATGGGATTGAGTTTTAAGTGAGACCCCTGACAACTATAGAGAATAAGAAATGAGTCGTATAAAAAATTGTTTTGAACAACTTAAACAACAAAACAAAACTGCATTAATTCCCTATGTGTCAGCGGGGGATCCTAATCCAGATATTACGGTTGAACTAATGCATGCTATGGTTGCATCAGGTGCAGATATAATTGAATTAGGTGTGCCTTTTTCTGATCCAATGGCTGATGGGCCGGTGATCCAAAAAGCCAGTGAAAGAGCTTTAATTTATGGTACGTCTTTAACTGATGTTATGGGGATGGTGAGTACTTTTCGTGAAAGCAATTCTGACACGCCTGTCGTGTTAATGGGCTATCTTAATCCCATTGAAGTGATGGGTTATGAAAAATTTGCTCAACAGGCTCAGGATGCAGGTGTTGATGGTGTGTTAACTGTTGATATTCCACCGGAGGAAGCGGGTACCTATATCCCGGCTTTGAGACATTGCAATCTGGATCCTATTTTTTTATTGTCTCCTACAACGACTAAAGAACGCATGAAAATCATTTGTCAGCATGCCAGTGGTTTTATTTATTATGTTGCTGTAAAAGGGGTGACAGGAACATTGGCTCTGGATACTGAGGAAGTATCCAGACGTCTGGACGTGATTAAAGAAGTAACAGATTTACCAGTCGGTGTTGGTTTTGGTATTAAAAATGCTGATTCTGCAGCGGCTATTGGTCAGGTATCAGAAGCGGTTGTTGTCGGTAGTGCTCTGGTTAATCTGGTTGAGAAAAATGCTCTGGATAATGATAAGATTATTAAAGAAATCAGCAGAGAATTACAATCTATGCGCAGAGCATTAGATTCATAAGTCTTCAGCTGAAAGTCATATAGAATAAATAATAGGAAATAATATGAGTTGGTTTACACGCTTATTACCATTGATCAGCACTGACGGTGCATCAAAGAAGGCAGTACCCGAAGGCCTGTGGGACAAATGCCCGGGCTGTAGTGCTGTTTTATACCGGGTTGAACTGGAACGAAATCGGGAAGTTTGTCCTAAATGTAATCACCATATGCGCATTGTTGCCAGAAAACGTCTGGAACATTTATTTGATGCGGATTCTATTGTTGAACTTTCCGGCAATCTGGAACCGGTTGATCAATACAAATTTAAAGATTCTAAAAAATATAAGGATCGCATTTTTGCTGCACAAAAAGCAACGGGTGAAAAAGATGCATTAATTACTGTAGAAGGTACTATTAATGGATTCAAGCTTGTTACCGCAGCCTTTGAATTTCGTTTTATGGGTGGTTCCATGGGAGCCGTTGTGGGTGAAAAATTTGTCCGTGCTGTCAATCATTGCCTGGAACATGAACTGCCGCTGGTTTGTTTTTCTGCCAGTGGAGGTGCCAGAATGCAGGAAGCTTTATTTTCATTAATGCAAATGGCTAAAACCAGTGCGGCGTTAGGAAGAATGCGCAGCAGGGGACTACCTTTCATCTCTGTCATGACCGATCCGACTATGGGCGGTGTTTCTGCCAGTTTCGCCACCCTGGGTGATATTAATATTGCTGAACCCAATGCTTTGATTGGCTTTGCCGGCCCCAGGGTGATTGAACAAACAGTACGTGAGACTTTACCTGAGGGTTTTCAACGCAGTGAATTCTTATTGGAACATGGCGCGATTGATATGATTGTATCACGCCATGAAATGGGTGAGAAACTGGTTAATATTCTTTCTATATTAATGAAAAAAGAACCTGTCGCCGTCTAGCTTGTTTGAGCAATATCGGGGTCGGAGTCAAATGGCATTAGTTCTGAATTTAACTCAGGAATAAGTAATGTATCAAAGAACAAATCTGCCTAATATATACTCGGTGGTATCTGCCATTTGACTCCGACCCCTTCCCAAACTTCTAATAAAACACTTCAACAATGGTTAAGCTGGCAGGAAGGTCTGCATCCTGTAGAAATTGATCTGGGTCTGGAACGAGTGAATCAGGTGATTCAGGTCTTATTAGCAGATTTTTTTGACATAGAGTCTCAACAATTTCATTTTCCTTTTAAAATCATTACCATTGCCGGAACCAATGGTAAAGGTTCTACTGTGGCGATGCTTGAAGCTATCTTAACTCAGGCAGGTTATTGTGTTGGAAGTTATACTTCACCCCATTTACTTCACTACAATGAAAGAATCAAGATCAATCAGCGAGCTGTTTCCGATCAAATAATCTGTCAGGCATTTGAAAGAATTAATAATGTAAGAAGGGAAATTTCTCTGAGCTATTTTGAATTTGCTACCCTGGCTGCTATTGATATTTTTTGTGCGCTTACAAGAGGTAAAGCATTATCGACAAAAAAAAAATGTGACGTAGTGATATTAGAGGTGGGATTGGGTGGGCGACTGGACGCAGTGAATGTTGTGGATGCAGATATCGCACTGGTCACCACAGTGGATCTTGATCATCAGGATTGGCTGGGCAGTGATCGAAACAGTATTGCATTGGAAAAAGCAGGGATATACCGGAAAAATAAACCAGCAATTTATGGCGATACTGATATGCCTGAAAGTCTGTTACAAAAAGTTCTCCAGGAAGATCTGGATTTTTTTCAGTTTTCTCAGGATTATGATTATGAAATTTATCCTGATAAAAATAGTCGTGCTCAGAACCCTGAACTCTGGCAATGGCTTGCTGCAAAAAAACATAAGCATATTCAGTCAAGAAATAGCCTGCCTATGCCGCAATTAATGGGCAAACAGCAGTTAAAAAATGCTTCTAATGCATTGATGGTGCTTGAATTATTGAATAAATCTCTGCCTGTGTCACAATTAGATATTAACAATGGTCTGTCAAATACTAATTTAATAGGGCGTTTTCAGATTATTTCTACAGCACCCGGTGTGATTCTTGATGTTGCTCATAATGAACAGGCGGCAAAAAAACTGAGACAGACTATTGATGATTTTATTCAAAGTGATGAGACTTATGAAAAAAGAATTCATGTGATTGTTGGTATGTTGAAAGATAAAGATGTGACAAAGGTTTTATCTGCTTTTAATGATATTGTGAGTAGTTGGCGTCTTATTAATCTGGATACTCCAAGAGCGATGCCTGCCACTGATATCAAACAGATATTGGAGACACAATTGAATCAGTTGCAGATGGATGATGATAATATTAAGACTTTTAGTTACTTTAATGAAGCGTATGAGGATTTTAGAGAGTATAATGGAGAAAGTTCAAAGCAGATATTATTAGTTTTTGGTTCATTTCACACGGTATCAGATGCTTTGATATATTTTAATAAAAAAACTAATTAATCGAGTCGATTTATACCACTCCTATGTCAAATGAACAAAGTGTTAATATAAAACAGCGTATCATTGGAGCTATTGTACTGGTTTCTCTTGGGGTTATTATTATCCCCCTGTTGCTCAATGGAGGGACAAATTTAAAACAGGGTATCTCCAGGACGAATATCCCGCCAAAGCCAAAAGTATTGAATAAAGAGCTTGCGGCAGTGCCTGCAGCAAAAAAAATGCCTGCAGCCAAAATTATCTCCAGCAGACCTGTGTACAATAGCTCTTCTCAACAGGAAAAAATGTCTCAACAGAGAAAAACAGCTGCTAAAATGAGTATTGATAATCAATATAAGCGATTAAAAGAACCAGTTTCTTCTGAAATTAAAATAGCCTATACCTTACAAGTTGCGAGTTTCAGGCAAAAAAATAATGCCATAACTTTGCGTGATAAGTTAAGAAAAAAAGGTTTTAAGGCGTATTCAGAGTATATTCAAACATCTAAAGGGAAAGTCTACCGTTTAAGAGTCGGTCCTTATTTAAACTATGATCAGATAGTCTCAGACAAAAAGAAAATAGAAAAAAAATTCAAGCCTGGCAATACAGTTATTGTTAAACATGAAACCTGAGATTTATGATAAATAGATTGAATCAACCCGGAAGAACCCATGTCGCTAATATGGCCTGATTACGTTATTGTCAGTATTATTTTAATTTCTACTATCATTAGTTTATTGCGTGGTTTTGTACGTGAGTCAATGGCTCTGGCAGGGTGGATCATAGCTGTCTGGGTGAGTATTTTATTTATGCAGCCTCTTGCTATATTGATTAATCCTTATTTAAATTTACCACCTTCAATTTTATCTTTGGTTTCCTTTACTATTTTATTTATAATAACCTTGATTATTGCTGCTTTAGTGACTAATCTAGTGTCGGCTCTGGTGGATAAAACCGGGCTTTCAGGCACTGATCGCTCGATCGGAATGCTCTTCGGTATGGCTAGAGGCATTTTAATTGTCGGTGTTTTAATCTTACTCGCCGGTTTTACTTTGGTACCACAGGATCCATGGTGGAAAGAATCACTCTTTATCCCTCACTTTCAACAACTTGCAGTTTGGATGCAGGGGTTTTTACCGCCCCATATTGCTCAGAAACTACATTATTAGCTCAGGTACAACACTATGTGCGGCATTATTGGTATTGTTGCTAAAAACAATGTGAATCAGGATCTTTATGATGGTCTGACTGTTTTACAACATAGGGGGCAAGATGCGGCGGGCATTGTAACTTATGATAATAAGCATCTGCATTTACGCAAGGGTAATGGTCTGGCTAAAGATGTTTTTTCTGCTAATGATATGCTGCGTTTACAGGGCAATATGGGAATAGGCCATGTGCGTTATCCCACTGCCGGCAGTTCTTCCTCTGCCGAGGCACAACCCTTATATGTGAATTCTCCCTATGGTATTGCCCTGGCTCATAATGGTAACTTGACCAATGCCTATGATTTAAAAGAGGAACTTTATAAACAGGATCTGCGCCATCTTAATACGGATTCTGATTCAGAAGTATTGCTGAATATTTTTGCTCATGAGATTCAGGCACTGCATAAATTACGTATTAATGAAGAGGATGTTTTTAATGCCGTTAAAGCTCTTCATAGACGTTGTCGAGGGGCTTATGCAACCATCTTAATGATTACCGGTTATGGTATTGTCGGCTTTAGGGATCCCAATGGTATACGCCCGGTGGTGTATGGAAAACGTGAGAAACCCGAGGGTATAGAATATTGTATTGCCTCTGAAAGTGTGGCTCTGGATGTGTTGGGTTTTGAATTAATCGCTGATATTAAACCGGGTGAAGCTGTTGTGATAACAGCCAAAGGAGAAGTTTACACTCATCAATGCGCTGATAATCCAAATTATTCACCCTGTATTTTTGAACATGTTTATTTTGCCAGACCAGACTCAATTATTGATAAAATTTCAGTTTATAAGGCGCGTCTGAGAATGGGGGAAAAACTGGCGGAAAAGATTTTAAAAACCTATCCGGATCATGATATTGATGTGGTTATACCCATTCCTGATACCAGTAGGTCATCGGCTTTGGAATTAGCGAATCGATTAGGCGTTCGTTATCGTGAAGGCTTTACGAAAAACCGTTATATTGGGCGAACCTTTATTATGCCTGGTCAGGTACAGAGGAAACGCTCAGTTAAACAAAAATTAAATGCCATGGATTTAGAATTCAGGGGAAGAAATGTACTCCTGGTCGATGATTCTATTGTTCGTGGAACGACTTCCGGACAGATTGTTAAAATGGCTCGTGAAGCGGGTGCGAAAAAAGTGTACTTTGCATCAGCATCGCCAGCGGTAATACATCCCAATGTTTATGGTATTGATATGCCCTCACCGGATGAATTTGTTGCTTATAAGAGAAATGTTGAAGAAATTGCAAAAGAAATTGGTGTGGACTGGTTGATTTATCAGGAACTGGATGATTTAATAGCATCTTGTCATCGTGGTAATAAAAATATCACTCATTTTGATTGTTCAGTGTTTGATGGTCAATATGTTACCGGCGATATTGACCAGGATTATCTGGACGCCATTGATCAACGTCGTAATGACAATGCTAAACAGGGTAAACTGGCGCGTGAAAATGAAATTTTAGATATTCATAATAGTAACTAGCATGCATGATATGAGCCATCAAATTGATACAAAAAATCGTTTGATTTTTGAAAAAATCAAACAAAGTCTGCTTAAGGACTTATCCCATAGCGTGGAAGTTTTTTTTCCTATGGCTCATGACGTCTTATTTAATCGGGCGGACAAAGCTGAAAATAATGGCGAACAAATACGATTTTTTGATTCTATCAGTACTCTCAATAATGTAAAAGAACCCCTAAAACAAAAATTTATACAGCTTATTGAAAATGAATTGGAAAATTGTGATCAAACTATTTTCGCTGAACAAAAAGAACAGGCTTCTGATGAACTTGATTTAATTGATCTGAATGATTTTGAGCATTGGCTGGCGATTAATCAAATTGTTGTTAAGATGTCCCCTCATTATGAACAGGAACTACGTGAAATAGAACTACGTCTGGGAGAATTGTTAGGTTCTGCAGATAAAGATAATGCAATAGAATTAGGTCCGTTTTCACCGAAAATTATTTTTAATTGTTTCAGTGAGGCAACTTATGAGTATTTCATAGGTAATGATATTATATTATTGCTGATTCATCAGTTTGAAAAAGTCATGGATAATCACTTTTTTGAATTATATAAAACAATTAATCAAATTTTTATCGATAACAATATCCTACCGGTAATTGAGAAGAAAAAGCTGCGGGTGGTTAAAGCGCCTTCTGCCAGTACACAGAGCAATGATGCAGATATTCCCACCCTGCTAGCTGCAACGTCGGTAAACAATACTCAAAGCGTCTCAGAACAAAGTCCGCCAACTCCATCTTATCCAACTTATGTTGATATTAATTCTCAACATATGAGTGAAATTGCAACATTACAGAACAATGTGAATCTGGCACCCGGCTATCAAACATTAAAGGAATTGTTCAGTTTTCAAAGTGGGCAGGAGTATAAACAGGTATCTGAAGAGTTTTATGCTTCAGATGAATATAAACAACAATTAAATATGCTGGTTGATGAACTGACTCTATTGCAAATAGAACAAAGCAAGGCTGTCAGTCAGGGAGAGTTATCTTCTGTTAATTTAAAGCTATTAGTTTCTCTGGTGCAGGAGAGTCTTCCCAAGGAAAGTTATTGCATTGAACTGCATAACGAATTTCAACATGGTCTTGATATTATTCAGCGACTGTTTAACTTTATAGAACAGGAACAATGGTTAGAAAAACCCGTTAAAACCTTATTATCACTTCTCAAACTGCCCTTACTGAAAGTTTCATTATTGCATAAAGATTTCTTTGAATCCTGGTCTAACCCGGTCAGAATTGTGATTAATAAATTAGCCATGCTGGAATTTTATAATGAGTCCAATCCATTTTTTCAGAAAGTACTTCTGGCGATTAATGATATTTTAAAAAATTATCAAAATGACCTGGCTATTTTTACTAATATACAGGCACTTCTGACACAATTATTAGAAATGCAATCTGAATACTATGATAAAAAAATAAACCTGATTATAAAAAATCATGATGCACAGCAAGCTGTCAGTAATGAATTGGCCAGCCGTCTGGCGGGAAAAAATGTACCGGTGATGATTGCAGATTTTATTAGTCATCAGTGGCTGCCTGTTCTTGTAGCATGTTATTTAGAAAAAAGCAGCACTTCAAATCAATGGTCTCAATATCTGCAGGCTCTGGATCTGTTGATTTTAACAATGACTGGTGATGTCAGTGAAGATTTTATTGAACATGATGTGATCCTGTTTATTATCAAACAGGGACTTGAATATCAGCATATTTATGATAAGAAAATTCTCGATGATATTGAACAGTTTTTGAATGAGGGTGATGATGGTAATGAATTAAATCTTGATTTTGAAATGATTTTTAAACTTCTCATTGGTGGTTATGTCCTTTCAGATGAAGCTGCGGTCAGATCAATTTCCAAAGGAATGACAGATGCCAGATCCAAGGCTAACAGTAGCATTGCAAGTAGATTATCGGCACATGATTATGTTCAGTATAAAAAAGACGGCAGTGTAACCAAACTGCAATTTATCTGGAAAAGTGATAATCAACACTTGTTTGTTTTTGCCAAACCGACTGCACAGGAAGAAATTGCTTTTAGTTTAAATGAAATTGTATCTATGCTGGATAATGGTCAGTTGAGTCAGATAAAAGATTATGAACTGCCCTTATTAGAAAGAAGTCTCTATGCTATTATGGGTGATGTCCATGACAGTATAGCTCAACAAACCAATATTGACCAGGTTACTGGCCTGATGGTTCGCAATGAGTTTGAACGTGTATTTAGAAGCTATCTGGACAAAGAAAATCCTGCAGAAGTTAAATGTGCACTGGGTCTGATTAATATTGATAATTTTTCTTTGATTAATAATACCTGCGGCTTTGAAGCCGGTGATAAATACCTTTCTGAAATAGCAGAACTCATCAGGAAAACCCTCTCTTTAGACAATAATTTTTCAGATACTGAGGTTGCCCGTTATGGAACCGATGAATTCATTTTGTTGTTAGCAGACCAGAGTGAAGAAGAAGCGAATATTTTAATTGAACAACTACGTCAGAAAATCTATAATCATCATTTTCTATGGGAGGATAAAAGTTTTTCTCTCAGCGGCAGTATTGGCCTGCTCGTTATTCCTGAAATTAAGGATACCAGAATCTTCATAAAAGCGGTGGTTACTGCTTCTGAAATGGCAAAAGAGCATGGACGTAATCGAGTTTATATCCTTAAAAACGATGATCTTGAACTGAACCATCATCAGGAATTGCAGGTCTGGGCAACCAGAATTGATGATATGATTAATAATTCACAGTTGGATATTCGTTGTCAAAGGCTGCATCCAATAGATAGTGAAACTCTTATACCTCATTACGAAATGTTATTACTGGTAAAAGATGAGGCCGGCAAAACTACTCCTCCTGCACAATTTATTGAAGCGGCAGAACTGTATCACAAGATGGTTGATGTGGATCGCTGGGTAGTGGAAAGTATTTTCCAATGGGCATATCAACACCCTGAGTTATTAGAAAAGCTCGGTGGTGTTGCCATCAATTTATCAGGGCAAAGTCTTAATGATGTGGATTTTCTGGAATTTATTCACTCAATGTTTAATCAATATCCTGTCCCCCCTAAACGTATTTGCTTTGAAATCACAGAAACAGTTGCCATTATCAATATGGCTTTTGCGATTAATGTGATTCATTCGATTAGAGAATTAGGCTGCGAATTTGCCCTGGATGATTTTGGAACCGGTCAGTCATCCTATGCGTACTTAAAAAATCTACCGGTTGATTATCTTAAAATTGATGGTGTGTTTGTTAAAGATATGGTTAATAATCCAGCCGATCGGGCGATGGTGAAATCTATTAATGAAATTGGTCATTTCCTCGGAATGAAAACAGTTGCCGAGTTTGTTGAGAATAAAGAAATTATGCAGGTGCTTAAAGAGATCGGTGTGGATTATGCGCAGGGCTACGGTGTAGAAACCCCTTTTCTAATGAGAGATTTTCGCTGAGTTTCAAAAGCTATAACGATAAGTTGCATAAATGCCTGTTCCGGGATCACCTGGAATTTCAGCAATATTTAATACCTAAATCAAGCAGCTCTAAAAAAATTATGCCTGGGCTTTAATAATTTCACCATTGACTGATTGACTGTCCCTGCCCATTAAATATAAATAAGCATTCATGATGTCAGCCGGTTTTGCACAATGAACTGGATCTTCTCCAGGATATGCCTTTGCTCTCATGGTTGTTGCTACTTTGCCGGGATTAATGCTATTAAAGCGAATGGGGGTATTGACCTCCATTTCATCTGCCAGGATCTGCATCATATTATCACCTGCTGCTTTGCTGATAGCATATGCACCCCAGTAAGCCTTACCTTTGATTCCAACATCATCTGTAGTAAAAATAACAGAAGCATCCGCTGACTTGTCTAACAGTGGCAGACAGGTTCGGGTGAGCATATAGGGTGCGTTTAAATTAACCTGCATAATTTTTCCCCATAGTGCCATGTCAAACTGGGAGATAGGCATCAGAGATGCTAACAAAGCAGCATTATGTAATATACCATCCAGTCGGCCAAATTCATTATCCAGGGTGACCTGCATGTCTTCATAATCTTTAGCTGTTGCCCCCTCAAGATTCATTGGGTAGATAGCTGGCTTGGATCCGCCGGCCTGTTCAATTTCATCATAGACCTGTTCCAGCTTTTCAATGGTTTTGCCTAATAAAATGACAGTTGCACCATATTCTGAAAAAGTTTTTGCCGCAGCCTTGCCTATTCCATCACCTGCACCTGTGACCAGTATGATACGATCTTTTAATAATTGTTCGGGGGCAGAATAATCAAACATGGCTGGTTCCTTTAAATTGGTTAATCCTAATTAAACTAAATTTTATCATAAGAGCCCTTGGCAAATAAACTTGTCTGCTGTCTTATTTACAAACAGGTTCATATTTCAAATACGTTTATTCCTATTATTGCGTACTTTATGTCAGATATACAACCTCAACGTACAGATCAAAAGAAGGGGTGACGTTCGGATAAATGCCTGGGAAAACGATTGCACGGGTAACTGGTTCACCTGTCCGGGGACGCTTCAGGCACATCCATGTGCCGCTATGTAAAAACATCCCTGTTTTTACAATCCCCGAACAGGCGAACCAGTTACCCGCACACTCTCCACTGCATTTATCCTCACTTTGGGGCTAAAGATCAAGATCCACCAAAAAATATAAAATAAAAAATAAAAGCAATTTGGCTCAATAAAATTATTTTATTAAATAATAAATTTTTGCAAATACTTGGTGAGTTAGGAAATTAAATTTTCAGCTAATGATCTATACCTGCTATTACGAATTTGTTCATAAGAATCTTAAATTTCCAGATAACAGCCATTTCATATTGTTCAAAATTTTAGGAAAAATGTTTTCCAGTCTGTCTGGGTTCACCCTATGGAAATATCGAGCCAATATATTAAATTAAATTTTACTCTGACCCTGAACATTAAAAACCTTAGAATGTTATACTCATTCCCCCTTAAACTCAAACAGACAATTAAAACTATAAAAGCAGTCACCTAGCTGGTATTTTAAGCAAATATAGACTATTAAAAATACAGGATAAAAGCCAATGGCACAATACATCTACACCATGAATCGGGTGAGTAAAATTGTCCCGCCCAAACGTGAAATATTAAAGGACATCTCTTTGTCTTTCTTCCCAGGTGCAAAAATCGGGGTTTTGGGCTTAAATGGTTCAGGTAAATCCACGTTACTCAAAATTATGGCCGGATTAGATACCGAATTTAACGGCGAAGCTCGCCCACAAACAGGGATTAAAGTCGGTTATTTACCCCAAGAACCACAACTGGATGAAACCAAAGATGTACGTGGCAATGTAGAAGAAGCGGTTGCCAATGTGAAAGATGCTTTAACCCGATTAGATGCAGTTTATGCAGCCTATGCCGAAGAAAATGCAGATTTTGATGCCTTGGCAAAAGAACAAGCCGAGCTGGAGAATCTGATTCATGCCACCGATGGACACAATTTAGAGCGTACTTTAGAAGTGGCAGCCGATGCCTTGCGTTTGCCTGCTTGGGATGCCGATGTCAGACAACTCTCTGGGGGTGAAAAACGGCGCGTGGCTTTGTGTCGTTTATTGTTATCACATCCAGATATGTTGCTTCTCGATGAACCAACCAACCATTTAGATGCCGAATCCGTCGCATGGTTAGAACGCTTTTTGCACGACTATACAGGCACTGTGGTTGCTGTCACCCATGACCGCTATTTCCTCGACAATGTTGCTGGTTGGATTTTAGAACTTGACCGTGGGCATGGCATTCCTTGGGAAGGTAATTATTCCTCATGGCTAGACCAAAAAGGCGCACGTTTAGAACAGGAAGAAAAACAACAATCCAATCGTCAACGTGCAATGAAAGCAGAATTAGAATGGGTACGCAGTAACGCCAAAGGACGACGCACCAAGAGCAAAGCGCGACTTGCTCGTTTTGATGAACTGATGACAGAAGAAACCCAAAAACGCAACGCCACCCATGAACTTTATATTCCACCTGGCCCGCGCTTAGGTGATTTGGTCATTGAAGCAGACCACGTCAGCAAAAGTTTTGGTGGCAGATTATTAGTTGAAAACTTGAATTTTAACTTACCCAAAGGCGGGATTGTCGGGGTTATCGGTGCAAACGGTGCCGGTAAAACCACTTTATTTAATATGATGGCAGGGCGCGAACCTGTCAGTGCAGGTGAAATGCGCATGGGTTCAACCGTTGTCCCCGCTTATGTTGACCAAAGCCGTGATGCTTTAAATGATGAAAAAACCGTATGGCAAGAAATTTCTGACGAGCAAGATTTAGTCGTGGTGGATAAATACGAAATCAACTCCCGCGCTTATGCCAGCCGTTTCAACTTCAAAGGACAAGACCAACAAAAATTGGTCAAAAACTTATCAGGCGGAGAACGCAACCGCGTCCATTTGGCTAAATTACTCAAAAGTGGGGGCAATATGTTATTACTTGATGAACCCACTAACGATTTAGATGTCGAAACCTTACGCGCCTTAGAAGATGCGATTTTAGAATTTCCGGGGTGTGTCGTGGTTATTTCCCATGATCGCTGGTTCTTAGACCGTATTGCCACCCACATTTTAGCCTTTGAAGGCGACAGCCAAGTGGTGTGGTTTGAAGGTAACTACGAAGATTACGAAAAAGACAAACATCAGCGTTTAGGCACAAATGCAGATAACCCGCATCGGATTAAGTACAAGAAATTAGCCAGTTAAGCTGGAATATATATTTTATAGCAACTAGTCAGTTGTGTAGCCTGTGTTGATCTTGAGAAACACAGGCTTTCTAATACCAATGCTTTACAACTTTACATAAAGATAACAGAGTTATCTTATAAAATATTTTACTCTGACCCTGAATATTAAAAAGTTTTTTTGCCAGGTAAGATAATATTAAATTCCTATAGTACTAATTTTAGAAGGTACAGCTATATTGTTTAAATTCTGCATAGCCGCCATTCCCAACTACTCAAAATAAGATATGAGATAACTTTTTAATCTGTCTGTAGTCGACTGAACTCCAATAGTGAGAAAAATCAAGTGAATTGTATCTTGAAAACTTACATTGATTCTCCTATGATTAAAACATTTATTATACGTATAATTAGTATTTTTCCCACTATGGAGTAAATCATGTTTTCCAGAATTAGATGCGCCTTTTTTTGCTTGATTTTATTGTTTGTCACACAACCTGCATGGGCAATGAGTGTCTATACTTGCCCTGATATCTCAAAGTCAGCAAAAGTTGGTGGATGCCCATCCGATGACGAACTCAAACGTATGTTCAGTAATATCTGCGGTTGGCAAGATACTGAGAAAGAAAATCCACATGCCGAAGGAA
>JAHXIV010000033.1 GCA_025655455.1 gamma proteobacterium symbiont of Taylorina sp.
AAATGGTTTCTGGAGATGAGAGAAAATTACGCCAAATTCTTATCAATTTGATGGGTAATTCAGTTAAATTTACGCCTTTTCATGGTGAAATAAAACTCAAACTGATAAGCGGTGATACGGATCGGATTCAATTTAATATTGAAGATACCGGTCAGGGCATTCCGGCATCTGATCTGGAAAAGATATTCAAGCCTTTTCAGCAATCCAACAGCATTGCTAGTGAAGAGGGAACCGGACTTGGCCTGGCCATCTCCTCAAGTTTTATTCATCTGCTCGGAGGAGAGCTGCAGGTTGAAAGCGAAGTGGATAAAGGTTCCCGATTTTTCTTTGATATTCCGCTGCCGGGTATGACTTCCTTATCACAGAATAAAGAAATCGGCCAAAAAGTGATCGCTATTGATCAAAGAGAAAGCAGCAGTCAACCAAATCCGCATATCCTGGTGGCGATTGAAAATAACGTGGGTCGTGAATTATTGCGGGATTTACTGGAAAAAATCGGTTTTGAGACTAGTTTGGCTGTCAATGGACAGCAGGCATTGGAAATCTTTAAGCGGCAGGGACAGGACGAGCCTCTGGATCTAGTGATTTGTGATGTTAAAATGCCTGAAATGAGTGGTGAAATATTGCTCAAAGAAATCAAAAGCAGTCAGCTGCAATTGCCGGTTATTTTGACTTCATCCTATGTTCTGAGTAGTGAAGAAAACCGCTTGTTAGCTCTGGGTGCTGATGCTTTTATTCCAAAGCCGATAGATGCAGAAAAATTATTTCAAAGCATTGCACAGCAACTTGATGTACGTTATCGATACAAAACTCTGATCAATAATGTCCAGGATGCGGCACATAATGTCAGCAGCCTGCACCAGCTGTTTGAGCAGTTACCTCAGGCGCAGCGTCAGCAGCTGCAGCAGCTGATGGATGAGGGTGATCTTAAACGCATCCGTCAACAGGCAGAAGTGTTAAAAAAACAGCAGCAAAATAAAAATTTAGGTGAGTATATCCATGAAATGGCTGGCAAATATGATATGGATGCCTTACAAAAACTGTTTAATCATTAAAGTTTCAGCAGGAGCGGCGTGGTGAAATTAGTTTATAAAGACAATAAATGTGATCAAACACCATCAAGAATGATTGTCTGCTGTGCTGTGTTCGCCTCTTTTATCCCCATAACGGCTTATCCGGATCACAATGAACTTGAAACCAGTATTATGCAGGAAATTTCTCTGGAGGGCTTGTATGAACTGCCCATTATTGATATTGCCACAGGTACTGCAGTACCAAAAGAAAAAGCACCTGCTGTTACTTCATTAATTACAGCCAATGATATTAAAGCGATGGGAGCCTTAACCATTGATGAAGTATTAGAAGCTGTGCCTGGTTTGCATGTAGTACCTTCTACATTAAGTCGCTTAAACCCTGTTTATAGTTTTCGAGGTTTATATACAGGGTTTAATCCTCAGGTACTTTTTATGCTTAATGGTCATCGCATTGTGGGTGATTTGTATAGTGGGGGATTTTCTTTTTTAGGGCGCTTGAATATTGAGAATATTTCTCGAATTGAAGTAGTACGCGGCCCGGGTTCGGCTATTTATGGTGCCGATGCCTTTGCTGGAGTGATTAATATCATTACTAAATCAGCACAGGAATTAGATGGTTTTCATGCGGGAATTCGAGGAGGCTCCAATAATACCCAAAATTTTTGGGCGCAGTATGGCGGTGATTTGGGCAATCAGTGGCAAATGGCATTAAATCTGGAACTATTTAAACAGGATTCTGATACCAGTCGTATGATAAGTAGTGATGCTCAAACTACTTTTGATAATTTATT
This sequence comes from gamma proteobacterium symbiont of Taylorina sp., assembly GCA_025655455.1. Lineage (GTDB taxonomy): Bacteria > Pseudomonadota > Gammaproteobacteria > GRL18 > GRL18 > GRL18. The sequence continues at coordinate 1,826 of JAHXIV010000033.1, forward strand.
TGGCAGCTCAGCTTCATTAGCACCAGGTTATCTTGAAGATCGATTTGAGTCAACCACTTATAATATTCACATTAATAATCCTAATTGGAAAATTGGCCTGGATGGGGTTATTAAACGAGATAACGGGATTGGTGCAGGTGCTGCTCAAGCATTGGATTATCAGGGGTTTGATGATTATGATCAATACTTATTTAGTTTGGGATATCAAAATAAAGATTGGTTAACTGATTGGGATTTTGAAAGCAAATTTAGTTATTACTATTCTGAATCTAAACCAGTTTTTAATCTTTTTCCAGCAGGAACAGTATTGCCTGTTGGAAATGACGGTAATATTTTTACACCTCATAATGGCGTGGGCTGTTTAACTGCAAACATTCCCGAAATTGGATGTGTAACAACTTTTACAGATGGTTATTTAGGTAATCCCCATACCAAAAATACCATGCCGGAAATTCAGGCAACCGCTCTTTTTGAGGGCTTAAAAAACCACCAAATGCGTTTTAATCTGGGACTTAGAAAAGAAAAATTTGAGGCATCCTCGGCGACTCAAAATTTTGGACCTGGCGTATTAGATAGTGAAACACTTAATGGAAGTCCTAATCCAGTTTTAGTTGATGGAAGCTTAACCGATGTTACTGGCACAGCTTATACTTTTTCTCCGGATGTCGATCGAACAGTAAAGTATTTATCATTACAAGATGAATGGAACTTTAATATTGATTGGACTCTGACTCTTGGGGTGCGCTATGATGATTACTCTGACTTCGGTAGTACCACTAATCCCAGAGCAGCTCTGGTCTGGACTCCTACTGCTAGGCTAACCACTAAAATACTCTATGGAGAGGCATTTCGTGCCCCTTCTTTTTCTGAACTTTATTCACAAAATAATCCTGTTGTTCTGGGGAATGAAAATCTGGATCCTGAAACTATAAAAACTACTGAGCTGGCCTTTAATTATGAAATCACTCCTGATTTAATGACCGATTTAAATGTCTACCACTACAAAACCAAAGACATGGTTGAATTTGTTGCCAATGCTGATGGCAGCAAAACCGCTCAAAATAATAAAAGTTTAACCGGCAAGGGTGTTGAAATTGAAGCTAACTGGATAATTAATAATAAATGGAAACTATTAGCCAATTATGCTTTCCAAAGCACTGAGGATGATAAAACTAACCAGCAAGTAGAATATGTGCCCAAGCAACAGCTTTATCTTGATGCCCGCTATCAATTTTTGCCTGAATGGGAATTATCCAGCCAGCTTAACTGGGTTGGAGATCGGGAACGTGCAATAGGCGACACACGTGAAGATATCAAAGATTATGCATTGGTCAATTTAACTTTACGTCGAAGTCGATTCAGTTTTGGTGATGGCGCTAAAAACTGGGAATTTGCAGCAAGCATAAAGAATTTGTTGGATGAAAATGCCTACGAACCCAGTGACGGCAGCATAGCAGATGATTACCCCTTAAATGAACGACGCTTTTATGCTGAGATCCGTTATCATTTAGCAAATTAGTGAGTATTGTTTCAGCAGGAGACAGTGGTGAAATTAGTTTTTAATGATAATAAAAGTGCTCAAACACTATCAATAATGATTGCCTGTTGTGCTGTATTCGCCTCTTTTATTCCCGTAGCGGCTTATCCAGAGTACACTGAGCTTGAAGCCAGTATTATGCAGGAGATTTCTCTGGAAGGTTTGTATGAACTGCCGCTGATTGATATTGCTACAGGTTATGCGGTGCCTTTGGAAAAAGCGCCTTCAGTTGCTACTATTATCACTGCCGATGATATAAAAGCCATGGGAGCTTTAACTCTGGATGAGGTACTTGAAGCTGTTCCCGGATTACATGCAAGTCCTTCTACATTAACCGCGGCAACAATATTTTCTATTCGAGGCATACAAACGACTCAAACCCCGCAGATACTAATTTTATTAAATGGCTATCGTATTTCATCGGATGTTGCCAGCAGTATATTCCCTTCCAGTGGTATCATTAATGTACAGAATATTTCTCGTATTGAGGTAGTACGTGGCCCTGGCTCTGCTGTTTATGGTGCGGATGCCTTTGCCGGGGTGATTAATATTGTCACCAAAAGCTCACGTGATATTGATGGTTTTCAGGCAGGTGTCCGTGGAGGATCTTTAAGTACCAAAAATATCTGGGGGCAATATGGAGGAGAGTTTGCAGGAGGATGGCGGCTGGCGATTAATTTAGAACACATGATCCAACAAGCAGATAAAAGTCGTAAGGTCAGCAGTGACAGCCAAAGTGGTCTGGATGCTTTATTTGGCACATCGGCTTCATTAACACCCAGTTATCTTGATAGACGCTACGAATCAACTACCTATAATTTACATCTCAATAATGATCATTGGAAAGTAGGTCTGGATGGTTGGATACAACGGGATATCGGACAGGGTGCAGGGATTGCTCAGGCCATTGACCATAAAGGGTATGCTGATATAGACCAGATGTTATTCACTACCGAATACTCTACTGAGGATTGGATTAAAGATTTAAAGCTTACTGGTAAATTCAGCTATCAAATTGTTAAACAGCAATATAAACTCAATATTTTCCCTGCAGGAAATATCTCGTTAATTGGTGCTGATGGTAATTTGTTTACTGCTCCGTTTAATCCAGTTGCTTTTCCTGATGGAGTAATTGGTAATCCAGGTCGAAAATCCACTACTCCCCAATTGGATGTGACATTTTTATATAATGGTTTAGACGCTCATACCAGCCGTTTTAATCTGGGTATAAAAAAAGAAGAACTGGAAGCCAATGAAAGTAAAAACTTTGGCTCTGGCGTGATTGATGGTACAGAAGGCGTGGTGGATGGCAGCCTGACCGATGTTACAGGTACAGACTTTGTTTATATTTCTGATGAAAAACGTACAGTAAAATATTTATCCTTTCAGGATGTCTGGGAAATTGGGATTGACTGGACACTAACCGCAGGTGTCCGTTATGATGATTATTCAGACTTTGGTGGTACTACAAATCCCCGGGTGGCTTTAGTGTGGACACCCACAGCCGATATCGTTTCCAAATTACTCTATGGTCGTGCGTTTAGAGCCCCTTCTTTTGTTGAATTATATACTCAGAATAATCCTGTAACTCTTGGTAATCCAAAACTCAAGCCAGAAACCATCGATACCTTTGAATGGGCTCTATCATATGAACCCGTACATAATATAAAGACTGATTTAAGTATCTATCAGTATAAAACTAAAGATATGATTGATTTTATTGATAATGGGGATGGTAGTAAAACTGCACAAAATGCCTATAATTTGAAAGGTCAGGGTGTGGAGTTGGAAGGCCAATGGAAAATTAATAAGCAATGGAGCTTGCTGGCTAATTACGCCTATCAGGAAACCATTAATGAGGAAACTAATTTGCAGCAGCCATTTATTCCCAAACAACAGTTTTATTTTGATGCGCGCTGGACATTTTTACCTGACTGGACAGCTTCTACCCAGTTTAACTGGGTTGGTCACCGTAAGCGTGAAGTAGGAGATGAGCGGCCAGAAATTGATGATTATACGCTGGTTAATCTAAGCCTGAGGAAGACAAATATTGCTAAAAACTGGGAAATAGCAGCAGCAATAAAAAATGTATTTGATGAAGAGATTTATGAGCCCAGTGATGGAAAAATTAGTGATGACTATCCCATGAATGAGCGCAGTGCATTTATTGAAATTCGTTATCATTTATCCAGTAATTAATTGTATAAGGTGCTTATTTGACTTTATATACCGCTTAGACTAATCTTTTATCAGGACATAAAAATACGGCTCAGATTGTTCAGAATCTGAACATTGTTATCAGGAGTTTTTTATAGTGGATCGCGCTGTTCATTATTTTATTATAAGTTTATTGTGCATAGGGGCTTTGTCGAGTTTATCGATTGCCAGTGCTAATAAACTTTATGTTTTTTATCCCACTGATGTGCGTCCCAAATCATTACAGGGTAAAATCAATACTCTCTGTCCGGAAATCAACACCGTTGCTTTTGGCCGTGTGGTCGATTTTTATAGGCAAATTGATCGTATGCCCCCCAATGCTATTCTCAGTCTTAAACCGGTTGTGACTCGAAAACAGACTCACCAGGGCGGTCTCAAAGGCACTCTTAATGGACAATATAAAGAAGAGTATGTACTGGTTTCTCTGGATAAGCCGGTTGATCTGAAAAATATTGCTCAGTTGAAAATCGGTGTATTGGACATATTAGGGCGTAGAGCCATGAAGATTTTTATCAATGATCTATTTGACAGCAGGATTAATATCAAACGGGTGGTTAAAATTGAAGATTTTCTGCCCCTGTTGACTTTTAAGCTGGCAGATGCCATTTTTGTTTCCAGGAGTACATTTGATAAACTGAAAAGCAAATCCAGACAAAATCTGGTGGCTGTGGAAACAGGTCTCTCTATCGGGCTGGCTGTTATCGGTGTCTATCAGCAGAATGACAATAAAATAAACCGCTGTATCAAGAATCTGGATCAACCGACCAATGCACTTTTGGGTGTGGATCACTGGGAGGGGCAGCTATGAGCATCAAATTTGATGCACTGATAAGAAGAGCCTCAGCAGTATTTAAAATCGGCTTACTATTAGTTTCAGGCGTGTTTTTTGTTTTTTTTCTAAACAATGCTGTTTCGGCTCCGTCTGATGAGGTAATATTATTACTCACTTCTAAGGGGGAAAGCTTTAAAGAAACCATTGAAGGCTTAAAAGATGACTTAGGGAAAGAGGTGAGTTTTATAGAAAAAACGCTGCATAACAATGCGGAATATAGTCAGTCAATTGAGCATTATCTGGATGTAATCAAGCCTAAAATGCTGGTCTTTTTAGGCAATAAACCCCTGCAGGAATATATTCGCTATCAGAAAGAAAACAGCAGTAAAAAATTTCCTCCTGCGGTGGCTTTATCTGCACTGTATCTGGATAGACAAATTACTGACCTGAAAAATATTAACGGTATACGTTATGAAATTCCGGCCGTCACCAGTCTGGTTCAGCTGCGCGAGATTGTACAAAGGCCGATTAAAAAGGTCGGAATCATCTATCGTGAGTGGATGACTGATTTTATTCAGCAGAATCAGGTTTATTGTGAGCAGGAAAAAATTGAACTGGTGAAAGTCAAAATATACAATCGCACTTCGCTCAGTCAGCTCAATTATCACTTGAAGCATTTATTGCATAGTGATATTGATGCTTTATGGGTGGCGAATGATAATGCGCTTCTGCATCCTCGAATCATTCAAAATGTCTGGATCCCCTTGCTGAAGCAGTTTAATAAACCTGTTATTGTCGGCATTCACCGCTTGACCAGAAAAAATTTAAATTTTGGTACTTTTTCTGTTGAAGCTGATCATTATGCTCTGGGTATTCAGGCAGCCGAAATGATCAGTACCATTATGGAAAATGACTGGCAGGTGGCTGAACATGAAATAGAACCCCCGCTTTCAATTCGAAATAGTTTAAATCTAAAATTAAGTAGGGACAAGAAAATTCCTATTGATCAGCAAAAGCTGGGTCAGATTGATCAATTAATCCTTTAGCAGCATCAAGCGACACATTTTTTTTGTTAATTAAATATATCTGGTATAATTTGTTATGCCAGAACTGATTATAAAAAATTTAAATATCGCTGCTATCCTGCCTGAATTATCACAGTCATTTGATTTTTCAGTCTCTCCTGGAAACTGTCTGGGGATTAATGGCCCCTCCGGTATTGGTAAATCTGTTTTTCTCAAAGCATTAGCAGATATGCTGCCTCATGAGGGTGAGGTATTTTTGGATGATATTGCCTGTCAATCAATCCCTGCACCACAATGGCGTCGTCAGGTGACGTTGTTACCGGCAGAGAGCCAGTGGTGGGCTGATCGGGTGGGGGAACATTTTAAACATTTCGAAGCCCCGCTTTTTAACTCGCTGGGTTTTGATGAAGCTGTAATGGATTGGCAGATTGTTCATTTGTCCAGTGGCGAAAAACAACGGCTGGCCTGTATCCGGGTTTTAATGAATCAGCCCAAAGCACTCTTAATGGATGAACCCACAGCCAATCTGGATAAAGATAATCGTTTGCAGTTGGAAAAAGTCATTGCTGATTATCAAACAAAACATCAGATCCCCATTTTATGGATCAGTCATGATCAGGAGCAGTTGGCACGGGTCAGTCAGTCTGTTTTGATGCTCAATAAACATCACTATGAAATACGAATAACAGCGGAGATCTTATAATGATCCAGCTGACACCATGGGATCTGTTAATTGCCTCCGTGTTGATTATTCTGCTGGCTGTTACCAGTTTTCTACTGCAACTCAATATTGCCAAACAATTAGTGATTGCTGCCATTCGTAATGTGATTCAATTACTCATGGTTGGTTATATACTCAAACTGATTTTTAATAGTAATAATATCTGGCTGCTGGGCATGATTGCTCTTGTTATGCTGTTTATTGCAGGCTTTGAAATTAATGCTCGACAAAAATATCCCCTGAAACGCTGGACCGGCTTTAAAATAGGCATTAGTGCTTTATTTTTGTCTTCATTTTCCATGACAATTATGAGTCTGGTTGTGATTATTGCACCTTCTCCCTGGTATACCCCTCAATATGCAATCCCTCTATTGGGTATGCTGCTGGGCAACACTATGAATGGTATTTCTCTGGGAATGGATAAGCTTAATCAAACCGTTTATCTGCAAAGACAGGTGATTGAACAACGCTTGATGTTAGGTCAGGATTACCATGAGGTGATTTCAGAAATTCGTGCAGAAAGTGTGCGCACCGGCATGATCCCAATTATTAATTCCATGGCGATTGCCGGTATCGTGAGCTTACCGGGTATGATGACCGGACAAATTCTGTCAGGCACAGCGCCAATTGAAGCGGTTAAATATCAAATTCTTATCTTTTTTATGATTTCAGCCGGGACAGGGTTTGGCATTATCTTATCTGTGTGGATGATTTCCAAACGTTTATTTGATGAACGGCAGCGATTAAATTTGGATATTCTGCGAATTAAACGTTGATTTGTCCCGCCCCGGACTGATATTCTTTTATTTAAGAAAAAGCTAAAAAAATAGTATGGGTTATAAATAAATTTTGCCTCATTCCCCGTAAATATTTATAATCTCAAAGTAACTACTCAGTGTATTATAAGTATTCTGTCAGATACGGAAAGTGATACTGAATAGTTATTCCTAAAGTAACCACTTTAATAATAATTGAGAAAAAACCATGAATGGTGATGATTTATCCTCTTTTGAAGCAGAATTGGGTTTTGATACGCTGGCGATAAGAGCCGGTTATCAGAGGACTCATGAGGCCGAACATAATGAAGCAATTTTCCCCACATCCAGTTATGTTTATAATTCAGCTGCACAGGCTGCAGCGCGTTTTTCCGGTGATGAAGCGGGTAATATTTATTCCCGTTTCACCAACCCTACGGTGCGTACTTTTGAAAATCGTTTAGCAGCCCTGGAGGGTGCAGAAGCCTGTGTGGCCACTTCGTCAGGTATGGCGGCAATTATGAGCACCTGTCTGGGCTTGTTAAAAACAGGGGATCATATTGTTTCCTCCCGCTCAATTTTTGGCTCTACCGTGGTTTTATTTAATAATTATATGGCGCGTTTTGGTGTCAGCACGACTTATGTTGATTTGACTGATTTATCTGCATGGGAGGCGGCACTTCAGGATAATAGTAAAATTTTGTTTCTGGAAACCCCCTCCAATCCTTTGATGGAAGTGGCTGATATAAAAAAATTGGCCACTTTAGCACATCAGTATGGCTGTTTGCTGGTGGTTGATAATTGTCTTTGTACACCAGCCTTGCAAAAACCACTGGCATTGGGTGCAGATGTGGTGATCCATTCTGCGACTAAATATCTGGATGGACAGGGCAGGGGAGTTGGTGGGGCAGTCTTAGGTTCAAAAGAGCTGGTAGGGGGTGAAGTTTATTCTGTACTGAGAACCACCGGGCCGACCATGAGTCCTTTTAATGCCTGGATATTCTTAAAAGGTCTGGAAACACTTAATCTGAGAATGAAAGCACATTGCGAGAATACCATGCTGCTGGCACAATGGTTAGATCAACATCCTACTGTAGATAAGGTTCACTATCCCGGCCTTGAAGGTCATCCCGGTTATGATTTGGCTCTTTCTCAGCAATCTGCTTTTGGTGGTTTATTGTCTTTTGAATTAAAAAATAATACTCGTGAAAAGGCCTGGCAGGTGATAGACAGTACTCGTTTACTCTCGATTACTGCCAACCTTGGTGATGTGAAGTCAACTATTACTCATCCGGCAACCACAACTCATGGCCGGGTATCTGTTGAAGAACGTGAAAAATCCGGTATCAGTGATGGTTTATTACGCATTGCTGTGGGTCTGGAATCCATTGATGATATTAAAAATGATCTGCAGCGTGGTCTGGCTGCTGTTGAGTGAACTCGAATATACTTGAGTTCAGCCGCTATAGCGATCCGCAGGTACGTGCACTGGTCTGGTGTTTAATCAGTCCGGGACTGGTGAAGGAAGCAGCAGTTTATCCTGCCTGTGTGACTCAGCAATGGTGTCAGAAAATTTATGACACCATCCAGCCCTTTCTTGCTCAATTGGATAAAGAACCTACCCCGTTGATTAAATGGCTTGACAGTCAAAAATCCTGGCGTCTGGGAGTTCGTTTTGAGGCTTACTGGAGTTTTATTTTTGCACAATTGTTAAAACAATCAGAACTTGAGCAATATGAATCCCATATTCAGATACTGACTCAGAATGTGCATAAAGGCGGCCATAAAACTCTGGGAGAAATGGACTTTGTTTATCTCGATAAAAAACAGCAGTTAAATCATCTGGAAACAGCCGTTAAATTTTATTGTCTGAAACCTGATGAGTTTGGTTTTGAACGCTTAATTGGTCCCAACGGCAGTGACTGGCTGGAACGTAAACTGGAGTATCTATTTAACAAACAATTGCTTTTATCCGCGATGCAGCAGGGTCAGGCTGAATTAGTGAATTTATTTTATCCCGATAAAACAGAAAACACTATTCCTGTTCAATGTCGGCAACAGGGTTTGGTTAAGGGTATGATCTTTTTTCCGGTAACAGGAGAAGGAAATTTAAATGACAATGAAAGTCGTTATATGAACCCCAATTATTTAACCGGTCAGTGGGGGACTATGGATAATTGGTACCTGTCTGATCCGGGAGAAATCGGGCGCTGGGTGATGCTGGAAAAACTGGATTGGCTGGTACCTCAGGTTTATAGTGCTCTGGAAGATCATTTATATACGGCCAGAGAAATGGCTTATAAATTAAAAATACATTTTATTCAAACTCGCCGCAGCGTGTTAATTGTCCACTTGAATTATAATGAAGAACAAAAATTGTGGCTGGAATTACAGCGTGTGATGGTGGTTGACCGTTATTGGCCTACATTTCTACGTCCTGTTTAATGGTATTTTTCTGATATTTTTTCCATCCCCAGCAGCCGATAATAGAAGCAATCACACCAAATAAAACAAAAAAGAAAGCAATCGGGGTAAAAATCTCATCTTTAAGTGATAAGTAAAGAGAAATACTACTGCCTAGAATTGAGGCAATAACAGCTTTTGCGTAGGCATGTTTGAGTGCAGCCATTGTTGTGACCAGCCCGCCGCTGACCATGACAATAAAAAATCCTGCTGCTGCCAGAATATAGGTGAAAGTCTGAGTCCAGGGAGCAAAGCCGGGTGCATATTTGACCAGTGAATTAAAACCAACGGCAGACATAATGATCACCAGTTGGTTGACCAGACCTAGAATTAAAATGGTGATGACACCAAAACTGATGGCTTTTAGACTATTTAACATGATTCTTTCGCCTTTTATTTGCGGCAAGAACACTCAGTTCCTGCTCAATGATTAACGGTGTTTCCAGGCTGATACGTCCCAGTGTACCCGCTCTTAGTTCGGTGAGTAGAATTTTGCTGGCCTTATCCAAATCAACTCGACCTCCGCCCCTCAGACAACCTCTCCGGCGGCCGATATTTTCAATGAGATCAAGTTCATTTTGTGGTAAATCTTCTAAATTATAACGTTGTAGTAAGTTATCAGGATAGGCTGATAATAAATATTCGGCGGCAAAGAAAGCAATATCATCATACTCAAAGGCGGTGTCTTTAACCGCGCCGGAAACCGCCAATCGATACATTCCGGGGCTATTTTCCACTTTTGGCCATAGTACCCCCGGAGTATCAAACAGGACAATATTATTATCTAATTTAATACGCTGCTGGTTTTTTGTTACTGCAGGTTCATTACCGGTTTTTGCAATAGTTTTACCAGATAGGATGTTAATCAAAGTTGATTTTCCTACATTGGGAATGCCCATGATCATGGTATTTATAATTTTATGTTTATCTGATGGATTGGGTAGCATTTTATGACAAAGTTTTAGTAGTTGACGCATTCGTTCCGGTTGTTCTGCTGTTAAAGCAATGGTTTTAACGCTTTTTTCTTTTTCCAGCCATGTTTGCCACTGACGGGTTAAGTCCGGATCAGCTAAATCACTTTTTGTTAGTACTTTTATACAGGGTTTCGTGCCCTGAAACTGGGATAATAAAGGATTATGGCTGCTGAAAGGAATGCGGGCATCCAGCACTTCAATGATCAAATCAATACGGGAAAGTGTTTCCTTAATTTCTTTGTTTGCCTTGTGCATATGGCCGGGATACCAGTGAATTGCCATTGTTTTATTACCATTTTGTGTAAAAAAGAAGAAAATGCAGATTTTACTTGTTTCTATCGCTGAATTCTATGTGTTTTTTCTTGCTGTTGATAAATAAACTCAGTAGGATAACGGATCTTTTAAAAAAATATTCTCTCCTAAAGGTTTCTTATGATAAAACTACTACCTGTTCTTTTGTTACTCATTGCCAATTGCAGCTATGCTGATGAGCTTTTTGACAAAACCAATGCCTGTCGAATGGAAATTAAAATACTTGGGCCGGATGTGTTAGAGGAAGATGATAATTGTGTGTGGTTGGTGGAAAATGTACAACAGGTTGTTGAAAAATGTTCCAGTTGTCTGCCGCAACTGGAACTGATCAGGGAAGCATCAAGAGGGAATTTTGATTATTGAGCTGGCGGATCCAGATTAACCGTAAAGTGAGTGGTACTGAAACCACTGGCATTTTTATGACCGCCGCCGCCAAATTGCTGTGCAATTTCAGAAACGTCAATGGCCTTTTTTCCACCTGAACGCAATTGCCATACTCGTTTATCCCGTTTATCTTCATAGGCTGCTGCAAAGGGGTAACCATCAGAGAGCTGATGTAAAAGCTCACTGCCAATACTGCCCGGGGCATTTACAACCGGTATTGTATAACCGGCAATTTTCCCCTGGCGCGCAGCAGGTTTATAACGTTCAATCAATTTGTTGGTCTGGCGTTCAAGAATAGTACCTTCATTGTATAACTGCAGCAATTCTTCTTCACTTTCCAGCCACTTTGACCAAAGTTCAAATTCCATGGGATAGGACATAATGGCCATAATAATACACCGGGTTCTGTTTAGCTTAAATTGCCATAAATCATTATCCTGAATATGCTCAAATAATTTTGGCGGGGGGGTTGTATGAAAAAATTTCCAGCTTAAAATTGCACCTGACTGGCTCATATCAAATAAAATTTTAAGGTTATTATGTTCTGATTCAAGTTGTTGTAATTCCTTTTCTGCGCTGATGTGATGATCGATAAGAGTCACTTTCAGTGCTTGCTGACAAATAGATTTCATCTCCTTGCGATGATAACTAAAGTCTACAATATAAACTTCTTTTCCCTGACAATCAGGTGACGGATTACCATGGCGGCCTTTATAATAGGAAACATGGGAATGGTGGTTATGGTATTGCCTGAAAAATAAATCTGCAGCCAGAGCCGCAGCAAATCCATCGGGGCAGTTGCCATGATAAATTATAATCACTGGATGTTGTAATAACTTCTTCATTGTTTATCAATTCATTTATTTAAACACAGGATTATACATTAACTGAAGTTTCCTGGAAACTTCAACTTTGTGCTTAATTCTGATAATTGATGCCATCCGAATTAGTACTCTGAAATATCACATTGTAATGCATTATCTTCAGCTTTTTTTAATAATTCACTGATAGACTTAAGCAAATTATTTCGTAAAGTATATAATTCATTGAGTTTGCCAGTAACATTCAGATCTTGTCCACTCAATTTCTGATTGCATAGTTCTTGTGCCAGTACATGCACTTGCCTGTGCAATGGAATGATAGCCTGGAACTCAGTTTCTGTTCTAAATCGCACCGTACCTTCTTCGTATAACCATTGCCCAAATCGGCATTGATGATGATTCATTGGAGGAGGAGCTGTACGTTCGCCATGTAAGTATTCTTCCAGATGTTGAATCCAGGCACGATGATCAATGCCGGCAAATAATAACGGAAAATCTGCACGATTAATTGTATGCCTATTCATCCATTTTTGATCAGGCTGCCAGGTTTTGGACCACTTTACTAAATCAGCTGCAGGCATAGGTCTGGCTATGGCGTAACCCTGAATAAATTCACATCCAAATCTAAGCAGTAATTCAACATGTGCCTCTTCTTCCACCCCTTCAACAACAACCTGTAGTTGAAAAGCTCTGGCCATATTGAGTATACCTTCCAGTATTCTCAAATCATCCGGGTCATCAAGCATGTTTCGAACAAAACTCTGATCGACTTTCAATTGAGTTGCTGGTAAACGTTTAAGATAAGTTAAAGATGAGTATCCAGTGCCAAAATCATCAAGCGCAAAGCTTACCCCTAATTCGCTGCAGCCATGCATTATTTTAATAACGCGATCCATATCATCAAGAGCAGTACTCTCTAATATTTCAAACATAAGATCGCCTGAATTAACAGTGGAGTAAACAGTCAAAAGGTTTTTTATATATTCGATAGTATCAGGCTGTTGTAAAAAATGTGCGCCAATATTTATACTTAAAGGAATATTAATTTCAGCTGCTTTCCAGGTTTTCATTTGTGCCAGAGCAGTTTCGATCACCCATTTGTCAATATCTAAAGACAGCGGGTCGTTCTCAATGACCGGCAGAAAATAAAACGGCGATAGAACACCCTGTTCAGGATGATTCCAGCGAATCAATGCTTCGGCACTCACCATGCAGCCAGTATGCATATTGACTTTAGGCTGAAAGTAAAGTTCAAACTCATTTTTATTTAGAGCCTCACGAATACGCTTCAGACTCGCATGTCTTCCTCTGAGATTACGGTCTTGTTCTGAATCAAAGACATGGTAATGATTTTTACCCGTTAACTTAGCCTGATACATAGCCTGGTCGGCCTGACGTAACAAGGTGTCTGCATCACTCTCCTCTGTCTGAGGATAGTAGGTAACTCCTACACTGGCCGAAATCTGAAGTAAAACATCATTTATCTGAATTGGTTGGGATGTAACCTCCAGTAAACGATTCAGAAAAGGCAGGCTATCTGCTGTTGCAGCCAGATCTGGCATCAAAGCGACAAACTCATCACCGCCTAGTCGGGCAATGGTATCGCTTTCTCGCAAAATCTGCTTCATAAGTGATGCCAGAGTCAATAACAACTGATCACCCACATCATGTCCATAAGTATCATTAATTTCTTTGAATCCATCAAGGTCAAGATAGGCCACCGCTAATTTTAGTTTCCTTCGTTTTGTCTGAAGCATATTTTGTTTTAGGCGATCAATTAATAAGACGCGATTAGGCAAGCTTGTTAAACTGTCATGATGAGCAATGTATTCAAGCTGTTGCTGGTGTTTCTTTTGCGAGGTAATGTCGGAAAAGAGTCCTATATAATTTTGTGTATGTCCCTGAACATCACATATCGTGCTTATAGTAAGCAGTTCAGCAAAAAAACTGCCGTCTTTACGCTGGTTCCAGATTTCACCAGTCCAGTGGCCTTTATCTAATAGTTCCTGCCACAAGGCAGCATAAAACTCATTTCCCTGCTTTCCCGACTGCAGGATACTTGGATTTTTACCAATGACATCTTCACGCTGATAGCCGGTAATACGCTTGAAAGAGTCATTAACTTCGACAATGTGCACATCTTTATCAGTGATCATAATGCCCTCACGGGTATTATTGAAAACATTAGCCGCAAGCTGCAGTTTTTGTTCAGCCTCTTTTTTGTCAGTAATATCATTAAAAGAAACCACTGCACCTATCGTTTTTTTATTCTCAATAACAGGGAAAGAACTATATTCTGCAGGAAAAGAAGTGCCATCTTTACGCCATAAAACCTCATGATCAATAGTAGTACCTCTGCTTTCATGAATAGCTTTTATAATTTGACATTGTTCTATTGGATAGTCACTGCCATCTTTAAAGTGATGATGTATCAGATCATGCATATTATTACCAATTAGCTCGTCAACTGATTCATAGCCCAGTATTTTTAAACAGGATTGGTTAACAAAGGTACAATTACCTTCTAAATCTATTCCATAGATCCCTTCACCCGTTGAATTTAATAATTGGCGCATTTCTTTTTCATTTCTGGCAATTCGCTGAAATAATGGGTGTGTCACAGAAGAAAAACCATAAATGCCTAATATGATAAGGAGACCACCAATAGCAAAACTAATCAGGCTGACAACTATGAATGGTTCCCTGATTTCCTGGATATCAATTTTAGCGACGATACCATAATTTAACACTGCAACAGGCTCATAAGCAGCTAACACCATAGCACCGCGGTAATCATGGGCAACAATGCTTCCTGATTGACCGGATAGCGCCAGTTGCATAGGCTCAGCATAATTACTGCCAATTAATATTTCATTGGGTGGAGCAGGGTCATAAAATAAAGGTTTATTTCGATGGCGTAATAGAAAATGGACAGTATTATTTTCAAGTTTTGCCAGTGTGAACTCTCCGGTTTCATCCACACCTTGATAGTTTTCATGAGCTTTTCTAATCTGACTCAATGTGGCTGCTTCTGCACCACCGGGAACATCTGAATGGCTGTATTTTCTGTCAAATTCAGCCACTGATTCTATTAGTCTAGCCTGGCTTTGTACTGTTTCTAACAGACGTTCACGTTCTTCATTGAAGGCTGTATGATAAAGTAAAAAACCGGTAACAGATATTACCACCAAAATGATGCTAATCAGGATAGCGGCCAGAAGCCATATGCTTTTATTAATGGGAAATTTCATATATTCGTTCTAATAATTTTATCTATATGCAAGAACTTTGATCCTTTATCTAATAATAAAAACCTATAGTATTGAGTATAGGATACTTTTTAAAAAAGTCTATTATATTGATTTCAGACTATAAAGACGACAATTAATATGAAAAGTAAAACAGGAAGAAACACCATAACCATTAAGTTTATGGATTCAGTGACAGCATTGTCATGACCATATTGTAAGTTTTCAAGGCCAGGTGTCCATGAGTATCCGAATAAAATAATGTCTCCTATAGTTATTGAAAAAGAGTTAATTCTCACAAAATTAAAAATAATTTTTCTCAAGTTTGTAAATAGGATATAATATTCTAGTATGATTTAGAAATTCTATTTATTTATTTATTTATTCTATAGTTGCAGGTGATAGAATATTCGCCTGGAAATATAATCATACTTTCGCTAGAACTTTGAAAAGAAATTATCGCCTGTATAATTAATCGATAGGTAAACCCCCAGCTATGCTGGGGAGACTCTCATAGGTTTTACCTTTACAGTAGTATGCTTTACCTTTAAGTTTCGAC
>JAHXIV010000090.1 GCA_025655455.1 gamma proteobacterium symbiont of Taylorina sp.
TCCCAAGACTATGGAAAGAAAAGTTTTCCAGCAACCCGCTTTTATCAGATTTGGAAACAGCAAGCAAGACTGTTTCTGTTTGACCGCTTACGTTAGTAGCTGCCAACATCATAGTTGGATTTGCAAATTCAGGGGCTTTACTTTTCCTCAAATCTTCACGCACTTTACCCTTTACCTCCTATTTGAAGTGGTACAACAGTACAAATCAATAAGAGCAAGGGTTACAGCCAATTTCAAAGTGTGATAAAAAGAAAATGTCACGCTTTAAAAGCACGTAAAGAGGAAGAATGTATACAAAATAGGAAAAATAATGAATTTAGATGGTATGTAAAAAACTAAAAACACCTACCCAAGTAACCGACCTTTACTAAAAAATAAGTGAAAGTCAGTTAACTAACTGGCATATTTTATTTTTCAAGTCTTCACAAAGTGGGGTTTAAATATCGGGCATTTGGGAAGAACGGCAGGAATTATTGGCTAAACACTCAAAAGTACAGGTCAATAAATAAAATTTAAAACTTAAAATATACTATCTGGGTGCGCGACATACATAAAGGATCAATAAACATTTATATTTTATTGTGACTATAATGACTGCACATTCACCAGTTTAGAATATCTGAAATATTATGACATCAATTCACGTATTAAGTGATCTGCACCATGAGTTTGCTGACTATCATCCTGACAATTCAAGGTGACTGGTATCAGGCACTTTGACGGCTTGTGGTTTTTTCTCAATACCTTCTAAACTACCCTGTTGTGCCTCAGACATAGATAATTCAGAAATATCAGGTAATTCAGCCGCAATGACTGCGGCTGTAAATTCAGCTAAATTAACTGTTTCTGCATCAGACATGGATAATTCAGAAATATCCGGCAATTCTACAGCAATGGTTTCAGGTGTAAATCCAGCCAGAGAACCTGTTTCCGCCTGCGACATTGACAGTGCAGAAATATCGGGAAGTTCAACCGGAGCTGTTTCCTGTGTAAATTCAGCTAAGGAGCCACTTTGCGCTTCAGCCATACTGAGATGACTGATATCTTTGATTTCAGCCGCTGCAACGGGTTCTTCTGTAGGCAATGCGCCTGAATCAATGGGCGCTAATTGCATTCCCTGGTCGCTTATATTGGAATCAGGTGTACTATTTTGTACGATATCGCCGGCAGTGATATTGCTCTCAACACTGTTGCTATGTGGTTCTTCTGACACGGAAGTTGATGCAGAGGGAGTCTGAGCAAAGTTGTTATAATTGACCAGCGCTGACAGTCCTGAACTTAAGCCTGAGTTTGAACTCAGTTCTTCTGATGCGGTTGGTGGATAAGGTGTTTCAGCCTGAACCTGTTTCTTTTCCAGAGGCGGGGTTTCTGTTGGAGTGTCCTGATCCTGCAGTGGATTGACCTGCTTTCGTGCATGAATAACAGCACCTGCTTTTTTCAGCACAGCAATGTATTTTTTGCTGGCTTCACTATCAAGATTTTTTTTTATGACTATGGCTTTGCCGGAAAAAAGGATATTCGTTTTTTCTGCATTGGCATTAAATAATTGGGCAACCTTTATTTTTACTTCTTCAAGAGATGCTCCGTCTACAATTTCACCCTGAAAAATTAGATTATATTGAGCCATGTTCTAGTGTGCTACCGTTATATCAAAATAAATGATAATACAACTATAGCACAACTATTACAGCTTGCTAAGATTATTTCAGGATTATAGATTAGAGCTGACAAAATCCCAGTTAACGATATTCCAGAATGCACCGACATAGGCTGGACGAGCATTACGATAATCAATATAGTAGGCATGTTCCCATACATCACAGGTCATCAGTGGCGTCAGACCATCTGTTAAAGGACAACCTGCATTGGAGGTTTTAACAATTTCAAGTGCGCCTGAACTATTTTTGACCAGCCAGGTCCAGCCGGAGCCAAAGTTTGTCACACAGGCCGCTGTAAAATCTTCTTTAAATTGATCAAAAGAACCAAAGGTATTGTTGATGGCATCTGCCAGAGCGCCACTGGGTTCACCACCACCATTTGGGTTTAAGCAGTCCCAGTAGAAAGTGTGATTCCATACCTGTGCTGCATTATTAAAAATACCACCATCAGATTTCTGAATGATAGACTCCAGAGACATATTTTCGAAATCAGTTCCAGCAATCAGATTATTCAGGTTAACAACATAGGTATTATGATGCTTGCCATAATGAAAGTCTAAAGTCTCTTCAGAGATGTGTGGTGCCAATGCATCTTTTGCATAAGGTAAAACAGGTAATTCAAAAGCCATTTTAATACTCCGTGTTGGTTTTTTAATGTATAGTATATTTGTTGGAATGATTATAAAGCAATTATATTATAAATACCATACTAATTTGCTTGGTTATTGTTTTTTTATTTCTGTTCCTCCTTGATCACCTCTTAAGAGAGTATAGATGAATGCTATTGAATTGAGTGTTTTTGTCAGTCGTATTGAATCCATTTGCGAAGAAATGGGAGCCGTATTGCGCCGTAGTGCTTTTTCTCCTAATATCAAAGATCGACTGGATTATTCCTGCGCTGTGTTTGATGCCGCAGGTAAACTCTGTGCTCAGGCTGCTCATATTCCTGTACATCTGGGTAGTATGGCCTATGCTATGGCTGATATTGTCAAAACTCAAAGCTGGTCACAGGGTGATATGCTGGTTTTAAATAATCCATTTTTAGGCGGCACCCACTTACCGGATGTAACCATGATTGCTCCGGTGTTTGCCCAAAGCAGCAATCCAATTGCCTTTGTGGTTAATCGTGCACACCATGCAGACATTGGTGCTGACACACCGGGTTCTATGCCCTTATCACAGTCTCTGCATGAGGAAGGTGTAATTATTTCTCCCACGTATATTATGCGTGATCATCAAATTGAGCAAACGCTTTTACAACAAATTACAGAACCTATGAGTCATCCTGATTCTGCTCAGGGCGACTTTCTGGCACAGATCAGTGCCAATCAAACCGGTGTCAAACGTTTACAGGAATTAATCAGCCAACTGCAAAGTGAGAGTTTTATTGCTGCTCTGATAGAACTGAACCATTATGGTGAACGGCTTGCAAAAGCCAGTCTGTCACAAATTTCTAATGGGGTATACCAGTTCTGTGATTATTTAGATGATGATGGTGCCGGGACAAAAAATATTAAAATAGCAGTCACTCTATCCGTTAGTGATGGGCTTAATAAAACTGCTCATAAGATAATTCAAGTGGATTTTAGTGGAACTTCTGCACAGGTGAAAGGCAATGTGAATTGTCCGCTGTCTGTTGCAGCCGCTGCAGTATTTTATGTATTTCGCTGTCTGATGCCGACACAAACGCCTGCCTGTGACGGTACCTTTAAAATGATACAGATAACAGCACCGTCAGGCTCTTTATTAAATGCTGAATATCCTGCAGCGGTTGCTGCTGGAAATGTTGAAACTTCTACCCGGGTGGTTGATGTGGTTTTAGGGGCACTGGCTCAGGCCATCGATGATAAAATACCAGCGGCCAGTTATGGTACTATGAATAATATTGCCATGGGAGGGCGTGACGCCGGTAATTACTGGGATTATTATGAAACTATTGGCGGTGGTTTAGGTGCAGGTCCTACAGTTGATGGACTCAACGGTGTTCAGGCACATATGACGAATACTTTAAATACACCCATTGAATCTCTGGAATATCATTATCCTTTAAGAATAACACGTTATAGTCTGAGAGAATCCTCAGGTGGTCAGGGAAAGTATAGAGGTGGGGATGGATTGATCCGTGAAATTGAATTTTTGCAGCCGGCACAAATTACCTTATTAACGGACAGACGTTTGCTTTCACCCTGGGGCTTGCGTGGTGGAAGTCATGGGAAAGCAGGTGAAAATCGATTAGATGGAGAGCTATTGGCTGGAAAGGTATTTTTTACAGCTCAGCCGGGACAGAAACTGTCAATTTATACACCCGGTGGTGGTGGCTGGGGAAACAATCAACAGGGTTAATGTGTATGTGTGGTATTTGTGGTGATTATCGTTTTGACGGCTCAAGGCCTGAACTGAAAAGTATTCAGAGTATGCTGCAGAAATTGCAGCGACGCGGTCCTGATAATGAGGGGATTTTCCATGAGGGGCCTGTTGCTCTGGGACACCGGCGTCTGTCAATTATTGATTTGTCAGAACGTTCCAATCAGCCTATGGTTGATAATAAGCTGCAGCTGGCTCTGGTCTTTAACGGCACAATCTACAATTACCCTGAATTACGTAAAGAGCTGGTGCAAAAAGGTCATCAATTTTTTTCAGAAGGTGATTCGGAAGTTATTCTGAAAGCCTATGCACAATGGGGTGAACAATGTGTGGAACGCTTGCACGGAATGTTTGCCTTTGCCATTGTTGATTTGCGGGATTATAGCTTATTTATTGCCCGTGATCGTCTGGGTATTAAGCCGCTCTATTATAGTCTGGATGATAAGCATTTTATTTTTGCCTCTAATATGCAGGCTTTGTTAGCGACCGGGCAAATCAACACTGAAATTAATCCTGTGGGGCTGCATAATCAATTTACTCTGCATGGTGTTATTCCTGCACCTAATACAATTCTGCAAGGAATAAAGAAGCTGGCTCCCGGTACTTACTTGAAAATTGATGTGAATGGTGAGATGGAATGTCATCGTTACTGGCATCTTAAGGCAAGCCGGGATCCTGATAAAGCGCAATGGACAGAAGAGCAGTGGACAGAAGCAATACATGATAGCCTGATGGATGCGGTTAAAAAGCGTATCACAGTTGCTGATGTACCAGTCGGTGTATTACTTTCCGGTGGTCTGGACTCCAGTTTGCTGGTTGCCTTGCTTGCTGAAGCGGGTGTGAATGACTGTCGAACATTCTCTATTGGTTTTAATGATATTGGTGATGAGCAGGGGAGTGAATTTGAATATAGTGATCAGGTTGTAGAACGTTACGGCACCCGTCATCATAAATATCTGATCCCTAACCATGAAGTACTCGACCGTTTACCTGAAGCTATTACACAAATGTCAGAACCTATGGTAGGGCAGGATGCAGTCGCCTTTTATTTGCTTTCAGAACGAGTATCACAGGAAGTCAAGGTAGTACAAAGTGGTCAGGGGGCAGATGAAGTGTTTGCCGGCTATTTTTGGTATCCCATTATGGATGAAGCTTCCGGTGATGAATTCAGGCGCTTTGCACCCTATTATTTTGATCGTTGTCATGATGAATACCTGCAGACAGTGAATGCCCCTTTTCAGGGCAAGGATCATAGTAGAGAAATTGTGACTGATCTGTTGACAGCACCTTATGCAGATAATTTTCTGGATCAGGTTTTACGTATGGATACGACTACATTGATAGTGGATGATCCGGTCAAACGAGTGGACAATATGACCATGGCGTGGGGACTTGAAGCCCGTGTTCCTTTTCTGGATCACCAGCTGGTTGAATTGGCGGCACAAATGCCAAATCATTACAAAATTGGACAAATGGGTGGTAAGCATATACTAAAAAAAATTGCCCGGGGGAAAATTCCAGATGCAGTCATTGATCGTCCCAAGGGATATTTTCCAATGCCGGCGCTCAAATATGTACGTGGTGAATTTCTGGATATGATGAATGATGTTCTGACTTCACAGCGTTGTCGTGAACGTGGAATTTTTTCATCTGCTTATATTAATCGTCTTCTAAAAAATCCGGAAGCAGAACAAAATATGACTCGTTTAAAGGGGAGTAAACTCTGGCATATGGCCTTATTAGAAATGTGGCTGCAGACACATATAGATAACAATTAATTTTTACTGATACATTTTAATTGCTATAATCTGATCGGAATTTATCCAGCATGTCAACAGACAGAGCGACTGCTCTATTGCTAAGAAAGCCATTACAACAATTAACGGCAAGAGATTGTCCTTTTTCTTTAGCAAACTCAGCAAGCCCTTTATCAGCTAGTTTTAATATATAGGGTAATGTTACTTTAGATAAAGCAATAGTTGATGTTTTAGGAAAGGCTCCGGGCATATTACTCACACAGTAATGAATAATATCGTGTTTAACAAAAACAGGATTAGAATGTGTGGTAGGATGTGAGGTTTCAAAACACCCTCCCTGATCAATGCTGACATCAACCACAACAGAGCCACTTTGCATCTCTTTTATCATATTTTCGCTAATTAAATGCGGTGTTCTGGCACCTCTGTTTAAAGCTGCTCCAATAACAACATCTGCATTTTTTATATGCTGACTGATTTCCTGAGAAGAAGAGTTAAAAACATTTAAATCAGGGGATAATAGTTGTCTCAGTTTTTCTTTTCGTTCAATGCGGCGAGTGGCCATACTGACAAATGATCCCATCCCAAGAGCAACTCTAGCGGCGTGTTGGGCGACGATACCGTCACCAATAATAACAATCTGACCAGATTTTTCATTTAAGACGATGCCGGGCTGGACACCTTTGCCACCGTTAAATCCAGCTAGATAATAGCAGCCAACCAGTGTTGCCATATTTCCCGCGATTGCACTCATTGGTGCTAACAACGGAAGATAAGCATTTTTATCTTCTAATGTTTCATAGGCAATTGCTGTTGTTTTATTTAATAATAAGGTTTCAATTAATTTAACCGGTGCTGCAGCCAGATGTAGATATGCAAATATAATTTGTTGTCTTAAATATTTATATTCAGATTGAATCGGTTCTTTAACTTTTAGGACTAATTCATTATCCCAGCAACAATCAGTGTCAGCTATTACAGCACCAGATAGTTGATATTGATGATCAGTAAAACCGGAACTTGTGCCTGCATTCTTTTCGACCATAACATGGTGTCTATGTTCAATTAACATCTTTACACCATCGGGCGTCACAGCAACCCTGTTTTCATTATCTTTTATTTCTTTTACTATACCAATGTACATAATGAAATATTACTCAGGAAAATTAGAATTATTTTTTTTAATTTCATTTTATTACTTCTATGTTAGTCACTAATACCAATTAATTTCGGATAAGCTTTAAGTTGATTTAACAGAGCGATTGTTTCTTTATCTGTGTTCTCACTGAGAAGTTTATTTAATTGTTTTTGATATTCATCTAATTTTATACTGGCATCGCCCTGTGGAGCAGTCATCCTTTGCAGGCGATATTGATTCCACTGTTCGATCTCAGACAAAAGTAGTGTGTCAGGGTAGTTTCGACAGCGGTAACGAAATAACATCTCACTGAGTCGTTCATCATCAAAATGAAAGTTCAGTTCACCTAGTTCGGATTCCCTGCTTTCTCTAATCTGAGTCATTCTTTCTTTATCTGAAGAGGAGAAAAATCCCCCTGAATATAAGTCCTGATCCGGATCACCTGAAGCAGTTGAATAGATCTGAGTGAATGCTTTTTTAAGTTTTTCCGGCAGACTTTGATCGGCGGCTAATAATTCTAAATGTCTGGCACACTGGTTCAGGTCAATTTGCCAATATTTAATATTCTCTTCTGTCAGAGTATTGAGTGGTACAACCACAGGGCACTTGTTTATATGAATGGTTTTTAAGGGCAGACGTTGTTCCCCATCGAGTAGGTCTTCTGTTTGGGTAAAAACCAGATGCTGTATTTGCTCGACATTCATGGACAGCATGGCAGCAGGATTTCTGTGTAACTCATAAACAATGATGGCATTTTTATTATTAGCATCAACAGCAATAGGAATGATAATGCCCATATGACCCTGTTCAGCAGGATACATGCCGCTAATATGGATCAGTGGTGTTTGTTTTTGTGTGTCGAATAGTTCCTGAACCTTATATTTAAAACGATGCTGATAAATATATTGATAAAGTTTAGGTTGCTGTTTTTTGACTAATCGAGCTACTTCAATGGTTGCCATTACATCGGAAAGTGCATCATGGGCAGATTCATGGCTGATCCGGTTGGCCTGGCTCAGGGCTTCCAGCTTAAAGCTGGTCTGTCCATCATCACGTTTCGGCCAGTGAATACCTTCAGGACGCAGTGCTTTGGTCACTCTTAATAAATCGATGATATCCCAGCGTGAATTACCATTTTGCCATTCCCTGGCATAGGGATCGAAAAAATTTCTATACAGGCCATAACGGGTAAATTCATCATCAAAGCGAATATTATTATAGCCTACAGTGCAGGTACCGGGCTGGCTGAACTCTTTATGAATCAGCTTAATAAACTCAGCTTCAGAAAGCCCTTTTTTCAGCGCCAGTTGAGGGGATATACCAGTGACCAGACAAGCCTCCGGTTGTGGTAAAAAGTCATTGGCCGGACGACAATAGATAAGCAGGGGGTCACCAATAATATTGAGTTCTTCATCGGTTCGAATACCGGCAAACTGTACTGGTCTGTCTCGTTTGGGATCAATACCAAATGTTTCGTAATCATGCCAGTAGAGCGTATTGTCAGATTTTGACTTTTTCATAAGAACCCTAAGAATGAATATTTCCAAGTAGTCTGAGTATAGAATGTTATACTGATAAAATAACAAAATCTACAGCTATTTTCAAAAACTATTTTTTCTCAGACTCCTCTTGTTCGGCTAGTGCATCAGCCCATGGGTCTTCTTTTTTAGAAGCCTCTGCTGTGGCTTGTTCGGCTAGTGCATCAGCCCAGGGGTCCTCTTCGTTAGCCCCGCTTTCTGATTCAGCCCCAGCCTGCTCAGCCAGTGCATCAGCCCATGGATCATCATCCTCAACAGGCGATTCAGTTTCATTTTGTTTTTCCTGAGCTTTTTGTTCACCACCAGCTTCAGCCTCCGCTTGTTCAGATAGGGCGGCAGCCCATGGATCATCATCCTCAACGGGTGATTCAGTTTCATTTTGTTTTTCCTGAGTTTTTTGTTCACCACCAGCTTCAGCCTCTGCTTGTTCAGATAGGGCATCAGCCCAGGGATCATCTTCAACGGGTGCTTCAGTTTCGCTCTGTGTTTTCTGGGTATTCTGTTGACTTTCGGCTTCAGCCTCCGCTTGTTCAGTCAGGGCATCAGCCCATGGATCAGCCTCTTCAGCGGGTGCTTCGTCAGCTGCTGCCGGTTCTTCCTCAAGACTATCCAGGTCAGCTTCTAAATTTTCATTCAGATCCAGATTAATGACAGTGCTGTCATCCAGAGTGGCATCTTCTTCTATCATATCCTCCTGTTCAACTGCCTTATGCTCAGTGTTAAGAGCAGGTGGTTCGATATGATTGGTTTCATCTTGTTTTCCAAGGCGTTTATCCCGTAAATAAATAATAGCCTCTAATACTTTTTGGGCATTAGAATCCACTTCCTGACCTGTTTTCTTTCCATGTTCAGTCATTAGTTCTGTGATTGTTTCTAATGCTTCAAACAGGTGCTCATTTAATTCAGTATTTTTAAGTCGTAATTCTGATAATTCTTTTAATTGTTCCCCATTGGATTCTTCCTGTTCACGAGCAAGAATAGCAGCATTTGCTTTTTCCTCAGAGCTGTTTATTGTTGCTTCATCTTGTGTTGTGCCGGCAGCAGAGCCGGAAGTTTTTAGAAAATGATTATCTACCTCCATAATATTTTCAGGATAATCTAATAAACGATAAACATCATGCTGCAAGTAGAGTGAAACAAATTCTTTAATTAATGATTTTTCCTGCTCATAAAGTTGTGCAGCATGCTCATCCAGGTTGCCGTTGAAGCCAATATTTTGCAGTTGTTTTTTTAATGAAGCAATACGTTCATCTTTTTTACTAACGTATCCAACAACCATCTCTTTTGCAGCATTAATATCTTTACGTTTGGCTTTACTATTAAAAATGATTATAACTATTAATATTAAGAACAGCACAATACTTGCTTCTGCTGATAAGATAAAAAGTTTTGGGATTAATGCTTCCATTTTATTCTAATTCCCCTGTAATATCTTCATAGGCAGTGTCACGATTCTGTTTCCATTTACGATAAGCAATCCAGCCCCCGATGCCTAAAATAATATTGGCAATAATGGCAATAACAATTCCTATCAGCCATTCAAAACTTTCTTCTGTTACAATGATTTCTTCCTCTATAGGTGGTGTAATCACCACAGGCTTTTCTTTTGCAACAGCCTTAACGGGTTTTGCCGGCTCAACTGGTTCATCTATGAGTAATTGCTCGGCTGTTATAGGAGAATGTTTAAATTTTGGCAAGTTAAGCTGGATTGGTTTTGATACATAATCAATTGCTCGTCCATTACGGGTTTTTCCTATCAAATGAACGATAATATAATAGTCTTTATCGGGGTTGAGCTGGTTAGTTTTGTATGTCCATTCCAATACTTTTGGATTTTTTTGTTCCAGTGTTATCACTCTGGTATTATCAGTATCGTCCAGTCGTTCACTATCAGACTGATTCCCTTTTGCTAATCCTCCTCCCATTAGTGAGGCGCTAAGCTGTAATTTTTTTGCTCTGATAAATTCAATATTTGGAGTCACTAATATTTGATGATACTCTTTATTATTTTTATTAGTGCGGATGACCCGGGTGTTAATTAAATTAATATCATGTACTAATAATGAATAATTGACTTCTCTTTGAAATGTCTCACTTTTGGCCTGTAGAGTAAATTGATGCTTGCCAATGCTTAAACTCTTATTAATGCTCACATTATAAATACCATCATGTGCTTCCTTATCACCTCGTAGGCCATTATCATGTAAAAACCAACGATTATTAACGGGTTTAATCTGCATTGCACTGATGGATGTAAATTGTAAAAAATTATCATCTGTGATTATTTTATTATCGTCTGTTAAAAATAAGGCAATATTCAAGGTTTCGCCGATAAAAATGTTATTAGGAATACGTGCGGTTTGAATCTGTAAGTTTGTAACAACCATCACTCTGTTGTCCGGATCGGTTTGGGCATTAATCGACCACTCTCCTACTTTGGGGCGGGTAATTGTGACTAAATCATAGTTATTTTCAGATTGCCATTTCACATATCCGGGCTTATTATTTTGTTGATAGCTATTCTTGTCAGGTTCTATCACAATTGTAGGGCTTGCATCTTTTGTTTTGAATACCAATAGTGTCAGTTCAAGAATTGATTCATCTACCAGAAACTTATTATCAACCAGAGGCACTGTGTCACGCTGAGTTGTTTTTTCAAATAAACGTAAAAAAATTCTTTCTAATTGTTCTGCATTATCAGTTTGTTCATAGCCGCCATCTGTTTTTGTTGAAAGCTGTTTCAAAAAATCATGGTCGGCATTTTTAGAGAGTGCTATGGTATGAATTTGTGCACCAGTTTTCTCAATTTTGGGTAGAAGTTCAGTTAATATTCGGTTTCGTTCCTTATTATTTTTTTTGTCATTCTTGCTAATATCAACCATTCCATCGGTGAGTAAAATGATACTGCGTTGACCGGTTTTTGAGTCAGGAGTTTGTTCATCCCAATCAGCAATTGCGGCATCCAGTGCCTTACCAATATTAGTAAACAGATCTTTTGAGTGAATTTTTTTGCTTGCCTGATGTGCCGTTTCTTTCCATTTTTCATCAGTTGATCCTAAAGGAACCAGTAGTTTTGCATTAGTGCCAAAGTTCCAGGCTGAAGCTGTGCTGTCTGGAGGTAATAGTCCAACCAGCAGACGTAATGCTGGCAGGCGCAGGTTTTTGGGATCATTTTTTTTCATACTTCCTGATACATCAATTAATACCCGGATATCGCTATTTTGAGATGGAGTTTCCACTTTCTGAGCAGCCCACACCTGGAGCGGCAGAAAAATAATCAGTATAGAAAAAAATAATTTTTTTATTGATATGACGTTTAAGATCATGAACAGAGCCTAAAATTAACAACAAATAGAGCTTAAGGTTAAACTAACCAGCCAGCTAAAATATCTTGATTATCCTGTATATCGGCACTCTTCAAAAAAGCTTAAGCTTTTATTTTAAATTAAGAAATTTTTCTTAATTCCAACTTATTATGAGCTTATAGTTGAAAAAATAGTAATTTTTAGTCAGAATTAAAGATGTATAGTCTAAACAAAGTTACAATATAAGAATATGTTTTTAACACTTACATGGCAGATTAAAAGATGAAACGAGTGGTGGTAACAGGAATGGGTATTGTTTCATGTCTGGGGAATTCCAGACAGGCAGTGCTTGAATCTCTTCGTAGTGGAAAGTCCGGTATTCAGTTTAACAATGAATACAAAGAGATAGGGATGAGAAGCCATGTTGCCGGTAGTATCAATATTGATGTTGATGAGTTTATTGATCGTAAAGTAAAACGTTTTATGGGTAATGCAGCAGCTTATACTTATATTTCTATGCAGCAGGCAATTGAAGATTCCGGACTATCTGAAAATGATGTTTCTAATGTGAGAACCGGTTTAATTGTCGGCTCTGGCGGCGCATCTTCAGAAAATCAGGTGTTAGCAGCTGATATAATGCGTGAGAAAGGTATTCGTCGAGTTGGACCCTATATGGTGCCAAGAACAATGGCAAGTACTGTTTCTGCCTGTCTGGCTACACCGTTTAAGATTAAAGGACTCAATTATTCAATCAGTTCAGCTTGTGCAACCAGTACGCATTGTATTGGTAATGCTGTAGAACAAATCCAATTTGGTAAACAGGATATTGTTTTTGCCGGAGGAGGGGAAGAGGAGCACTGGACTCTCAGTATGTTATTTGATGGAATGGGGGCACTATCGAGTAAATATAATGAAACCCCGCAAACAGCATCAAGACCTTATGACTCATCACGCGATGGTTTTGTTATTGCTGGCGGCGGTGGTATTTTAGTGTTGGAAGAGTTAGAACATGCGCGGCGCAGAGGAGCAAATATAATTGCTGAAGTCACAGGTTATGGTGCAACATCTGATGGTGTTGATATGGTTGCTCCTTCCGGAGAAGGTGCTGTGCGTTGTATGCAGCAGGCATTGAGTACTATTGACAGACCTGTTGACTATATCAATACACATGGTACCAGTACCCCGGTTGGTGATATAAAAGAAATTCAGGCCATCAGGGAGGTTTTTTCTTCTCTGGAATATGATACACCGCCCTTAAGTTCTACAAAATCATTAACAGGGCATTCATTGGGTGCGGCAGGCGTACATGAAGCCATATACAGCTTGTTGATGATGGAAAATAATTTTATTACTGCATCAGCCAATGCGAATATTTGTTCTATGGATGAAGCAGTGATCGATATGCCAATTGTTACGACTATGCTGGATAATCAATCTCTCGATACGGTATTGACGAATAATTTTGGTTTTGGCGGAACCAATGCATGTCTTGTTCTACAGAAATTAAATTCCTAAGAAACCCTAATCTCTTAATGAAAGTATAGACCAATGATTATCAATGGCATATTGTTTAAGTTTTTCATCGGGATCCACAGCAACCGGATGAGTGACTTTCAATAAAAGAGGTAGGTCATTATAGGAATCACTATAAAAGTAACTACCATCTAAGGAATGGTTTTTATCTGCCAGCCATTGTGAAAGACGTTCTACTTTTCCTGCCTGAAAACATGGGATGCCAGAGACTTTACCGGTATATTGCTGATTGGTCTGTTCCGGCATAGTGGCAATAATATCATCAACCCCCAGTTTTTCAGCAATTGGAGCTGTGACAAAATGATTAGTGGCAGTAATAATTAATAGGAAGTCATTGTTTTTTCTATGCTGATCTAATAATGCTTCAGCTTTCGGCAGCCAGATTGAAGCAATTTTGTTGTCCATGAAATCCTGATGTAATTGACTCAACTGCTGCATAGAGTATTGTTTTAATGGTGCGAGACTAAATTCAAGGAATTCATAAATATTCAGTGTTCCAGCTTTGTACTCATCATAAAAACGCTGGTTTTCCTGCTCATAATAGTCGGGATCAACCAGTTCTTTTTCGACTAAAAACTGCCCCCAAAGATAATCGCTATCTCCACCTAATAGAGTATTGTCCAGATCAAAAATTGCTAAATTCACACATTCTCCTTATTTTTTATATGCTTTAGAGTTGATTTTACCATCATTAGGCGCTTTTATTGCACTCTTACTGAACGATCAATGATATAATTTCCAGATGAAAGAGATTCTTAATTGGTAGAGTCTGCTGCTTAAATAAATTACTGAAGGCATGCAAGTGATTGATTCAGATGGATACAGAGCAAATGTTGGCATTGTCATTTTTAATGAGGATGGCAAACTATTTTGGGCTCGTCGAATCGGTCAGGATGCATGGCAATTTCCTCAAGGTGGAATTTCATTTGCAGAATCACCTGAGCAGGCAGTGTTTAGAGAATTAAAAGAAGAAACAGGCCTGACTGCAAAAGATGTTGAGATTGTTTCATGTACTGAAGGTTGGCTGCGTTATGATTTACCCGATCATATGGTTCGGCGTTATAAACGTCCTGTTTGTATTGGCCAGAAGCAAAAGTGGTTTATGTTGCGTTTATTAGCCAGTGAAAGTTCTATCTTGTTAAATAAGAGCCAGAGACCTGAATTTGATTGTTGGAAGTGGGTTGATTACTGGCAGCCTGTCAATGATGTCATCGAATTCAAACATGATGTTTATCAGGCTGCATTAAAGTTTTTTGCACCGCAATTAGAGATAGAATTAAAACAAAGAAATAAATAAACGGGGGATATTATTATGCTGCAGATTTTGCGGCGTATTGTTCAGGAAGTTAATTCAACTCGTGATCTTAAACAAGTTTTAGATATTATAGTTCAAAGGGTTAAAAAGGCTATAGAGGCGGATGTATGCTCAGTCTACCTTGTTGAAGAATCTTTACTAAAAAATTCTTTATTAAATAATAGTGAATTTACTTTAATGGCAACTGATGGCCTGAATTCAGAATTGGTCGGGCAGATTCGGATGACACATGGTTCTGGTCTGGTTAGTCTGGTTGCACAAAGAGCCGATCCTCTGAGTCTGGATGATGCACAACAACATCCGCGTTTCAAATTATTTCCCGCTTTAAATGAAGAAATCTACCATGCCTTTGTTGGAATACCAATAACACATCATGGAAAAGTACTGGGTGTTCTGGTTGTTCAATCTAAATTAACGCAACGTTTTTCTCAGGATGTGGTTAATTTTCTTGTCACGATAGCAGCTCAGTTAGCAGGTGCGATTACAAATGCTCAGGCAAGTATACAAATTTCTGCTCAATCAGATTATCAGCAAACACATAAAAAAACATCTGAGACTCATCAACCGCTGTCAATTTCAAACAGACGGCCACTTATTGGTCAGCCGGGTGCTCCTGGTGTTGCCATAGGACAGGCACTTTCTTATGCTTCATCGATAAAACTGGAAAAAATTCCTGATAAGCCGGCTAATGATATTGAAGATGAAATTCATATTTTCCATCTGGCACTGGAAGCTGTACGCCGTGACATAAAATCACTGGCACAACAACTTGCATCGGATGGTCTGCCAGCAGAAGACATTGCTATTTTTGATGCCTATTTACTTATGCTGGATTCAAAGACACTGATTGATAGTGTTGATAGTAAAATTGATGCCGGAAATTGGGCTGCAGGTGCATTACGTGAAACGATACAAGAACATGTCAACCTGTTTAATGAATTGGAAAATCCTTATCTCCGTGAGCGAGGAAAAGATATTCAGGATTTGGGGCAGAGTATTTATGAACAAATGCAGGCAGATAAAGAGCACCCTCTTGATATCCTTTCAAAGGACAAAATTCTTGTTGCAGAAGATATATCAGCAACAGTTTTAGCTGATATTGAAAAAACCAATATAGCTGGTATTGTGCTTAAAAAGGGATCAAGAACCTCTCATGTGGCAATTTTGGCACGAGCAATGGGAATCCCCACAGTTGTTGGTGTTGATGATCTTCCAACCATACAATTGGACGGCAGCCAACTGGTTGTTGATGGTTATAGTGGCAAGGTATTTATTTCGCCTCTGAAAACCATTGTCAAAGAGTACTCACATTTAATCTATCAGGAACAGGAACTTTTTGATAAGTTAAAGGGATTGAGAAAAGAACCTGCTACAACAATAGATGGCATAAATATCCCCCTCTATGCTAACACTGGACTGGTTGCTGACATAACACCCAGTAAAGAAAGTGGAGCAGAAGGTATCGGCCTTTTCCGAACTGAATATCCTTTTATGATTCGCCAACAATTTCCTGGGGAAGAAGAACAATGTCAGGTTTATAATGAAGTAATGAGTGCGTTTGCTCCTAAGCCGGTTGTTCTTAGAACTTTGGACATTGGTGGTGATAAATCACTGAACTATTTTCCCATTGAAGAAGAAAATCCTTTTCTTGGATGGCGTGGAATAAGAGTGACTCTGGATCATCCTGAAATATTTATGATTCAGTTAAGAGCAATGTTGTTGGCTAGCATTGGACCGGATAACTTATATATATTACTTCCTATGGTGAGTACAGTTAATGAAGTTGAATATGCAATTGAGTTACTTGAACGAGCCTATAGAGAATTATTAAATGAGGGGCATTCTGTAAAAATGCCTAAAATCGGGGTTATGGTTGAAGTTCCATCAATTGTATTTCAAATGAGACGAATTGCCTCTATGGTTGACTTTGTTTCAATAGGCACGAATGATCTGATTCAATACATCATGGCTGTCGACAGGAATAATAGTAATGTTGCTAATTTATATGAGTCATTACACCCATCAATTCTAATTGCCATCAAACAGATCATTGATGAATCTCATAAAGAAGGGATACCTGTCAGTGTCTGCGGGGAAATGGCGAGTGATCCATTGGCGGTGATTCTTTTACTGGGTATGTCAATTGATTCATTGAGCACCAGTGTCGCGTCACTACCCAGTATTAAATGGCTGATAAGAAGTTTTACCCAGCAGGAAGCAAAAGATCTTTTAGTAAAAACAATTGAGATGAAAGACTCCCGTCTTATAAAAGAATTATTAACAAATATATTAGAAAATAAAGGCTTGGGTGGACTGATTCGGGCAGGACAATAGACGGCTTTTAAAAAAATCAGATAATTATTATAAATAAGATAAAAATTAGTTGACGGCTCAGAATTAGAGAGTATAATACGCATCTCACTCAACGACACATTCAAGATTAAGAGAATGAAGCTGTTGAGAAAACAACAACTTAGATAATGTTTTAATGAGAAGAATTAGAATATTTTCGTAAGGTGTTGATGCTCTTTAAAAAAGAAATCGAACAATTTGTGTGAGTTCTTATCGGTCAACAAGAAATAAGAAGTCAGACGAAGTCAAAA
>JAHXIV010000027.1:0-7137 GCA_025655455.1 gamma proteobacterium symbiont of Taylorina sp.
GACAGAACTAATTTAAGATCGAGTTTATTTGACTCCGACCCCATTGAGGGAAATATATTATGGGTATATCTACTACTGAAGTTTATACTGATTTAAATAGCCTGCAAAATTTAAAACAATCGGCTGTGAAAGATGCTCAGGCAGCATTGCCTGAGGCTGCCCGGCAATTTGAAGCAGTGATGATCACTATGATGATGAAAAGTATGCGTGAAACGGGAATGGAAGATCCTCTTTTTAGTAGTGAAGCGGAAAAGAGTTATCGTGATATGTATGATCAACAGCTGGGTCTGGAATTATCAAAAGGACGCGGTATTGGTGTGGCTGAGTCGATTGTACGACAAATGCAGCAGGGTAGTCAGTCTCCTCTGCAAGAGAAGACAAGTAGGGAAGAAGCTGCTGTTTTAAAAATGCCTGGACGACGTTTCTTTCAGGATCATTATTCTCATAAGCCCTTGCAGGAGAATGTGCCAGTACACAAACTCAAAGAGGATAAAAAATTAACGGGTTCATTTGAATCACCTGAAGATTTTGTAAAAAAACTCTGGCCTATGGCTGAAAAAGCCGCCGATAAACTGGGAGTAAATGCAGATGTGATTATATCCCAGGCTGCTTTGGAAACGGGGTGGGGTAAACATATTATTCGTGCAGGAGAAAACAGCAGCTTTAACTTATTTAATATTAAAGCGGGTCGTGGATGGGACGGAGATCAGATGGAAAAATCTTCTATTGAATTTATAGAGGGTAAAGCCATTCAGAAAAAAAGTGATTTTAGATCGTATGATTCTTTAGAACAGAGTTTTGCTGATTATGTGCATTTTATTAAAGATAATCCAAGATATAGTGCTGTTTTTAATAAAAAGGATAAACAGGATAATACGGAACAATTATTGCATGATCAGCAGGGAGTGCAGAGTAGTGAGAACTACATAGAAATATTACAAAAAGCAGGTTATGCAACAGATCCGGCATATTCGGATAAGATTCTGCAGCTTTTAAACAGTGATGTGATTCAAAATCAGGTTAAATATCAGAGTAAAAACCCAATTAAAATGGCATCAAAATAGATACTAATGGTTAGGATTTGGACGCTAATAGAAGTGATTGAGCATTATGGAGATAAATAATGGCTGGTGATATTTTAGGTATTGGAGTATCAGGACTCAATGCTGCCCAGAGACAGTTGGCAACAGCAGGTCATAATATTTCCAATGTCAATACAGTAGGTTATAGCCGTCAACGGGCAGAGCTGGAAGCGAGAACTCCGCAATATGTCGGCACAGGCTATATTGGTAATGGTGTGAATGTTCAGACAACTGTGCGTCTAGCCAATGAATTTTTGGAGGAACAGATCCGAAATTCTAATAGCCGTTTTGGTCAATATGATACTTTCTATGCACTGTCATCTCAAATTGATAATATTCTGGCTAATCCTGAATCAGGCTTAACCCCTACACTGGAAGGTTTTTATAGCGCCTTGCAGGAAGCCAATGACAATCCTTCATCTACCCCTGCAAGACAGGTTTTACTCACAGAAGCCAATATCCTGACGGATCGTTTTCAACTTATTGATGACAGATTGGCTGAATTGAATGTAGAAGTGAATGAACAATTGATCAATATCACCCATGAAATTACGGTGGCAGCGGCCTCTATTGCCAAACTGAATGTGGATATTATGCAAAAAATCGGGTCAGGTAATGGAAGTATGCCCAATGATTTAATGGATCAAAGGGAAGTATTGATAAAAGAGATTGCTGAAAAAATTGATATCAGTGTTATTTATCAGGATGATGGCGCGGCTAATGTTTTTATTGGTTCTGGTGAAAGTATGGTCATTGGTGGTCTTTCATCCACTTTGTCGACAGAAATCAATCGCTATAATTCTTCTAATTTGGATGTGATTTTAATTCAGGGTAGTGGTAAAGCCAATTTGACTAACAATATTTCTGGAGGAGAGCTGCAGGGCATTGTTGATTTTAAGAAAGAAGTACTGGATCCAAGCAGAAATAGTTTAGGACGTATTGCCATTGCAATCTCAGAAGAAATGAATGCCCAGCATAAACTGGGGATGACTATTCAGGGGAATACTGCTCCATTCCCCTTGGGACAGGATTTTTTTACTGATCTTGGGGGGCCTATTATGGCTTTACCCAGTGAGGATACTATTACAAAAACTTCCTTATCAATTACTGATAGTAGAATTTTAACAAACAGTGATTATCGTCTGAATTATGATGGAACAACTCTTAGTTTAACAAGACTAGATGATAATAAAATATTTACAGGAGTTGCTGGTGGAGGTTTAACTGCACTTGAAGTTTTAAATTCAAAAATAGATTCAAAGGATCCTAACTATAATCCTCTGGATCCTAATGCGGATCCTCAAGGATTTTCACTGCTATTCTCAAATCTAATTACTCCACCTGACCTTGAATCAGGAGACAGTTTTTTAGTCCGTCCAACAGCAACGGCTGCTTCTCTGATTGAGGTTAAAGTAAATAATGTATTAGATATTGCTCTGGCCAGTCCTATTGTTTCAGGTAAGGCGACAGGTGCTGCTGGTGAAGCTCTTAATTCAGGAACGGGTGAAATTAGTTTGCCAACCATAATAAATATTAGTGATCCACCACCCAATCCTTTGCTTTTAGCCGCTGGTATTACTTTGACATATACTGATGATACAGGTTCAGGTGCTCCTGGTTTTATTGTCAATAATGGGCCACCACTACTACCATCAATTCCATATAATCCCGCATCAGATTTTGGCGGTAGGGAATATACTTTTACGGATCCAACTCCTGCTCCAAACTATGGTGATATTACATTTACTCTATCTGGATTACCAAATGTAGGTGATGAATTTGTTATAGGAAATAATACCTCCCCCTTTGATGATAATCGCAATGGCTTATTAATGTCTGCACTGCAGACTGCTAAAACCATAGAGAATAGTTCTTCTAATTTTCAATCGGCTTATGGCATTATGGTTTCTAATGTGGGTTCAAAAACCCATGCGGCTGAGGTGGATTTAAAAGCACAACAAACTTTATTAGAACAGGCCAATGCCAATAGGGAAAGTTACTCTGGTGTCAATCTGGATGAAGAAGCAGCACAGTTATTAAGATATCAGCAGGCTTATCAGGCTTCTGCAAAGGTAATTGCCAGTGCTGATCAAATGTTTCAAACACTGATTAATGCAGTTTAATTTAGGGAAATCATAATTATGCGTATTGCAACAACTACAGCTTATACTCAGAGTGTCAGTGCGATGAATGCCCAGAATTATCAGCTCAATAAAACCATGCTGCAGCTCTCTACCGGGAAGCGAATTATTGTACCGTCCGATGATCCGGCAGCCTCTGCACGGGTACTGGGACTGAATCAGGCGATAGAAAGAACCGATCAGTTTCAGAATAACATCAGTGCACTGAAAAGTGATTTACAAATTGAAGAAACTGCTTTAAATAGTATTGTTAATACCTTGCAGAGAGTAAGAGAACTGGCTATTCAGGGTAATAATGATACCTATGATGCCAATCAGCGGAAAGATATTGCACAGGAAATAAAGCAAAGTCTGGAAGCGATTACCAGTTTTGCCAATATGGCCAATGGTGGGGGCGATTTTTTATTTGGCGGCTTTAATAATCGTGATGTACCTTTTGAAATGGTTATTATTCCTGCAGTACCACCAGTTCCTGCACATGAGGCAATTGCGTACAAGGGTGATCAGGGACAGCAATTCCTGCAAATTGGCCCAACCCGTCAGATAGCCAGTGGTGATAATGGCTATGATCTGTTTATGAACATTAAAGGCAGTGATAATGGCTCTCCTCCTCCTCCTGCTGTTGATCCTTCATATGGTATTCCCATGAGTGTTTTTGCCATTGTCAAGGAACTGGAATTTGCCTTAGAGACTAATGAGGGTATTCAAGGACATATACCTGAGAATGCCATCCCTTCAGGTACCGAAGATTTTCATCAAACCGTATCCCGATCAATTGGCAATATTGATAAGGCATTATCACATATCGTGGATGCTCAAGCTTCTATTGGTGCCCGCCTTAATGCCACTGACAATCAGGAAAGTTTGAATGAAGATTATCTGATACAATTAAACTCAACTCTTTCTACCACTCAGGATCTGGATTATGCCGAGGCGATCAGTCGTCTGGAATTAGAACAGGTAGGTCTGCAGGCAGCCCAGCAGAGTTTTACCAGAATTCAGAGTCTGTCACTCTTCAATTATTTATAAAAAAACAGAAAAAAGCAGAGTTCAGAAAGAGCAGAATTCTGCTCTTTACCACTCCCTGACGCGACCAGTGTCCAGGTGAATAAAATTAGAACGGCGATAATAACCGACTCCGCCTAGTTTCATTGCTATTGCGGTATCTCTCAGCTTGCTTGTATTGAATCCTCTTAGGCGAATATCAATGGCCTTGCCTTGCATATGCAGGCTTTTCTTCGCAACGCCCGTGGTACTTTTCCTGAGCTGCTGATTGGTTTTTGGTGAACGATAGGCTGAAATAACCTCAAATTTATCCTCAACACCTGTTTGCTGCTGTAATAAATATACGGCATCCAGTAATCGGGTTTCAATAGGATGTATATCCCCGGTACGAAAATCACTGAGAAAGAGATTGATTTCATCCAATGCTGTAGGGAGATAAGACTTGCCATCAAAGTAAATAATGGTGAGAGTTTTATCTGTATGGGTATGGTAAAAAGAAAGTGATCTTTTTCTATCCACAGAAATATTTTTAGCCAGAGAGTTGGCAGAAAACGGTAAAGATAATGTTCCGGCAATAAATAAGCGCCTTGAAAGTTGTATCGGGTTATTAGTTTTCATTTTGTTTATATTCTGATTGTACTAACAAATATATCGACATTAATAACAAATTCTTTAATTTTAGTGTGCAAGTTTTGCACTGGCTATACGATTTAAACTGACACCGGATTCAGCAGCTTCAATTACAAGATGGCGATGTACTTCTGGTGGAACTCGAACCATAAATTTT
The DNA here is from genome assembly GCA_025655455.1 of gamma proteobacterium symbiont of Taylorina sp. GTDB lineage: Bacteria > Pseudomonadota > Gammaproteobacteria > GRL18 > GRL18 > GRL18. Next base: position 5,016 of record JAHXIV010000027.1, read on the forward strand.
CCACTATACTGACGGGATGAAATTGCCGGAGGAATTTCTTCATAGTTTTGAAGCATGTCCTTGATGCAATTTTTAACAACTGAGCCAATACCACTTAAAGCTTTCTCCGGTGTTTCAGCAAGCCAACTAAGGCTGGGAAATTCAGCACACAATCCTACAAACTCATCATCATCTTCAGACCATGTTACTCGATATGTATATTTGCTAATTTCAAGATCCATGATTCACCTCTAACTTTTCAATCGCAAGTAAAACTTGCCTGATTTGATATGGTTTAGCTTTGCCTTTATTGTTTTGTATATTTATACGAGGGTCACCCAACCAGGGGGTTTTATATAAATAATGACTACTACCACTTTGACGAGGCTTTCCAAAATAATTTTCACAAACTTTTTGAAGATCACTAAATCGAATCCCTTTGGGATTTGACTTCATGTCTTTTAATATTTTAGTTATACTGCTCACAATTAAATAGTAGCATTATTAGTACCAAAATTAAAGAAAAAGAGCAGAAAATCAGGCTTCAAAATTCAGAAAGAGCAGATAAGAACCAAAGAAAAAGCAAAGAAAGGAAACTGCTCTTTCTTCTTTTGCTCTTTTTGAACTCTGAACTCTGAATTATGTTTTTTTCTACGCTTAAACTGGCACTTATAGTTCAATAAAAATATAATAGCAGTTTTTTAAAGTCTGAATTTGTATTTATGAAAATAACAGTTAGTGATTTGCTTGTCCGATTTATGGAACGCCTTGGAATTGAACATATTTTTGGTATGCCCGGTGCTCATATTTTACCGGTCTACGATAGTTTATATCATTCTGATATATGCTCTGTACTGGTTAAACATGAACAGGGTGCTTCGTTTATGGCAGGAGGATATGCCCGGGTTAGCGGAAATATTTCCGCTTGCATTACTACTGCCGGTCCCGGTGCCACTAATCTTGTGACCGGAATTGCTAATGCATATGTAGATAAGCAGGCTATTTTAGTTATTACCGGTGAAACCTCCACCTATATTTTTGGCAAGGGTGGTTTGCAGGAAAGTTCAGGAGAGGGGGGTAGTCTGGATCAGAATGCCCTGTTTCAAAGTATTACCCGATATAATAAATTAATAGAACGTACTGATTACCTTGTCAGTGTACTTAATCGTGCGGCTAAAGTTCTGTTGGCAGATAATAGCGGTCCCGTTTTACTCAGTATTCCCTATAATATTCAGAAAGAACTGGTTGACGACAGTCTTTTAGAACAAATTATCATACACAAATATAAACCGCTGCAGCAATATAATAATTCTATTATTAATGACGAATCCATTAACAATATGGTTCAACTGATTCAAAATGCATCAAGCCCGGTTATTGTCGCGGGTTATGGTTGTATACTTTCGGGTGCTCGCAAACACGTGGCTGAACTGAGTGAATTAATGAATATTCCAGTGACGTCCAGTTTAAAAGGAAAAGGTGTGGTGAGTGAACAATCACCACTTTCTTTGGGGAGTCTCGGGGTAACATCCTATAGCCAGGCATTTCGTTATATTCTTGAACACTCTGACTTAGTGATTTTTCTGGGAGCAAGTTTTAATGAACGAACCAGCTATGTGTGGAATAAAGACTTATTAAAAGATAAGAAGATTATTCAAATTGATAATAATATTGAACAGCTGGAGAAAGTTTTTAATGCCGACTGTGCTGTTTTAGGTGATTTAAGTAATACTTTAACTTGTGCTATTAATTTATTGAAAACAAAAGAAATAAAATTAAAAAAATACTGTGGCGTATCAGGCTGTTCAAGAAAGGAAAGTCTTGAAGTTGCAGCGAATGAACTGGAAAACTTTCGTTCCCGCTTTCCATTGGTAGGACGTTTTTTTAGCGAACTAGAAAATCATTTTATAAAAGATTTGATGATTTTTGATGACAATATTATTTTTGCCCAGAATTTTTTTAATGTCTCATCGGAAAATTTTTATTACTCTAATTCGGGCATTTCTTCTTTAGGACAGGCAATCCCAGCGGCAATTGGTGCTTGCTTTTCACAGCAGAAGTCAGTTGTAAAGGAAAAACAAAAAACAGTTTTTGCTATTATTGGTGATGGTGGTTTTCAGATGTGCTGCATGGAAATAATGAC
>JAHXIV010000027.1:7147-16612 GCA_025655455.1 gamma proteobacterium symbiont of Taylorina sp.
AAATACCGATGACTATTGTACTTTTTAATAATTCAACCATGGGTTTAATTAGAAAGAATCAGTTTCAACAATATGATAAACGTTATATTAATTGTGATTTTATCAATCCAGACTATGAGTATTTGTGTAAATCTTTTGCTATGAAGTATTACAAAGTTGCTAGCGAATCTGATCTGGAAGGATTATTAGCTGTTTTAGATTATAAAGAATCAGTTAACCTGATTGAGATTATGATTGATAAAGATGTTTTTCCTGCTTATCACTCCCGGCGCTAAGAGTCCATTTAAGACTCCACAGCGCAGGAAATCAGTTTTAAGTCATAGAAGTCCAGACTAAAATACCTGCTGTGATCATTGTTAATAAAGCAACCGCTGCGACTGTACAGTTGACACAAATTCTACCAAATATATTCATAATTATCTCCTTAAGTTATAGTTCGCAAAGGATTCTATCAAACTATTTAACCTCTGTTTATTAGGGTTATTACTAAATTTGCTTATCATTAATTACTAATCTTGATCTGACTTACTTTCTCAGCAGGGCAATTAATTTATCATCCATAGTCAGTTTAGCCTGGTCTTTTTCAATAATGGTTAATTGGTAGGTCTCTTTAATACCCGTATTATCAGCATGAACACATTGCAGCTGCAGCTGGTTTTCAGCAGCAGCTGACCAGAAACAGCGGCGTATAGCAGTTTCAGATTGCCTGGAGAAAAGATCGGCAGTCCCTTCAAAAGTAACAACTATTTTTGATAGTTGAAGAGAATTATCTGTTTCAGTCTTCCAGGTACCAGCTCCAGGATGTGCAGAGCATGCTGAAATAATCAGCAGGCTAATGAACGATAATAAAGTAAGTTTGATACGTGCAAGGTGTTTTTGTTTTTTAATCATCATATAATATATAGGTTTAAGTCTTGTTAGAAAAGCTATTGTACTATAATAATAGATGACTGAGGGTTCTATCTATGAAAAAAATTATTTTTATCAGTTTATGGGTATTATTTGTACAGGTATTGTTTATCAGGGTAGTTTTATCTGCTGCTGACTCTGGTGGGGAATTGGTAAAACCGGACTGGTTTAAGCAGTCTTTTCTTGATTTAGAGGAAGATTTAGAAGACGCGAATAATAATGACAAGCTGATTATGTTGTATTTTTATCAGAATGGTTGTCCCTATTGTAATAAATTATTAAAGGACAACTTCTCACAATCTGATATTGTTAATCGAATGAAACGCGGCTATGATGTGCTGGAACTTAATATGTGGGGTGATAGAAGTATTACTTCTTTTTCAGGTGATGAATATTCAGAGAAAGAATTTGCCAGAAAAATGAAAGTTATGTTTACACCTACACTGATTGTTCTGGATAAAAAGGGAGAAACATTATTTCGTATCAATGGATATTATTCACCTGATAAATTCTCTGCAGTGTTGGATTATCTATCCCTTAAATCTCATTCATTGCTGAGTTTTACAGAATTTTTCAGACAGCAGACACAGATAAAAAAATCTGCTCAATCTTCTGCCTTACATAAAGAAAAATTTTTCTCACAGACTGATAATTTGCAGAACCTGATCAAAAAGACAAATAAACCGCTTATTGTCTTATTTGAACAGGGGAATTGTCAGGATTGTGATGAATTACATGGTGATTTTTTCAGACGTTTACCACTCTATCAAAAATTAAAACAGTTTACTATTGTACAAATTGATATTAATTCAGATAAAACCATAATCACTCCTGATGGTCGGCGTATGAGCCGAAAGGACTTTGCTCAGCAAGAGAATATTCAGTACACCCCATCATTATTCTTCTATGAATCGGGTGATAAAATTGACAATAAGCCGATATTCAGATCTGAAGCTTATCTGAAAGGCTTTCATTTAGAAACTGTTCTGGACTATATCAGCAGTACTGCCTATAAAACTGAACCTGAATTCCAACGATTTGTACAGCGTCGTGCAGAGGAAATGGCAGAGAAGGGGATTGAGGTGGACTTGTGGAAGTAACCAGGACTGCTATAGTGTTTTAAGCAGAATATATAGTGCGCCTGTTCCACCATCTTTGGCCTGAGTAGAGGAAAAACCCAGGATGGCTGAATGTTGTCTTAACCAGCTGTTGACCATATTTTTCAGGATGGGTTTATTGGTGTCGGCACGATAGCCCTTACCATGAACCAGCCGAATACACCGTATTTGCTGTTTTTGAGCAAAGTCAATAAACTCCAGCAAAGTCTCTCTTGCTTCGGAGATTGTTAAACCATGTAAATCCAGATGATCATCTACTGGAATTTTCCCTTGCCGTAATTGCTTTTGGGTTTTTAATTGTAAGCCGGAACGGGCAAAAAAAATGAATTCTTCACCGCCTACACCGGTTATTTCAAGCTGGTCAGAAATAGAGCTTTGAGCATTATCATCAGCATAATTATTGTTATCTTTAAAAGGCCGGGTATTTTCAGGATTGGCATATAAATCAATGCGATCATTTTTCATGGGTCTGACGCCTTTGATTTTATTTTGAAAAATATTACTCTTATCAGACATAAAACTTTACCTCTGTCTTATTTGCAAGGGAATGAGGTTTGCACAGCGACAGCGGCAAAGTTTTATTTGCTGAAGGCGATGATTAGAATTATTTTGGTGATCTTTTGTCATAATATCTGGTATTTTTCAGGATGAAAGCTGTTTTTTTTGAGTATTATCCCCCAATTAGTATAAAATTGTCCACTGACTTATATTGAGTCCAACAACACAAAGAAATTAAATGCATATTCTTGTTAGTAATGATGATGGTTTTTTAGCGCAGGGGATAAATACCCTGGTTGAGCATCTTAAAAAAATTGCACGGGTGACAGTCGTTGCTCCTCAATCCGATCGTAGTGGTGCCAGTAATTCATTGACACTGGATCGCCCCTTATTGCCGGAAACTGCAGAAAATGGTTTTATAGCCATCAATGGAACTCCTACGGATTGTGTTCATATTGCTATCACTGCATTATTGGCGGATGATCCGCCGGATATGGTTGTGTCCGGCATTAATCGGGGCCCCAATCTGGGTGATGATATTCTCTATTCCGGAACTGTTGCTGCTGCAACTGAGGGACGCTTTCTCGGCTTACCTGCCATTGCGGTCTCACTGGATGGTTTTGCCGGCAATCACTTTGCTTCTGCAGCAAAAGTTGTGGTTAAGGTGATCCAGCAACTACAGAATAAACCTTTAGCTGCGGATACTATTTTAAATGTTAATGTTCCGGATATTGCTTATGATGAAATTGTGTCTTATCAGGCCACTCGTCTGGGAAAAAGACATCAGGCGGAACCTGCAGTAGAAGCCATTGATCCCAGCAATAGAAAAGTCTACTGGTTAGGCCCCATAGCAAAAGAAGCAGATGCAGGTCCGGGAACTGATTTTTTTGCACTAAAACAAAATCGGGTTTCTATTACACCCATAAAAATTGACCTGACACATTATCAGATGCTGGATTCTGTTGAAGAATGGTTGGTTAATATAAGAAAAATATCAGGATAAAATACTATGAACTTATCTTTAAAAGGAGTCGGAATGACTTCGCAGCGAACCAGAGATCGCTTAATAGATATTTTAAAACAACTCAAAATAAACAATGAAAAAGTGCTTAAAGTGATGTCAGAAATACCCAGACACCTTTTTGTTGATGAAGCTTTAGCCAGTCGTTCTTATGATAATGTCTCTCTCCCGATTGGTCATGGTCAAACAATATCCCAGCCCTATATGGTAGCACTGATGACAGAACAGGTTCTGCTTGGAGAAAAAATTAAGAAAGTATTAGAAGTGGGAACCGGTTCAGGTTATCAAACTGCAATTCTGTCCAGACTGGTGCCAAATGTGTATAGCGTAGAAAGAATTAAGCCATTACTGGATAATGCAAAGGAAAAATTTCGTCGGCTTAAACTGAATAATATTCTTACCGGCTATAGTGACGGAGGATGGGGATGGCCTGCAAAAGCACCATTTGATGCGATTATTGTGACAGCAGCACCAGAAACTTTGCCCATGGCTTTGTTAGAACAATTAGTGGATGGGGGCAGGTTAATCATTCCTATGGGAGAAAAAGGAAAACAGGAATTGTTTGTTTTTCAGAGGGTCGGTGATAAATTTCATAAAAAAGCTTTAGAAAAAGTAAGTTTTGTCCCTCTTTTAAAGGGAAAAATAGCTTAAATAAATATTTTATTAAAGTAAGTCTTAACATAAAATTGGATAAAAAATGAAATTATTCTCTGCCTTGTATGAAAAAGTAATGAGCTGGTCTGTACACCCGCATGCGGAAAGATATCTTGCCGGACTCAGTTTTGCCGAGTCTTCATTTTTTCCCATCCCACCGGATATTATGCTGGCACCTATGGCACTTGCAAAAACTGACAAGGCGTTGAGATTGGCGCTGATAACTACCCTGGCTTCTGTTTTTGGAGGTATGTTTGGCTATATTATTGGATTATGGTTTTTTGATTTAATTCAACCACTTGTCAGTAATGGTGGACGTTGGGAAGAGAAATTTATTATGACGCAGCAATGGTTTTCACAATGGGGATTCTGGGCAATATTTATTGCCGGTTTTTCTCCGATTCCGTATAAAGTATTTACAATTTCTGCCGGTGCCATCGGTATGCTTTTCATCCCTTTTGTTCTTGCATCATTGATTGGCAGGGGGGCACGTTTTTTTCTGGTTGCCTCTTTAATGAAGTGGGGAGGGCAAGAAATGGAACTTAAGCTGAGACAATATGTTGATTTTATAGGGTGGTTTGTCGTGTTTCTAGGGGTAATTGCTTATATTATTTACAAATTATAAGAGTAACATGAATATTAATACTAAAGTTAATAAGGTTTATACCTTTTTCTTCCTGGTTGTAGTTATATCGGCTGCAATTGTGGCAAGCGGATGCACATCGACTTATGCACCTGTTGAACAACGTAATGCCGCGAAGAGCAAAGACACAAGGAAGTATTCAGGTAAAACACCTAAATATTATACGATTAAAAAAGGGGATACGCTGTTTTCAATTGCCTGGTTATACGGGCTTGATTATAAGACTATTGCGAAAAGAAATAATATAATAAAACCTTATCGTATTTATGTGGGTAAAAAAATACGTTTAACCGGTTCAGCTGCAAAAAGCAAGGTAAAAAACACACGGACAGTCAGTAATAAAAAGAAGACGGTACGCTATACAGGAAAAACTAAAAAAACAATAAAAAAGAGTACTATAGCAAAAAGTCATGTAAAAATTATACATAAAGTAAAAAGCAGTACAAAATTGAATTGGGTCTGGCCGGTAAAAGGAAAAATTATCCAGCAGTATTCCCCAAAAAGAGGGAAGAAGGGTATTGATATCAGTGCTGCTCAAGGTACGTTGATCAAGTCTTCGGAAGCTGGAAAAGTTGTCTATAGTGGTCAGGGACTGGTGGGTTATGGTCGGATGCTTATTATTAAGCATAATGAAACTTATTTAAGTGCTTATGCTCATAATCAAAATTTGATGGTTACTGAAGGAGAATCTGTCAAAAAAGGGCAAAATATTGCTCGTCTGGGACGATCAGGAACTGACAGATTTAAATTACATTTTGAAATTAGAAAAAATGGCAAACCGGTCAATCCAATGAGTTATTTGCCACGTTAACATAATCCTAATTAATCAGGGGGAATTTATGGATTCAAAAGGTCAAAGTTTGGATGCTGAAAGTTCATTTTCATCGGATGCCAAAATGACTGCATTTGATATCGATACAGTAGAAAATAAAATAAAAAGTTCAAAGCCTAAATCAATAAATAAATCAACCCCTTTTGCTAAGAACACCCGCACCAGAAATGATATGGATGCGACACGTCTGTATCTTAACGAAATAGGCTTTGCTTCCTTGTTAACAGCAGCAGAAGAAGTCAAGTATTCCCGAATGGCTCAAAAGGGTGAAGAAGAAGGTCGTAAACGCATGATTGAGTGCAATTTGCGTCTTGTTGTCAAAATTTCACGGCGTTATTTAAATAGAGGCCTGCCTTTGCTGGACTTAATAGAAGAAGGCAATCTGGGTCTGATTCGTGCGGTGGAAAAGTTTGATCCTGAACGGGGTTTTCGTTTTTCAACCTACGCTACCTGGTGGATTCGTCAAACGATAGAACGTAGTTTGATGAACCAGACCCGTACCATCCGTTTACCCATTCATATTATTAAAGAAATCAATATCTATCTTCGTGCTGCAAAAAAACTGACCCAGGAACTGGATCATGAACCCAATTCAGAAGAAATAGCGGAGTTATTAGATAAGCCTATTGAAGTCGTACAAAAAATGTTTAAACTGAATGAAAGGACTTCTTCAGTTGATGTGCCGATGGGGATTGATGCTGACCGTCCGCTCATTGATGCGGTGGCGGATGTAAACAATCCGGAACCCTTTGAATTTATGCAGCATGAAAATATGAAGGATAACCTGGATAACTGGATGCAGCAGTTAAACGACAAGCAAAGAGAAGTCGTTGAACGTCGTTTTGGCTTACATGGCTATGACACAGCTACTTTAGAAGAAGTCGGTCAGGAAATTGGCGTGACCCGTGAAAGAGTGCGTCAAATTCAACTGGAGGCTTTGAGACGTTTACGTGAGATCCTCGAAGATGATGGTCAAACCAGCGAATCTCTGTTGTATTCATAGAGCTGATTATATATCCAGTTGTTTACTGAGCAGACTTTTTACTGCATACTCAACATGCAGGTTTTTGTTATAAAAAAACTGCACCAGATTGGGATCCAGTTCATAATCCTTGACCATAAAGTCAATAATCCGCATTGCTTCTGAAAGTTTTTTACCGTCCTTATAGGGACGGTCAGAAGCCGTTAATGCTTCAAAAATATCTGCTAACGCCAATATTCTTGCCTCTAGACTGAGTTCGTTGGCTGTCAGCCCCTTAGGATAGCCCTTACCATTAAGTTTTTCATGATGACCTCCAGCAATTTCAGGAACCCGGTTGAGTTTCTTTGGAAATGGTAGTGCTTCAAGCATCTCATTACTCATTTTTGCATGAGAATTAATAATAGAACGCTCAGATTCAGTTAAAGTACCTTTACGAATGGACAGGTTTTCTATTTCATCTTCATTGAGCAGAGGAATTTTTTTATGTTTGATGGACAGGGAATAACTGGCTATTTGCTCAATGCGCTTTATTTTATCATCGCTCATAAATTCGCCGCCAATATTAGCTTCTCTGATAAAATCCAGATCAGCATCTAATTGCTTTAATTTTATCTGTAAAACTTTATCCAGATTATCGATTTCCGTTGCTGCTGCAGAGTTTTGCAATAATTGAATTTTTTTGTCTTGTGTCTCCAGTTCCAGTTCTTTTTTTAATACTTCAAAACGTGTGGCAATTGTTTCTATACGATCATAAATTGTTTCCAGTTTTGTGGATTTGTCCACCACATATTCAGGTGTGGTAATTTTTCCAACATCATGCATCAGGCCGGCAATACGTATTTCATTCAGTTGATCAGGGGTGTAATTTATATCTTTATAAACCCCGTCATTTGCATCATTGATTGCCTCGGCGATAATCATTGAAAGTTGTGCAACTTTTTGCACGTGACCACCAGTATAGGGTGATTTTGCATCAATGGCGTGAGCAATAGTTCTAATAAATGATTCAAGAAGTTCTCTTAAATCATTGATTAAACTTACATTGCTAATAGCAACAGCTGCCTGAGAAGCCAATGAAAGAACAGAGTTTTCATCCTGCTCGCTAAAGCTGATGACTTCCCCGGTTTGTTGATCCTGTCGATTAATAAGTTGGCAGACACCGATTACTTCACCTTCGTGGTTTTTCATGGGAATAACCAGCATTGATTTTGAATGAAAGCCGGTACTTTCATCAAAACTTTTAGTGCCATCAAAATTAAAGCCCTGAGCCTTATAAACATCTTCAATATTAACTATTTTCTTGTCCAGGGCACAAAGAGCAGCAACCATCTCACGATTAGGCAGACCTGATTCCTTATATAAATTTAAATTTGGCCAGGTAATTTTTCCAGAGTTACCACCCATTCGAATACCCAATGATTTAGTTTCAACCATAACAAAGCTGAGTGATTGTTCATCATTGGACATCAGATACAGAGTACCACCATCTGCATTAGTAAATTTTTGAGCCTCTGCTAATATCATCTCCAATAAACTTTCTAAATGATTCTCAGAAGAAAGTGCAGCACCGATTTTATTGAGATTTTCAATATGGGAGTCTTGCTTCTCAACAAAATATTGAATATCTTTCAGTACGCTATTGAGCAAAGTATTAATATTTTTATTATTAGAAATATTCATTATGTTTTAGCCTTATACTATCGTTTACACAATGGTCTGATATCAGGATTTTCTACAGCATCTGCAATAGCACCCACCAGCTCCAGTATTTCATCCGCTTCTAATGCCAGTGAAAGTTTGTATAGAATATTGGGGTTTACATCGGCGAGAACGACCTGACCATTTGAAAGATTCACTGAAATACCGGCATTTTTGATTTCAGATGCATCTTCTTCATCTGAAATTAATTGTTCATTCAGTCCCATCATCTTATCATAATGGCATTCAATTTTTTCGATAAGTTCAATATCATATTTATCACTGATACTGATAGTCAATCCTTCTTGTTCAATAGAGGCCTGAAATTCAGTATCAGATTCATAAGGGATTTCCAATGACTCCAGAAAATCTTGAAATCCCTGCATCGGTTCAGGATGAAAAAAAATAAAATCGAGCACTGTCTTTCCAGTTAATTATTGATTAGGTAACTAATTATGCTCTAATTATACGTAATCTGCTATGATAATGTGCGCTAATAATTATTATAGATGAGAAAAGATGGAACTTCAGATACTAGCGGATCAATTTATTATAAAATATTCACCCATCTGGATGTTTTTACTACTTCTTAGCGGTCTGATATTTTTTTTTCTCAGTAAACTCTGGCATAAACGACTTAAAGAAAAAAATCAATTTGATTATAAACCCAGTGTATTATTCATTGTGAGTTTTATATTTTTAATGGGTGGCATTCATTTTTTTGTTTATAAAATTGTACTGAATAAAGATATGATTATTTTATTTAATATCCATGATTTTAATCGACAGCTGGAATGGGTGAATATTGATCATGTAGAATATCAGGATAAGAATCAGGTCATCGTCTATATGAAACAGCTGGAAACGGAACAGAAACAAGAGACTGTTTTAATCGACCTGCATGAGATGGAACAGGAAGATATAAGAAAAGTAAAAATTCTTATTGACTATAAATTAAGAACGAATCATAGGTAGGTACTTAAGGAAATTATCTTTATATTTCATGCAAATACCTTCTGTTTTATTATCATATTTCAGCATAAAATGCTGGCTCTAATGCATATTGTAAAATGCCCGATTGTCGGTCACGTTTTGGATGTGCTCGTTGGG
>JAHXIV010000084.1 GCA_025655455.1 gamma proteobacterium symbiont of Taylorina sp.
ATTTCACCATGAAAAGGCGTAAATTTAACTGAATTACCCATCAAATTGATAAGAATTTGGCGTAATTTTCTCTCATCTCCAGAAACCATTTCTGGAATCTCTTCATCGATATCAATATAAAGAGTCTGCTGATGCCTCTGACAACGGGGCAGTAACATTTGTTTAACATCATCAATCAGCTGATGAAGATAAAAATGAGTTTCACTTTTTTCCATTAAGCCTGATTCAATTTTACTTAAATCCAGTACATTATTAATCAGGCTCAATAAATGATTGCCGCAGCGTTGAATGGTATAAAGATTCCTTTCCTGTATCTCATTTAATTCATCTTCTCTGGTCATTAAGTCAGCATAACCCAAAATACCATTGAGCGGCGTGCGTAATTCATGACTCATATTTGCCAGAAAATTTGATTTGGCACGATTGGCCATTTCCGCACTGAGTTTTGCTTTTTCAAGCTCTTTTGTACGACTTTTGACCGCCTGTTCCAGTTCTTCAATATGGTGCTGATATTTCTTATAGTAGTTTGACTTCATAGTCAGCGATAAGGCCAGCTGTTTGACTTCCATATTATCAAAAGGCTTTTTTAACAACAGCAAACGATGCGAAAGTCCCAGGATTTGACTAATATCTTCCCAGGTATAGTCCGAGTAAGCAGTACAGATCACCATTTCAGTCTCAGGATACTGCTTCCAGACCCGTTGTATGGTTTCAATGCCGTTTCTACCGGGCGGCATGCGTACATCCATAAATACAACAGCATAGGGATTTTCATTCTGATATGCCTGAGTAATCATAGCTTCAGCTGCATCGCCCTGAAAAGCAAAGTCCAGTTCAAATTGATATTGACTGCCGTCCTCCGGCAATGGGGAAGATTCATCCAGTACTTCATCCAGTAAGTTATCCAGTGCCTGTTCATCTTCACCAATGCGTTCTATGGCAGGATTAAGTATCAGACTAAAATCCTTATGGATCTGCTCGTTATCATCGCAAATCAGTATACGAATCTTCTCACTGCTATTATGATTATCATCTACCATTGTTGTTCTAATTTTTGATATTGTTTCATCAGGGATATATTTGAACTATCAGACATGGTTTCAAAAATCTGATTAAACATCTGCTCATGGTACTTAAATTGTTCTAATACCTGAGGATCAAACTGACAGGGTTGGGTTCTTTGATCTCCGGTCAGAATAATATTCAATGTTTGTTCATGGCTGAAACTTTTTTTATAGGGTCGTTTTGAACGCAGTGCATCATATACATCACAGAGACTGGTGATACGAGCGGATATGGGAATGGATAATCCTTTTTCTCCCTGTGGATAACCTGAACCATCAAAGGCTTCATGGTGCCCACAAGCGATTTCAGCTGCCATTTTCAGTAATTGATTATATTCACTCTTTTTGTTTAATATTTTATAACCAATGGCCGAATGACTTTGCATAATAACCCATTCATCCTTATCCAGAGGACCTTCTTTATGCAATATTTTATCCGGGATACCAATTTTTCCCACATCATGCAATGGTGCAGCAAACAAAATAGTATGACACTGACTTTCTGACCAGCCCAGTTTACTGGCCAATAATGCCGAATACAGACCCAGACGATTATTATGCATACCGGTTTCATAATCACGATATTCTGAAGCCACTGACAGCAGAGAGAGAGAGTCTTCATAAGCATGGCGCAATTCATAGGTCTGCTTATCCACCTGTTCCTGCAGATGACTTCTGAGCTGACTCAATTCAATATGAGTATTAATTCGTGCCATCAATTCAAGACGCTGAAATGGTTTGGAAATATAATCAACCCCTCCGGCTTGTAGTGCTTTCACCTTGCTTTCTACATCATCCAGTGCGGAAAGGAATAAGATAGGGACATGTTTTAATTGCGGTATCTGACGAATAAATTCTGCCGTTTCAAAGCCGTTCCAACCCGGCATCATAATATCCAGCAGGATCATGTTCGGTATTTGTTTTTGCGCAATTTCCAGCCCTCTTTCGCCACTGGTGGCCACCAGTACCTTAAACTGCTCTGCTTCCAGAATATTTTCCAGTATACCGAGATTTTCTGCTGTATCATCAATTGCTAATATGGTTAAAGACTTTGCCATTTATCTCCCCTGAGACTATCCTTATTGCTATACTATTCATAGCCATTAGCCAATAAAAATTGACTGGAACCATTTATAGCAGCATAAAATCCTTATAAATTGTTATAGTTAACTTTTATGTTACTCAATAGTATAGACTCATTTCAATATTTGTAAGCAGTAAAATGAAAATAACCTCAAGTTTAACTACAGTATTAATCAGACGTATCACTTTTATTATGGTGATCAGCTTTTTGGGAATTTTATCTGCTACTGCATTGATAACTGTTTACACCACTGAAATCAATATCAAAAATTCTGAGGAACAACTTTTTCAGGCTCTGTTAGCCAAAGGCAACACCCTGGTGATCAATAATAGTCAGGCTTTAATCAGCATGACGGAGGATAATTCGTTTTCTTCCATTCATAATCTGATTTCCGCCACAGTGAAAAATGACAGTGATATTGTTTATGGTATTTTTATGGATACCGCCCTGCTGCCATGGGCCATTGTCAATGAATCTTCCTTGCAGGAGAACGCTGCTGACACTTATGTATTAAATGATGCTGTTTCCCTGTGGTCACACAATTTAAAGCACAATGGATATACTCAGCTCAATATCAACAAGCTGCCTCCTTATGCGCTCACCAGCAATAATAATATTATTATTTATGAGTTTGCGGCTCAGGTTTTTTCTGAGGCGGAGATTGATGTTGTTTACGGCACAAGCTCCCGGGAATTATTGGGTACTATCCGTTATGGTATATCAACTGTTCAAATGGATGTATCCCGTTCCGCCGCTGAAAAGTTTTCTTTAAAAATCATGGTAATCACTCTGCTGCTGCTATTTTTACTGGGATGTCTTGCCATTTTTTTTGCTTATATCGCTACCCGCTATACTGCACGACTGATTATTAATCCCCTGGCAGAATTATCACAGGCAACCATTGCCATTTCTCAGGGCGATTATGATACACCAGTAACCATTGAAAGCAATAATGAACTAGGCGTATTAAGCCATAGTTTTAATAGCATGAGAATAAAAATTAAAGAAACACTGGAACAGCTTATTACACATCAGAAAGATTTAAGGGAAAAGAACAAAAATCTGAAAATCACACAGGATAAATTAAAGGATTTAAACCTGCACCTCGAAGATAAGGTAAAAGAACGTACAGACAAACTGAACAATGTGCAGCAGGAATTGGTTGAAACTGCCCGAGCCGCCGGCATGGCAGAAATTGCTATCAATGTGCTGCATAATATCGGTAATGTGATCAATAGTGTTAATGTTGCCAATCAGGATAATTATGCCTTGTTAAAACAATCCAGACTGCCTGCTTTGCTTAAAACCAATAACCTGATCAATAGCAATCATTCTACTATTGGTGACTATCTGACAAAGGATCCAAAGGGTAAAAAAATTCCAGAGTTATTAGAAAAATTGGGAAATTCTCTCAGTAAAGAAAATCACTCTCTGCAGGAAAATACTCAGCGTATGATGCATAGTATTGCAATGATAGGGAATATTATTGCAACCCAGCAGCAGTATGTTAAGAAAAATCTATACCTGGATGAACTTGATCTACAGTCAATTATTGAACAATCCCTGGATTGTTACAGTACCAGCATGGAGAAAAATAATATTATCATCAACACTGATTTTCAGCTAATTCCCTCCATGAGTGGCGATAAGGTCAAGCTTCAGCAGGTATTTTCTAATCTATTGATTAATGCTGTACAGGCCATGCAGGGTAATACTACTGATAATCGTCAGCTTAGCCTTCGTCTGTTTACTGAGCAAGAGAGTATTATTATTGAGATACGGGACAATGGCAGCGGGATTGCTGAAAATCTACTGACTGATATTTTCCAACACGGTTTTACCACCAAAGCCAATGGCAACGGCTTTGGTCTGCATTCCTGTGCCAACCTGATTAGTGAAATGGGTGGTACAATAGAAGCTTATAGTGATGGGATTGGAAAAGGAGCTGCCTTTGTCATTAAACTGGGGACAGGAGAACTTAAGGCATTATGACGACAATGAATTCATCTCCTGTCTGGTTAGAGCCGGATAATATTAATTTCCCGCCCCCTGATCAGGCTCTGATTGAGCCTGATGGATTATTAGCCGTGGGCGGAGATTTATCACCGCAACGAATTATCAATGCCTATGTGAATGGTATTTTCCCCTGGTATAGTGATGGGCAACCTATTTTATGGTGGAGTCCTAATCCCCGCGCCATATTATTACCTGAGAAATTGCATATCTCTAAAAGTTTGAAAAAATTTCTACGCAGACAGATTTTTCACATGACTTTCGATCAGGCTTTTGAACAGGTTATTGATCAGTGTGCCGCAACACCACGTTCTGAGCAGGATGGAACCTGGATCACTAATGAAATGAAACAGGCTTATATTTATTTACACCAACTGGGCTTTGCCCATAGTGCTGAGTGCTGGCTGGGTGATCAGCTGATTGGTGGTTTATATGGCCTGGCAATCGGTCAGGTCTTTTTTGGTGAATCAATGTTTTCTCATCAGAGCAATGCATCCAAGGCGGCTTTTGTGCATTTGGTGGACAATCTGCGCAAAGCAAACTATGCTTTAATTGATTGTCAGATAAGTAATCAGCATCTGCTTAGCCTGGGGGCGGAGGAAATTCCAAGAAACCAGTTTCTTGAATTAGTCAATAAACATACACAAGCAGCTATGATTAAAGAAAACTGGTTGAGTCAGGAACTAAACTAAAAATATGCAATCCGAGTTTTTACAAAAACCCATGAACTTATATCTTTCTGCTGAACATGATTGTAGTTATCTGCCTGAACGTCAGGCTAACAGCCTGTTTGTTGATCCAGAAGCCAGCATGAATACAGGAATTTATTCCGAGCTGATTCAACAGGGTTTTCGCCGCAGCGGCAGCCATGTTTATACCCCCTATTGCAAAAAATGCCATGACTGTATCCCAGTACGTTTAGAGGTACAGAAATTTTGTCTGAGTCGTTCACAAAAACGCTGCAGAAACAAAAATCAATCCATCATCGTGACTGCACAAGATGTTGCAAAGATGGATCCATTATCACAAACAGAGCAATTCCATTTATATCAGTCTTATATTAAATCCCGACACACAGATGGCGGTATGGATAATCCCAGTATGGATTCCTATCTGGATTTTCTAACATCTCCATGGAGTCATACTACTTTTTTTGAATTTAGAGAATCAGATCATTTAATTGCTGTCGCTGTGACTGATATCGTAACGGACGGCTTATCTGCCGTGTACACATTTTTTGAGCCTGCCGGAGCATTTCAAAAACGCAGTTTAGGTATTTATTCTATTTTATGGCAGGCACAGGAAGCCAGGCGCAGAGGTCTAAAATGGCTATATCTGGGCTATTGGATTCATGGCTGTCAAAAAATGAGTTATAAGGATAATTATCAACCGCTGGAATATTTTTATAATCACCAATGGCACCCTACCCCCCCTCCTTTGTCTTTGTCAGAATAAAGATCCATCAGCCAAAAAAATTGGCATGAAAGCTCTAAAGATAATGTCTGTCAGGACGATATAATAGTTATTGATGTCACAACTATAAGGCAATACAATGCTCAGTGTTCTTAATCAATTAACTGCCAGGTTTGAACAAAGCAATGGTTTTAGAGCTAATTTATTGTATATCAACACTCTGCAGTTAGAGCAGTTAAAAGAACAATTGTCAGAATCCGATCTTGAAATACTCTCTCAGTTGATTGGTATGGATATTGTTATTGTGGGAAATAATTCAAAAGCTCATGTATCCTGGGCTCAAATCTCGTGGAAACATTCAAAAATTGCTTAAATCTTATCATTAAGACACTAAAATACTTCTTTTACTGGCTTATCCTGAATTTTTGTCATTTAAAACTTGCTAAAATTCTCTAATTGGTGCACTATTCACGCCTTAATTAATAGCGCGCTTGGTGAATAGGTCATGGCAAAAGAAGAAGGGATTGAAATGGACGGTACTGTGGTTGACACACTACCGAACACAATGTTCAGAGTTAAACTTGAAAACGATCATATCGTAACAGCTCATATCTCTGGCAAAATGAGAAAAAATTATATCCGTATTTTAACAGGTGATCAGGTCACTGTGCAGTTGACACCATATGACCTCAGCAAAGGCCGGATTACGTACCGGGCTAAATAATTCTGAACAGGGTCGTCCATTAGGGCTGATTATCAGAGCCCTCTGTTCTGTTTTAGTGAACCTTTTCCATTTTAGAAACTTCTCCCTGCAGATCAAATTTAAGTTCACCTTTTTCTTCTGAAACAGTGACTTTACCGCCATGCTCTAATTCTCCGAAGAGTAATGCTTCTGCCAATGGCTTTTTAATGCTTTCCTGGATCAGACGAACCATCGGACGTGCGCCCATTTTTTCATCATAGCCATTTTCCGCCAGCCATTTCCGCGCATCCTGATCCACATAAAGTTCTACTTTCTTTTCTGCCAGTTGTGTTTCCAGTTCAAAGATAAACTTGTCCACAACCCGTTCCATCACCGCAACCGACAATGCATCAAATTGAACAATGGCATCCAGACGATTGCGAAATTCCGGGGTAAAACCACGTTTAATGGCTTCCATTCCATCACTGCTGTGATCCTGTTTGGTAAAGCCAATGGATGCACGGGAAATCATTTCTGCTCCCATATTGGTAGTCATAATCACAATGACATTTCTAAAATCTGATTTACGACCATTATTATCAGTCAAGGTACCATGATCCATGACCTGTAAAAGCAGATTAAACACATCAGGATGAGCTTTCTCAATTTCATCCAGCAATAAAATGGAATGCGGATGTTTATTAATGTCTTCAGTTAACAGGCCACCCTGATCATAGCCGACATAACCCGGAGGAGCACCAATTAATCTGGATACAGTATGACGCTCCATATATTCAGACATATCAAAGCGGATCAATTCGACTCCCATCAGCTTCGCCAGTTGTTTAGAAACTTCTGTTTTACCCACCCCTGTCGGACCTGCAAATAAGAAGGAGCCAATAGGCTTATCATCCCGACCAATCCCTGCTCGTGACATTTTGATTGCATCATCAAGCGTTTCAATCGCCTTGTCCTGACCATGAATAACTAACTTGAGATTACGTGCCAGCTTTTTCAGAGAATTTTTATCACTGCTGCTGATTGTTTTTGGCGGTATCCTGGCAATGGTTGCCACAATCGCTTCAATATCTTTTACACCAATAGTTTTCTTACGTTTTGAAGGCACATTCAGCTGCTGATTAGCACCGGCTTCATCAATCACATCAATGGCTTTATCCGGTAAATGACGCTCATTAATATAACGTTCTGATAAGTCTGCCGCACTGCGTAATGCTTGTTTGGTATATTTGATATGATGGTGATCTTCAAAACGGGAGCGCAAACCTTGCAGAATATGATAGGTTTCATCTGCCGACGGCTCCGGTATATCAATTTTCTGAAAACGTCGTGCCAGTGCATGATCCTTTTCAAAAATTCCGCGATATTCCTGATAGGTGGTTGATCCGATACAACGCAGATCACTGGTGGATAAAGCCGGTTTAATTAAATTTGAGGCATCCATTGCACCGCCGGAGGCCGCACCCGCACCGATAATCGTATGAATTTCATCAATAAATAAAATAGATTTTGGTTCTTTTTTAAGTTGATTTAATACTGCTTTCAAACGCTTTTCAAAGTCACCCCGATATTTGGTTCCAGCCAGCAAAGCTCCCATATCCAGCGAGTAAATAACATTTTCATGCAGCACATCAGGAATGTCATTATCGATAATTTTCTTTGCCAGGCCTTCAGCCAGTGCTGTTTTTCCAACTCCAGCCTCACCCACCAGTAAGGGATTATTTTTTCTACGACGACAGAGTATCTGAATGGTGCGATTAATTTCTTCTTTACGACCAATCAATGGATCAATTTTTCCTTGTAAAGCACGTTCATTCAGGTTTACAGCATACAAATCCAGTGGATTTTGAGCATTCCTGGTCTGCGCTGAATCTGCACCACTACCGCTGGTAGCCGCTTCATCTTCATCTATGCTTCCGTTCGTATCATCAACTTTGCTGATACCATGAGAAACAAAGCTCACCACATCCAGGCGGCTGACATCATACTGGTTTAATAAATGAACTGCCTGTGATTCCTGTTCATTAAAAATAGCGACCAGCACATTGCCGCCATTAACTTCTTTCTGACCGGAAGACTGTGCCTGAAAAATAGCACGCTGCAGTACGCGTTGAAAACCCAGTGTCGGCTGTGTGTCACGCTCATCAAGATCGGATAGTATCGGGGTTGTTTCATCCAGAAAAGCCATCAATTCATTACGCAGATGCTTTAAATTGACTGAACAGGCCAGCAGTACTTCCTCTGCAGCCGGGTTATCTAATAAGGCTAATAGCAGGTGCTCAACCGTCATAAACTCATGGCGTTTTTCCCGGGCTTCTTTGAAAGCCAGATTGAGTGTAAATTCAAGCTCTTTACTCAACACAATTCGTATTCCTTCTATATACCCTTAATAACACAGTTATTCAGGATTATTAATCAACTTCCATAGAACACATCAGTGGGTGATCATGTTCTTTAGAGTAGTTGTTTACCTGTAAAGTTTTTGTTTCAGCAGTATCACGGGTAAACAGGCCGCAATTTCCTTTACCACTATTGTGAACATCCAGCATAATACGTGTTGCTTTTGCCCGATCCATAGAAAAAAAGTTTTCCAGCACATGCACCACAAATTCCATAGGCGTATAGTCATCATTATTAATCAACACACGATACATCCGTGGTTTCTTTAACTTGGGCTTTGCAGTTTCAACTGCCGTAGCGCCGTCAGTATGATCAGATTCAAAGTCATTATCCTGTTCATCAGGCCAATCATCTGAATTTTTAATATTAATCATAGGTTTTAAAACCCTTAGAGTCACAATAAATAAGTTGCCGGGACAAATTTAAGTTACTTATAGTAAGTATAGCTAAAATTGATAAAAGTGGTAAATATATATAACAATAAATGGGGATTTATCTCCTGATTACAAGCAAATCAGGACTTTATTCACCATGATAAAAAATAGTTTTTAGAATTTTCACTATAATTATTATATAGTTGAAAAAATTAACGGTATAATAGCTGCAGAAAAAATTATCCTGTCCCGGCAGGTTTCCAGTTTAAAATGCTTCTGAGAATCCATCTATGAGTCAAATATTATGCACGGGTATTGCCACTCTGGATATTGTAAATGAAGTTGCCGATTATCCCCATGAAGACGATGAAATACGTATAGTAAGTCAGCAAAAACGGCGTGGCGGCAATGCGGCTAATACAGCTGTTATCCTGAGTCAATTGGGTCATCAATGTTATTGGGCGGGTACTCTGATTGACATTTATGCCAATGACTCAGATAGTCGCTTTATTATAAACGATCTCGATAAATACCACATTAACTATGAACATTGCCATTTTCTAAAACAGGGAAAAGTACCGACTTCCTATATTATTCTCAGTCAAAAAAGCGGATCAAGAACAATTACACACTATCGTGACCTGCCGGAATATAGTTTTAAGAGCTTTAGCATGATTAATCTACAGAGATTTAACTGGCTTCACTTTGAGGGTCGCAACATAGAACAAACTCTAAAAATGATGCACCATAGTAAAAACCATCATCCGAACATCCCCATATCCATTGAAATTGAAAAATCAAGAGAGGGAATAGAGGAGCTTATCCCCTACGCTGATATTGTTTTTTTTTCCAAAAACTATGTATTGGAACAGGGGTATCACACTACAAAAAGATTTTTCAACAGCAGACATACAACATATCCTGATAAAACCCTGTTCTGTGCCTGGGGTGATGCAGGTGCAGCAGCCTTTAGCAGACAACAGTATTACTGGCAAAATGCAATAAAAATTGATGCCATAGATACCATTGCTGCAGGTGATGTCTTTAATGCTGCCATTATTGATCAACAGCTTAAACGACAAAGCATTGAGAAATCACTTGGCAATGCCTGCATAATTGCCGGCAATAGCTGCAAAAGAAAAGGAATGGCTCTTGAGTGAGATACTTGCAGAGTGGGGAATGGAGAGTTCACAAAGAATAGCTAATCAGCAACTCTCTTTTATTTCATTAATTTATTAATACTGTTTCTTTAGAAATCTGTAGGGAGAGATGGTTTTTTTACTACAGGGGCTGAAATTATTGTTCTCATCATATTAAGTTCTTCCTTTGTTTTATCTTCAATACTGGCACACACCCATAAGTCAAAGAATGATTGTCTTCTTTTTCCTACAACAGACACAAATCCATTGGATTTTAATGTATCTATTAATGTTGTTAATGTAAATCCACCATGATGTGCCATATAAGGTTTATCACGTCCCGTAAAATTCCGATGAGAATAGACAATATCAAAGGGGGTGACAATACCTGCAGGTGATTTATAGGCTATATCTAACAATTTATCTTCCGCTATCATCTTTGCTGCAGACTGTAAGTCAGGACAAGCAATAACCACAAGACCATCAGTCTTTAGCACTCTTTTAAATTCTTTTAATGCTATGGGTATTTCATCTGGATAGAGATGCTCGATATTATGTGATGAATATATTGCATCAATACTGCTATCTTTAATCTCTGGCATATCAAGCATAGTACCTAATACATCTGGCTGATTATTTTTATCAATATCTAATCTAATTTCTTTCCAATGATTATTTTGAAAGAAAGCAGGTATTTTTGCACCGCTGTCAGGATGACCTGCACCCACATTAAGTAATTTTTTTCTCTCATTGCTCATAGTATTTTACTTCACCAAATTCTCTATTAGTTCAATTTGCTTTGGCAGACAAATGGTATTCAGGTCATATTTTTCAATTATAATTTGTCTGGCATTCTTACCTATTCGCTCTCTTTTACCCTTATCATTGAGTAACTCAGACACTTTGCCTGCAATATCATCAGGGCTAAAGAAATCGACTAAAACACCATTAGCTCCATCTTCAATAACCTCTGTCACTGGTGTAGTGTTAGAGCCAATTACACAACCTTCAACGCTCATTACTTCTAGCATTGACCATGACAATACAAAGGGGGCAGTTAGATAGACATGAACAGTGGACAGCTCAATAATTGACTTATAGGTGTTGTAATCAACCCAATCAACAAAGTAAACTTTATCATAATTAATCTTATCACCTAACTCTGCCATCATGTATTGCTTAAACGTCATGTCATCTGGTAATTTCTTATAAACACCATACACAGCAATATCTTTACCCATGATAATAATGTGTGCATTAGAGTTATTCTTTTGGATCACAGGTATTGCCCGCATAAACTGGTGAAAACCACGTCTTGGCTCTAAGCCTCGGTTGGCAAAAGTAATCACTGTATCTTTTTTTGTTAAGGTGATATTTTTGCCACTAATGGATAATGTGGCTTTATCATTCTTTTTCAACCTGTGAGTCGGTATGCCATCATGAACTTGTTTAATTTTATGATGATAGGCATTCGGATGGTTGTTCTTTTGAAATAATGTCGGACAAATAGCCAGATCGCAATCATCTAAAGCCATAATACGAATCGCATTGTTGGTTTTCATACCGCAATGCATAAACAATGAAGTCTCTGCAAATTCATTATCAAAGACCGCATCACTATTTTCTTTTGTATAAAAATGTTCAGCAAAGAGTATGATTTTTGAATCAGGAAATACATCTCTTAAAAATAAGGCTTCACCCCAATCTGAGTGAGCATAAATGACATCAGGAGTAAAACCACTTTTTTCCAACTCACGACATTTCACTAGTACAGATTCAGCACGTATATACTTTTCTTCTGTAGCATTTAGCCACGGGTGAATATCTTTAGTACGTTTCCTACCTTGTTTGTATTGATGAATTGTGACATTAGGTGTTCGATAGACAGGCTCGTCTTCTGTAATCGCATAAACAGTATGTCCTTCCACTGCTAATAAAGGAGCAAGATGAATAAATTGACCTGGGAAAGCATGATGGATGAATAAGATTTTCATACCGAAATTATATCACTTTCCTTCGCTCAATAAAAAAATCCTCAACCTATTTCGCCGCATACAACACACGACTACTCTTTATACCTGCCAACCATTTCTTAGCTGTATTTTCACACACTGTTTTAACTCCTTTTATGTGGTCTAATTTACTCATAAGTAAATCATAAAGCCATTAAGAATATTAATCAATTTGACATAAGCGCCAATTATACGAAGATGGAATTGGAAGGGAAATTGAGAAAAAGAAATCAGGGTCTCATATTAGTTTTCACGTATTCATGATGCATTTCAATCCAAGCTAAGACAAGCTTTAATTTTTTTATAGGAAAATCACCAGCCAAAACATCTTCTGGACTTACGTTCTTCTAATAACTCAGAGAAGCGATAATTTTTGTTGTCTATGGATATGGACTCTGGCATTGAGGTTCATTATAGATTTTCAATTACATGGCATCACAATGCTTTGCCATCTATACTTTCCAGAGAAAAAGTAAAAGTTACGCTGTCTGATAATTTAAGAACAACATCTTTAAGGATAAGGGCATCTGATAACTTTAATGATTGTATAACTAATTCACCGCTGGATAAACTCAATGTAGATTGTCTTATCGCATCATCAGATGACACAGTGAGTAAACTTAAATCCAATGCAAACTCTAACGAGGGACTTGTTTGGGTTAATTTGAGTTTTCCATTATAAACACCATACTGACCTGCATCTATTGTCGTTATTATATAGTTACTTTGAAAGGTTGCTGTATTTGCATCTTCTATTAATTGCTCTGCATTTTTAATAAAGATAAAATTATCCTGAACAACCTGCTCACCCGTAACATAATCAATAGTCGGCGTATCTGTTAATACACTACCAAAATTATAAGTTTTTAGGTTGGCGATACGATCTATCACCTCCATACCATTATAAATTACACGACCAAAAACAGTAAATCCACCATTTTGATTATCTAAATTTGAAGAATTATCAGATAAATTAATAAACCACTGGCTTGTTGCACTATCAGGATCACCACCTAACTTTGCCATAGCAAGAGTACCTCTGATATTAGATAATTGATATTCATTTTTTATGGAAGGATTAGTTTCAATCGCACTCAACTCGACCTGATCATTAACTGTATAACCTCCAGACTGGAGGATAAACCCAGATAGACTGCGATGAAAAATTATATTGTTGTAGGCTCCATCATTTATATATTTTATAAAATTAGTCACTGTTATTGGAGTTGTCTCATCATATAACTCTACACAAAAATCTCCTGAAGTGGTTTGCATGCAAACCACTGAATTCGCATAACTCCAATTGCTTAGCATACATAACGCAAATATTACTGATAACTGTATTTTTTTCATTTAACGGCTGACTCTCTATTATTTAAAGATAATGGTGACTGAGATAAAATTTGTCGATTAAAATCATTATCTTCATTACAAAGGCAGGTGTAAAATCAGGAATAAATGTGAAATAATCAATTTTTAGCCCCTTATTCTTGGCATTGCTGCCTGGGCTACGGCTACGCCACTTTCAAATAATCACTATTTTCAGTTTTAATCAAATCACCACTTCTTTCAACTACAAAATAGCCTTGGTTTAATAGCTCATCTTTAGTGTCTTGATTAAAGTGAAATGAGGCCATAGCACCATATAATTTATAATCTTTATAAATGGGAAACAACTGCTTAAAATTATTAAATTTTCGAGTTAATTTTTCAATATCATGCAGATGTGCTTTGTATTTAACTTCTACAATAGCAATAGACTCGCCGTTAGTTAGGAAAATATCGTATTCTTCTTGAGTTTTACCTCTATGCTTTTCCATGTTTTTTGTAATATCATCAAAAGATAGCGACCCCAGATAATTTTCTTTAATAAAACTATTATAAAAGAAATCTTCTGCAACATCGCCTTGACTTTTACTAACACCTCCAATCATCTTAGCTACTTTATCTAACTTTCGACCTGTTTCTTTTTGAAATACTGACAATTCCTTAATCTGAATATCCGTTTCTTTTTGAGATACAGCCAAACTAGCAACTAACTGTTTTAATTCCTTATCCGTCATTATATTAATCCATTTAAGTTATAGCTAATATTCTACTCCTGACTAATTATAAATACAAACTAAGATTTAAAGCCGCATTTAACATAAATCCATTTTATATGAAGATGGAATTGGAAGGAAAATTGAGAAAAAGAGCCCATGAAATATGAGTGTCTATCATTACCTAACCTTCAAATCAACATAGGCCATACATGACAGTAGTGCCTGTTCATTTAATAATGCCTGGCTTTTAAATCGATACAATGATAATACGGAGTATCAGTAATATTCTTATTACTTCTGATATTTTATATTCCTATTACTTTTGCTAATTAAGCCAATTAAGTTTCTTACCCGTCACTTTTTCATATAGAGTTTCTGGTGATATATCAAAACCACATTCCAATGCAACAGGGTATTTATACAATATATCGTATAGTTCCGGTAACCATGCTTGAATATCAGCAATAATACTCCAAAAACTACATCTTACAGGATCTAAAAATAAAAAAGAACGGGA
>JAHXIV010000046.1 GCA_025655455.1 gamma proteobacterium symbiont of Taylorina sp.
CTGGCGCTCATCTTGGGTTCCACTTATGAAAAAGTGAAATTAGATCAAGTTAAGTCTTTGATGTCAAGTTATTTTTAATGATCTAGCCCTGGACCTTCATTGACATTTTGGGTATTTTGAGAGATACTTAACCCACGCTCCTTTTCGTCTTGGACGTTGAGACCGAGGTTAGCTTTAATAGAGCTGATATTGGCCGATTGGGGATACTTTCTCATCGATTTAAAAGCAAATTCCTTCTTATCCAGAAGTGTTTCTTCCACAATTACAGTAACACCATCTTTCATCTCCTTAATAAAGATAATTCTTGGGTCACCCGTTTTATTATCAAAACCAATATCAACACTGTCAGGATTATTAATAACATCCGGTATTCTCAGGAAGTCATGCCTATCAATAGCGATCTGGCCTCTCAGTTTTTCTCTATTTTTATTTCCATGTTTTTTAATTGTATGACTGATTGACTCAAAGGGGATTGAATGACTAAACTCTGTAAAATCGCCACCT
Organism: gamma proteobacterium symbiont of Taylorina sp.; assembly: GCA_025655455.1. Lineage (GTDB taxonomy): Bacteria > Pseudomonadota > Gammaproteobacteria > GRL18 > GRL18 > GRL18. The sequence continues at coordinate 505 of JAHXIV010000046.1, forward strand.
AATTTTTTATTTATTTTATTAATCTAACTATCCTTGGCATGTGCAAAGACTACAGCATCTTTTTGTTGATAATCTTTAGATAGTACTTTATTGTAAGCCAACGCTATATTTTTAACACCGCCCCAGACTCTACCAACAGGAAGGCTATGTCTTTTACTGTAATAAGCACCACGACTGGAAGTAATATCCCCACTAGTCTCTGCATCAGAATTACCGTTATCAATGTAGTCTAGTACACGGACATTCCCGTGCCTGATGCCTCTTCTGGTTTAACTCATCAATCCTCATATTATTATCCACGGCACGGTTTGTTGTCGTCCCTGAGTTAATGCTTTATCTGCAGCATTTTTTGCACTTAATTTTGCAATGTCCGTATCAGCATCAATCCTTCTATTGGCAATTTGATTCGTTGATCCCACTCTGGCTAAATTAGCCTGTGCATTCAGTGTGCCGGTATTAGCTTTCTGTTGGGAGATGGCATATTTTTGATTCAGTTTTGTATCGAAATCACTGCCAGAAGATGATTGATATCCAGGCAAATCACGGAACCCTTTATTGATTGTGGCCATTGTCCCACCCCCTGGATTACGCATTGCGCTCAAGCTTTGCATTTCAGCAGTGCCAGCATTAATGTCATCAGCTACTTTAGAGCTTTCCTGTCTCTGTAAAGCTCTGTCAGCTATGCTTGATCATGCTCCTTCATCTTGCGAGGTAATTGGCCTGCGGCATCTCATACATTTTTTGTTAACGTAACTGGATTGGCGTGATTCATTGCTTTTGCTAACCCTTGTCCAACATCACCAACAAATTTTGATGCTGAATCTCTTACTGCATGATTACGCTACTGTTGTGCATCTGGAAATCTCTGGGCTATGCTTTGCATTGTAGGGTTCGTATTTTGCTGTCTATTTGGTAGGCGACCCGGAAAGGGTAGAGAATTGGCAACACCAGGCAATGACGGTCTGTTAAGTTTATCAAATTGATTTGCCAGAGGGGTTACCTGCTGTTTATTGTCACTCAAGGAAGGTAATAGATTTGGGCTTTGCTGTGGACGATTACCTAAAGGGACTTCACTTATGTTTGATATATTTGCTGGAGAACGTTGATTCCTTGCAAGGTGTGATTGATTTGGGTTTCTTGGTAAGCTGGTTGAATTAAATTCAAATCTATCTTTTAAATTACTCATTACTGCTACCCCTGTTAAGTATTAGATTCACGTACATCATTTAATGATACTGTATCATCAATCTTTGAGGACTTCAGACTAATGACCACTAATGACCAGCTTTTTGTAAGACAAATTAATAAATTAACTGATTTGAGACAAAAAGCCTGCATCAGAATCATACATACTGAAAAAATCATTTATATTCTTTTCCTCAAAGTTGATTTTTTTTTCCAATTTGATGCTATGATGCAAATTGACATAATTACAGGTTAGTTTTAATGGGTTTACTTCTTTTCTATCTCTCTTTAGCACTTTTTGTATCATTCTTATGCTCAATACTTGAAGCAGTTTTGTTATCTACTACAGATTCTTATATTGCATCAATTGATGATACTCAGCCATTTAAAAAAATATTAGAAGAACTAAAAAATGATATTGACGCCTCTATTTCTTCTATTCTAATTTTAAACACTATCGCACATACAATGGGGGCTGCTGGTGTTGGAGCTGAAGCTGTTCGTATCTTTGGTATTCAGTGGCAAAGTCTTATTGCTGTTATTTTAACACTCCTTATTCTGTACTTTTCAGAAATCATTCCTAAGACAATTGGTGCAAATTATTGGCGAGAATTAGCCCGACCCACAGCTTATATTATTAAATTTTTAACTCGGATTTTATTACCTTTTTTATGGGTTTCCAGCCTAATTACAAAGCGCCTTCAAAATCACAGCCATCATGGACCAACCCGTGAAGAAATCGCTGCTATGGCAGAAATTGGAGAAGAAAGCGGTATTCTGGAAGAAAAAGAAGGACAGTTAATTGAAAACCTGCTTAAATTGAAACAAATTCAGGTTAAAGACATTCTCACTCCTCGAAGTGTTGTATTTACACTCGATGGCAGTGATAGTATTGAAAGCGCACTAACAAAAGATGATTTATATATTTTCTCACGTGTTCCGGTATTTGAATATAATAACGAAAAAAATGGCTCTAATATTATCGGCCTGGTCTTTTCCAGAACTGTACTCAAGTCAATTTCTCTTGATGAGCAAAGCAATAAACCCTTAAAAAATATTATGCAGCCTATTTATCGAATACCAGAAGATATGCCTGTCTATTTTTTATTAGATCATTTTATTAATCGCAAGGAACATATGTTTCTGGTACATGATTCCTATCATCAGTATGTTGGTATTGTAACTCTTGAAGATGCGCTGGAAACATTACTTGGCAGAGAAATTGTTGATGAAGCAGATAAAGTCGCAGATATGCAGCTGTATGCACGTGAAAAGGCTGCTTTATGGAAAAAGCACAAGAGTCGAATTAATTCCAAAACTTAAATAACCAAGAATAGCGACTATTATTAAATAGCACGTTTTCATAGTTTGTTTTTATAATTACCCCACTATGAACCACTTCATAATAGATTTTTTCCAGTTCATTTTTATGTTCTGTCTCTTCATGAACCATGAAAAGTAAAGATATCTTTATCACTTGAAGTAGCGTTCAAATCGTTTTCTGAACGCATTTTTGGTGAGTGCACGGGAATAGAACAGTTTTATTGTTTTTTGGATGGGATTATATTCAATGTTGTGTTTTTCAGCATTTTTTACCAGGTAATTAAAAAGCTGTTGATGGCGTCTTGGGGTGCTCTTGTTTTCAGCTACAAAAGCATCAAAGGCATTAGTAATCGTAAAATACCAATCATTTTCACGTTGTAACTGAGCAACTGGCATTTAGTGATTACTCATTCTTAATGAGCGATCAGCATCATGCATAGCAGAACTGACAAGATTATTAATTACATCTAAATTATAATTTTCCATGGCTAATTTATGAATTAGATAGTGTACGGTTACTAATCGAACATCAATTTCCGGGCAATCATTTTGCTCAATTTGAATTAAATGGTTATTCAACTCTGCAAGAAATTGGCATTCAAATTATTGAAGATATCTGTAAAGTCTTCTGCATCAGCTTCATTAAGTTGAGATATGTATTTTTCGTATATTTGCATTTTGGCACCATTTGCAAGGCAACTTGCCTTGCCTTGCCTTATTGACCTACTTTTAATATTATGTAATTTATAGATATGATCTATATCTACTTGTTTTTAACTGTTTTATTAACCCTATAACTAGAATTAACTCAAGCTACTAAAAATAGTTTTGGTTTCTCGTCCTCCTTTTGTGCAATAAGCCCCAGATCCTCAACCAGCCACAAGTCATTCTCAAATGTTTCAATAATACTTTCAGCATCCCGGTAAAGTAGCAGCATCTCTGCTAATTCACTTTCACAGGGACACATTTCTGTATCGAGAAGGTGCTTTGGTAAACCTGAATTATCCAGGCAATTATCATAATCCATAAAGGTTTCATTCTCCAATTCCATTGCAACGGCATGTAGAATACTTAGTCCCAGGTCAATGACTTCAATATTGTGATCAGGCATCCGTGCCGTTTCTTCCTGCAGTGTCCGGGCTATGTTGTAACCATCTGGATCGGCATCATGTAAAACAAAAATTGTATAATCCTGACCTTTTTGAGCATTATCCAATAAAACTCAAATAGCCTCAGTTGCATATCCCTCAGCTGCGATAATTGCCATATCATATTTTTTAGCTAAACCAGATGCCTTGATGGTAGGCCATAGACCTTTTTTCTCGATATAAAGTATTTTATTATATTGAAATTCTGGAAAGTTATATTGTTCAACCTCATTGGTTCCCAGCTGAACTTCAATATTTGAATGAGGTTCATACAGTACGCCACGGGGATCATTGTAGATAAGCTTGTTCCTGCCGTAATTCTGCCAATAACGGATCAATAGATTTTGACTGAAGTAGGTGTAATCCAATTTTTTAGAGGTATAGTCCTGGATTAATTTTCTGACCTTGTAATAAAGACTTCTGACATTTGATGGGAATTTTTCTTTATCAGTTGCCTGTTCTATTCCCAGAGGTAACACTTCAAAAACAGAATCAATCAGACTGTTATCGACAATAGATTTCTTTTGTCTGGCAACCCATTCTCTTTCGGACTTTGCAATATCACGCTTTTCTTTCTTGGCTTCTTTAAATAGAGTTTTACTGGCATTCCAGATTGTAGATGAAAGAGGCTCAATCATCTCCTGAGGAATGGAGAGCTTTGATTTACCTCTATCTAAAAATGGAAGTCCAAACCCAATCAGGTGAACAATAACAATATGCTTGTCAGGATTAAAGAAACTGCCAATGGCACTATTTACGCCATAAGAAGCCCAGAGTTCACCGGCATTGATTCTTGTACCTGCCAGAAAATCCCCAAAGGTAGGTGAATGATTAACACCATAATACTGACCCGTGATATCAGACTCAGCAATGAGAATTTCAAAAACAAAGGGAATGTTATCAATCAGACCTTTAGCCTGTCGATACCAGTGTCCATCAACGTCTGTTAGTCTATCCAATAGATTCTTTTCACCTATGGTAAGCGTATCCTTCATATTTATTATGGGAGAAACACTTTTGATTTAACTTGAATGCCAGATAAGCAAAATGAAATCTAACTTTGTCTGAATAATCAGTAAAACCAGATAAATTCTTTTTTAGAAAACATACAAATGACTCCAATATCACTAGATTACGCTTTGCCATCTTTACACCACCTGGCAAATAAAATGTATACAAATCATAATGTTCATTTATGCTATAATTACTTTGAATGTTGACGAGACATTTACTGAATCATGCCTGGTGCTGCTTATTGGGCATGATTTAACCCAGGCTTATGTATTACGGTAGTCATGCACCATAGAATCAATGGTATTAGCCATTTCCTCCAACCCTTCGGTAATTAATTCCGGGATCTTATCCACTAATTCATTAATTTTTTCTATCAATAACTTGTGTTCATCCTCGACATCAATTGACTGACAATTGAATATTCTGAGTTCTTCGGACAATTCATTGAGTCGGCTTCTAATAGGTTTCATAATACGCTGCCCAGCTCTATAAGGACTGGTTGAATCTGAGGTTATTGAAACCAATAATCTCAACTCTTTACTTTGGATCTTCCCTGCATGATTGAGATTTTCTAGCTGTGATTTATATGCCAGGTCTTTGATGGTGTTATGGACTAACTCTTTATCTTCCTGCTCGTCATACCAGTTGGAAAATTTCTCATCATCCATAACCCAATCAGCAATAAAGCTGGAAATTTCTTCATCCAGGTTATCAATATCCAGGGTACGGCCATTGAGATACTTATTGAGATGTCGTGTGGTTCTATTCGCCAAATATGACATTTCACCTGCAACGTCTGAGACCTTCATGCTAACCATCGGCAACGCCTCATGTTCCATTTCAATAATTGAAAGCTCTGTATTATTTGCTGTTGCTAAAAAATTACTCATTGTGCTAATTCCCCTAAAATTACATCATTATTGGTTTGTGCTAATGTCTGCAGGCAAAGTGAAACCTGCCCCATAATAGATTGCAGTCTGGGTATATCGTTGCGCCCCAAAACCATCAATGCTTCCTGGGCTTCAACTGGATTAAGTATTTTAGAAAGATTCTTAAATGCATTTTCTACACTTTTTAAATAGATGGCTGCCTCTTTTCTATTCGCCTCTGCCTCATTAAAAGTTTTCTCATAAGCAGCTTGTTTGTTTTTAGCCTCAAGCATTGCCTTTTCTGTTTCTTTCAATTTGTCCTTGGTTTTTTTGAGTTCACCTTGTTTGTCCTTGATAGCTTCTTCAACAGAGGCAAAGCCTTTTGGAATAACTTCTATACGCTGTGGTTTTTGCAATTCCAATTGTTCAATCTGATTTTGCAAATCTATCTGTTCAGATTCCAGGGTACGCAACTTTATGCGGCGTTCATTTGACTCAACACGAAAAGCCTCACAACGCTCAGTGACTTCGTTAATTTCAGCAGATAACTCTTCTCTTACTTCAGCTTCAATTGATGGTTTCAATTGATCCTTTAAAGTTTGTAAACCCATAGATAAAATAACAGCTTCAATCATTTTTCCTGTCACCTGAGTGACGTCACCATTAGCCTGGCTCAATACTTGTTCCCAAATCACTGTTTAATCCTCCGAAGAATACTTTGATAAAATACGAGAGTGAGATTCTTTACTTGGTAATTGAGTTTTGTCCCCAATTGGAGACAAATTCTGCGTTACCTTTTCAAACTCAATCATGCGGTATGCTTGAGAACGTCCAACATGGAGTTTCTTTTCACAAAACTCTTCAAAGGCTTTATACTCTGCCCGGTAAAGCTTCTGATCTCGGACAATCAGCAAAGCTTTTCTGGCTTTTCCAACTCCAGAATAAAAATCTTCGATAGCGTTGTCATACAATATGAGTTCGGTTTCAGATATAACAGAAGGGAAATTGTCTGTTGAAGGCTCAATATTATTTTGATGTTTTGGTACTACTTCTGGTTGGTCAATAACTTTCAATTCTTCATCAGGGTTATAAACATCAAGCCAATTTATAATGTTAGCTTTGTCATCATTAGATAATGAACCTCGGGCAGGTATATTTAAACCAATTTTCGCTTGCTTAACCAGAGGTCTTAACTTTGGATTACTTTTTTCGTATCTTTTGATTAATACTTCGTCAGTAAACTTACCTGGAGATTCATGGCTAAATTCTGGATCAATTACTTTCATTTTTTTACCTCAAATATCTGAAATTCACACTAATTTACACCTATACTGCACTCACATTGCTGTAAGCCTTACAGATACAAGCTGACCAACGGATGTAATATCCTATTGCTGTGAAATCCAGACAGAAAAGCCAGGAACATGAAGGTAATTACGCTTACCAATTTTCTTAACAATCTTATCCAGACCATTAGAATTTTGCTGCGTAACAGCCAATCAAATTGAGGTTTTGTAAATTGAGGGTTTTGTTCAACAACCTCAGAAAGAGGCTGCCAGTCATGCAGATTTGTATAATCCATAATAATTACCTTTTTAAAACTTATAAAATTACCTTATAAATAATTTTAAATAAGCGTGTCGGCTATAGTCACTTCCAAAGCAAAGGTTATCAATCTTGCTTGTTAGTGCTTATTATGGTGTGGTATTAAGAATCAATCATTAGTATAAAAAAATATAATCTTTTTCCGGTTAGTTTTTATTAAAAAATGTTTCCGTTTTTTTCTTGAAGATAAGAAATAAACTTTGGTTCAAGTATTATTTCCATTTTATATTTTAATTTTCTAGCTTTCTCAGTAGGATCAAAATCATATGCATCAGGAAAAAGCCATTCTCCAAGAACCCTATTGCTAGGGAGTTTATTACCAGGAAGCTTTGACCAAATTACCAAATCAATATATGGAATAATTTGATTTTTTGACCACTCATTTATTTTTTCTTGTGTTATTACAGAATTAAAATTTATTCCAAGTTGTTTTTGTTTTTCTATAACTAATTTTTTATAATCACTAACCAAAGTTTCTAATGATGAATTTAAATCTACTGAAAAATAGCTTATATAATCTTCTTCTTTTATATTAAAATCTTTTTTTTCTTTTAATTCTAAATATTTAGGATCTTTATCGAGAATATCCCAATCTTCAGCCTCATCTTCCATTTTAAGAATTTTATTAATAGCTAAATTTATATTATCTGGCATACGACTATATAAATAATCAACATCAAAATAGTTAATACATTCTACGCTATTGGGGGTATACATTTCAGGCTGAACTAACTGTTGCATAGTCTTGTTATAGCCTTCTTGGGTAAAACAACTTATAAGCTTTTGTAAATTATCATTATTCATAACGTCAATTTTAGAAAGTTCATCTGCTATAGATTGCCATGCATTTTTATTTTCAAGCTCACCACTTTGTTCCATTTTCTGAATTTTTTCAAAAACACATTTTAATTCATCAGGTGCATTATTAAGTAAATTATCAAAAGAATTTGTTTGTACTGCTTCCAATCCAATAAAAAACCCATTTTTGATAATAGTATTTATTGTAATTATTGAGTATTCAGTCATTAACTTATCATCTAGTGTTAAGTTATAGGCTATAGAACGATGCCAAATATTTTTACGCCACTGAGAAACACCTGCCTGTTTGCAATTGTTGTACTTTGATAAATCAAACCATTCAGGTTTTTTTATTTTTGACATAATCTCACCTCGTATAGTGTTGCACGTATTTAAAGATAACCAGCCAGGACAGTTACGATTCTGTCTTTTCGGGGATCAACCTAGACTGATTAAATCTGATTATACTACTTAAATGCTTGAAAACCATCTTTGCCAAAGTCTGACAAACTGCCGCCTTCAGCCAGTTCATCATGAATGGAACCAAATGGAGTTTTTATATTATTTTCCTTGGGTGGTTTGTAAGATTGCTCTATAAAGGATTTAATCTGTTCAATCATATCTACATCGTCAATTATAATTTTTCCATATCCAGAATCAATAATCATCTCATCATTAATGGAAGGTAGCTGTTTATCAAGCATATATTCAATATTATCCATGACTAACATCTCCTAAATTACCCATAACCCGATTAATTAAATCTCGCTTATGATCAATACATAAATGTGCATATCGCTTTGTAACAGTGGTATTAGAGTGACCTAAGACCTCAGCTATTTCAAGAAGTGTTGCCCCATTCTTTGCCAGATTTGATGCAGCTGTATACCGTAAATCATGGAATCTGAAATTGGTTATTCCTACTTCCTTTAAAACAGCAAACCATTGTTTACGAAATTCAAAAGGTTTGCCTGTAGGCTTTTTGATTATTGTCTTATCGGATGATATTTCAGCTATGAAAACACCAAAAACTAAGCCATTGCCTATCTGTCTAAATTTCTTTAATTCTTCCAGCACTGGCATGGTTAATGGCAATAATCTACTTTTGCCATTTTTTGTCCCCTTAGTGCCTTCAACAATATTTTGCGTACCCTTTAATATTCCCACGCTATTACTAAAATCTATATCAGACCATTTTAGGTGCAGTAATTCACCTTTTCTTGCACCTGTAGTTAATGCCATGAGTACCAGCAAATAGAGTCTATCCCATTTGGAAGTTTTGCAGATACTTAATAGCTTTGATTGTTCCTTATCAGATAAAAAGCTTTCACGATGAGGGTTTTCAGGCTTAGATTTTACTTCTCGGCAGGGATTATCTTTAAGTTGATATTCTTCTTTACCATATTCAAAAATACTGGATAGATTGGCTTTGTACTTATTTACTGTTGTACCGCTACGCTTTCGGTTAATTTCTTTGGTTTTCCCAACGCCATTACCACGGATAGCATTACCATCACTTAATAGTTTTAAACCTTCACGAACAATAACAGAACTCACCTTATTAATGGATAAGTTGCCATATTGATTACTCCACCAGGTCAAACGGCTATAAGTACAGGGATCTTTTCCAGCATATTGATCAAGATATTCTTTAATAAGTATGGATAAGGTTAAAGCTCGGGTAACAGGATTGCCAAGGGCTTGTTGAAGTTTATTATCGCCTTCTACGATGCGAGCGAATTCTAGGGCTTGTTTCTTTAATGGGAATGTTTTACAGATAGTGCCATTACAAGTTTGACGAATGGTAACCTTGTAAACTGCACCTTTTGTTCTTTGAATCTTCTGGATAGAAGCCATGATGTCTCTCCTTAAAATTTAAAGCTGCACCTAAATGCACCTAAATGAGTATTTTAAGTAAGACTGACAATGTGATAACTTTGAAAAGACTATATAAACCAATAGCTTAATGGTGGGTAATATAAGATTCGAACTTATGACCCCCGCCTTGTAAGGGTGGCCACAGAAATATCTCTGCAGGTACTTTAATATATTTCAATAACTTAAATAAGGGTAAGATTTCCTTTATTAAAAAACTATTAATGTACCTTGAAGTATATTGTCCAAGTCTAAAGTGCAATTTTTGCACTATATTTGACCTCCACACAATAAAATATTGAAAGAATTATTACAAATAATTTTGAATTTGTTTTATTTTTTGTCTCACTTATATATGTAAATTGATCACAGATTTTAATTTATTCCAATGTAAATGAGTGGCTCTTTTTCCCTTAAGTGTCGTTATTATTTTAACTCGTTAGATAATAACAACTCATGAAAAATTAGCATACTTTAGTGAAACGAGTAAATTGGTAGTTTCGTAGTTTCGTAGTTTCGTAGTTTCGTAGTTTCGTAGTTTCGTAGTTTCGTAGTTTCGTAGTTTCGTAGTTTCGTAAAATTATTAAAACAATGTTTTTTGAAAAGAAAAACTGGACTCAAATTCGAGAATTTGAGTCCGACACCTTTATTTAAGTTTCATAATTTGCTATTATTCTTACTAGGTATTACTTATTAGGATAAAACTATGCTAGCAACATCTGTCACCAGTAAAGGTCAAATTACTATCCCAAAGCAAATCAGACAAAAACTGGGCATTAGTAAAGGAAGTAAATTTGAAGCAGCTATTGTTGGAGATCATATAGAATTATATCCAACAACCACTATCCATGATGTTTCTGAAAGTGGATTTGCTTTATTGACAAGTAACCGTTCTGCCGTACCTACTGATTTTGATCCTGCTACACTGTTGAGCAATGATGAATAAACAATGATTGGTCTTGATACGAATATCCTTGCTCGCTATTACATTCAGGATAAGTCAGATTGTGAAGCACAAAAGCAACATAAGCTTGCTAAAGAGGTTCTTGAATCCGGCAAGCCATTAATGGTTTGTTTGACCGTTATACTTGAGTTTGAATGGATAATGCGAGGCTATTATCATTTTAAGACAACTGAAATCAGCTCTGTTTTTAGGCATTTATTATCCTTGCCCCATATTACAATAGAAAACCATACTATTATACTTAAAGCACTTTCAAACTTTGAAAATGGTTTTGATTTTGCTGATTCACTTCATCATGCTAGTTATAAAGAATGTGAACAAATTGTATCTTTTGATGATAAAAAATTCTCAAGAAGAAGCAAACGCTTTGGACTTATGCCTCCAGTCATAGTTCCAAAATAAGAACTTAGGTGTTGGAAAAGCCACTTGTCAGCAAATGATTCTGAAAAAATTGTATATAATCAGCCCAATACTTTATTAGTGCACTTTCAGAAGCCCCCTGTCACACCCCTTAAGTGTCGTTATCATTTTAACTCATTAGATAATAACAACTCATGAAAAATGAGCATACTTTAGTGAAACTTGTAAACTGCTAGACATAATGTATTGAACCTGTCCAACTTCAGCATCGTAGGTTAAGCTTGAAGTTGAACCACAAACTCAGAGCTACCCTAAAGAGGAC
>JAHXIV010000087.1 GCA_025655455.1 gamma proteobacterium symbiont of Taylorina sp.
TACCCAGACATAATAATAAGACATCCACAATTTAACATATAGATATGGATTTTTAATGGGTGTCTATAATGGATTACACATATGACCTAAACTGGCGATCATTGAAAAAACAGCTTCTATATTCAATTTATCCAGAGCAGCTATTCATAGTTGTTAAAATTGAATTCAAGAAATTTTTATAATTTTTGATAAAAAAGAGCATCATAAGACTGACAACCTCCACCCTGAACAAGTCCAAGATAGACTTATTCAGAGCTTCCATAAATTTTATCAATGTTGTTGTACAAAATGAGTATTACTTGTATCCGCAAGTATTTTTAACACAAGACATCGCAGGATCAGTATAAGAAGTACCTCCCTTATTCAGGCATTGCTTTGCTGCACTATGTATATTATCAACTTTATCTGAGCTACATTCATTTGCAGTTTCACAGCAAAGTGAACCTGGTTCCGGTGTGGTAGCACAAGCAGTTAACAGAGAGAAAGCAAAAAAGAGTCCAAAAAGACTTAGATGATTACGCATATATAACCCCTTAAATAGTATGAGTATTGATATGGTATATATTTTATTACATAAAGTCTACTCAGGATTTAATCACTGTTGACCAATTCCTGCAAATCCGAGTTAGGACGACTCAATTTTAAACTTCCTGTTAGCATCCATTCTAATTTTGAATAATATTTGTTCATGGAAATCATTGTTTTATAATTGAAAATTAAACGAACGGCTGAAATGTACTCTTTGCTTCCGTTCAAGTTAAATATAAAATTCTTATTTTCAATTTTCTGTATAAATATATAGAAAATTTATCAGTGTAGGCAGACATTACAAAGTTATAAAAACCAAACCAGAATTAGGTTATGCTTATATTTGATAACATTAGAGCTTAATAATTTAGTCATTTCATCAGCCGTAACAGGTTTACCGTATAAATATCCTTGCATTTCTTCACAATCCGGTTTTTGTAAAAACTCTTTCTGTTCAGGAGTTTCAACTCCTTCGGCAATGACTTTTAGATTCATAGCTTTTGAGAAATAATCGATTCAACAATCGCTTTATCATCCTCATCCGTTGATATATCTCCTAACTCTGGGTGTTGCCAGCGGACTTAGGCTTCTATGCCAAAACATTATACTATTTTGAAACTTTATTTCTACCTTCTGATTTGGCTTGATATAGTTTCTTATCTACTTGATTTAATAGTTCATTAATTTCAAGTTCATTATTTTCAAAATATTTTATACCTATAGATATTGTAAACTTAATAATTTCTCCATCATATTCAACTTCTGACTCTTCAACAGTTTTTCTAATATTTTCTGCCACTTTATACGCTGTGGTTTCATCAGTTTCAGGCAATAGTATGAGAAACTCTTCTCCACCCCAGCGGCCTGTTACATCAGTTTCTCGTAGTGAGTCAGCCATGATTGTTGCAAAACTTTTCAATACAATATCACCGAATTCATGACCATAAGTATCATTTATTACTTTAAAACGATCTAAATCTATCATTAACAAAGAAAAGCCTCGTTTAAATCGCTTAAATCTCAAAATTTCTTTTTCTAACAATTCTGTAAAGTAGCGACGATTATTTAAATTGGTCAAATGATCCTTTCTAGATGTCATAATTAATTCTTCCATCAGGTTATTTTTTTCAGAAACATCACGAATAACAGCCGTCATCTCAGTAGACTCTGCTACTTTAATTTTTGATATAGTGACCTCTATTGGAAATTCATCACCATTTTTTCTTAAACCACGAACCGCAGCTCTTGTCTGCATAGGACGTGAGTCGATATGTGAATTTTTAAATCCATCAACATAATTTGTAGTTGCTTTTCAAGGAGTTTCTTTTCTGTAATTTCAACACATGTCTGAATAATTCTAAGCTTTCCTTTTTTTTACTCCACAATCGGTGAGATTATTGAACGCCAATACCGCTCAGCACCCTTATAGTCAATGGAAACTTCAGTCTCTATAGCAATTTGTTCTTTTTTGCATTTCATGAAGGACTCAATTAGTGACTTGCTAACATATCTTGGAAAAATCAATAACAGAGGTTGGCTTAAAACCTTTTCTCGTCGTCGCCCAATAATGTCTTCATATAGAATATTGCAACTAACCAGTTCAAATGCATTATTGTCTGGTACATATTCATAAACAGCAAATCCTGCTCCAATGGCTTCAATTGAGTTAATTAAGTCCTTATGATTCTTATGAAAAAACATATATCCCCTTGCCTATAAATCATGATGGTTTTTATTCAAAAATGAATTGTTTACTTACAGTAATAAGTCATAAAAAACACTTCAACAATATATTCAAATAACAAGGTGGACATTTTAGAACTTGAGAAATAAACATATTAATTGATTCAAACTTTGATAACATTTCATAAAACAGCTGGTATTACTTGCTATTGTTTGCTTAATCTAAGATCAGAGAAATGTTTCTTTGTTTTAATTATTTCTTGCCATTGTTTAATAAAATCTGAGACGACTTTGAGAGCAAAAAGTTAGTATTTGGTTTCTTAGTCCAGCTATTGAGTAAAAAAATACAAAGAAATATTATACAAAATTTATTTTTCCTCTATACTAATAATTATTGTTTTTTTATATATCCAACTATTTGAAAATAGCTTATTGATTCTGGCTATGCTGATGTTCGAGCTTTATATTTTATTCTGACAAAACAGGGGACATGAAATACATGTTATCACTTGAAGAAGGCCAATATCTCATCAATTTGCTTGTGCAAAATAATGCCAAAAATGCTTGACAAATACGAGCATAAGGATTGTATCTCAGAAGAAATTGAGCAAAGCCTAAAACTATCAGATAGTGTGTTTCAAAAAATTGTTACTCAAATGGGAAGTAAAAATAATAAAGTGTCAATTAGTAATCATGTATTGGTGATAGATGATATAGCCAGCATGCGAAGCCTACTACAAGCCCTTATCCAGTCCATTGGGTTTGCCAATGTTCATACAGCAAAGGATGGTCAAGAAGCTTGGGATTTGCTTCAACGTAAAGGACATCAATATGGTCTGATTATAAGTGATTGGGAAATGCCTAAAATGAACGGCTTAGAGTTATTACACAAAATCAGATATGAGTATGAATCACCATCGTTGCCTTTTATTATAATTAGTAGTACCAATAAATTAGAAAGGGTTCAACAAGCGATTAAAGAAGGAGTGACGGATTATTTGACCAAACCCATTACTGAAAAGACATTGAAGGATAAGTTAAGTTGCTATATTAAATAAACAGTACATTGTTTTTTTATAATTTATGTCTCATTAAATGTCTGTGTTTTAAAATTTATTAATTTTCATATTTTGACCACTAAAGAAAACTTCATTACCATACAAGTAGCTGTCTCATATGTTTCCTTATTGGTATTAGTGAGCATACTAAAAATTCTATTACTGGGTATTTTTATCAATTTTGGAATGGCAGCTTTTTTGCGGATGATAGCAACTCTGAATTACCCACCAAATGGCGCTAAGGGACGGTGGCCGTTATTCAGCCCCAGTTTTATAAATATTGTACTATAAGTACAAAACACTCTTTATTTAGCGTAGAATTTGGTGCTTCATTTTATCTGTTATTAATAAATATTTATATTTAGACAAAAGGCTAATTTCAATTTAGTATCAAGCCTGCACCGACTATAGTAGAAAAACAAGACCCTCAGTCTATGACCGTACTGAGATAGAATAGAGAGGGTAGCAAACTTTGTTTTTATTACTTCACCAGCTCATATAAGTAACCCCGACTTATTCCCCACTTTCTTGCTAGTTCGGCTTTATTTTTGGTTTCAGTAAAATCTTTCTTAATTTGATCAACCTGTTCAATAGTAAAATTACTCTTGCGAACTTTATATTTTCCTTTACTCTTTGCTATTGCTATCCCTTCTCTTTGCCTTTCAAGCATCAAATCACGCTCAAATGTGCTGATCGATCCCAACATAGTAAGCATTAGTTTCTGGAATGGGTCGTCTATTTTATTACCATCAAAGATCAAGTTCTCCTTATAACAATGGATAGTAGCGCCAGCACTGATGATCTGATCAACTATATCCCTTCTTTTTGAATGTTTGATGTTCTATTAATAAAATTTTATAACTTTTTTCTATGCAGCAGTTAAAATTTAATCAATATTTTAGGGTAAACATGGAGATGACATCTCAAGCTTGGTGGAAAAAGCCGACTCAGTCATGTATGAGGTGAAACTCTCTGGAAGAAAGGGGATATCATTCTATAAGATGTGAGATCCATAGTCACAGTCGGAAAAATCAATAAATTAATGATTTCCACTGAAAAATGCTATCATCAAATAGTTTAAATCCACACTAAATAGATATATTTTATAAACTTTTTTTGATTATCCAAATATTACTAAACCATATACTTTTTTAAAAAGTATCCTATACTCAAAACTGTAGTTTTTAAATATTAAATAAGGAATCAGGATTCTAACGTATGGATAAAATTATCTGGACAGAACAATTATCTGTTGGCAATGATGCTATTGATAAAGACCATCAGAAAATAATCAATTTGATTAATACACTCATTGACTATCATAACTCATCAATTTTATCCCCCAATATCAGCGATATTTTATATGAAATTATTAGTTATGCTAATCATCATCTTGACTTTGAAGAAACATTATTAGATGAACTTGGCTACCCGGAACTTTCACTGCATAAAGAACAACATAAAAAATATAGAGAATCAACAATAAAAATAACAATAGAAGTCAGTAATATAGATGATGATGTGCCTGATGAATTGTTAGAGTTTCTCAAGAATTGGTGGGTAAGCCATATACTTGAAGAGGATATGAAATACAAACCCTTCCTTCAAAACAAATTAAAATAATAACAAAATCTTCTTATGCAGCTATTTAACTAAAGTGTACCCTTTTTATGATTATCAGCAGTATGAAGTGGTCAAGTTTTTTTGTACAACATAGTTAAGTGCAGTCTTATCCACATATCCACAGGTCTGCCCGACTGAAGACAGACAACAAGCCTCTGAATATGAAGTAAAGGCAAAATCTGATCTCTGGCGAGTTTATCACTTAGGTGAAAAACCTCGTTTACTTTGGAAAGAAGCCATTATTCGATTCATGCAGGAAACTCAGAACAAAGACCAAGTAAATGAAATCAGTATTTTTAAGTATCTTGATCCATTTTTCGGTCATATGTATCTTGATGAAATCCGACGATTGCACATTGATGAAATTATTCAACAGCGATTGAATGAAGGCGTCAAAAATTCAACTGTTAATCGAGTACTTCAGAAACTTAGAGCCGTATTAAATAAAGCACACAAAGAAATGTGATCCTCCTTTTATTAAACTATTGAAGGAACCAAAAAAGCGTATCCGTTGGTTAACTGAAACAGAAGCACAAAGACTGATTTTGGCCTTATCTCCACATATTGCTGATATGGCTTTTTTTCACTTGAGACAGGACTTAGAGAATCCAATGTGACTTTACTACGTTGGGAGCAAGTCGATCTCTCTCAGCGTATTGTCTATATTGAAGGGGATGATATTCTAAAAAGTGAGAAAGCCTTTGTTGTTCCTCTTTCTGATACTGCGATTGATGTAATTAAAAGGCAAATTGGTCAACATTCAACCAATGTTTTTACCTACAGGGGAAATCCTGTAAGAAGAGCCAGTACAAAGTCTTTTAAAAAATCATGTGCTAGTGCAGGAATTGAGAATTTCCGTTGGCGTGATTTACGTCATACATGGGCAACTTGGCATGTACAGAGGGATACGCCTTTAGAAGTACTTCAAGAACTTGGTGGATGGTCTGATTATAAAATGGTGCAACGGTATGCACACTTCTCACATCAGCATTTACAAAGATATGTAAACCGAAAAAATGTCTCTACAAATATCCCTACATTAAGGATAATCGGACAATAAAAAAGCCTGACTTCTTTCACTTTAAGTGATTGAAAATCAAGCTTTAATTGTTTGGTAGCGGGGGCAAGATTTGAACTTACGACCTTCGGGTTATGAGCTATCAAAGGGAATAAAGAAAATTTTATATTACAATAACTTACAGGTGCGTCCGTTGCGTGATTTGCACTACAATGCAGGATGATGCATAACTAATACCCGCAAAACTCCTACAGACTAAATAAGCTAAGCTTATGTCAGTCATTAGCTTTATTTTATTAATAAACAGATAACACTTGTGTAACTACAACAATATAACTACAATAAAATATGCAATTTAACTGGGATGAAAATAAAAACAAAACTAATCTTGTTAATCATGGGATCAGTTTTGAAACAGCAAAACTCATTTTTGATGATCCATATGCATTGAGTACCCAAGATCGATACGAAGATGGGGAAGAACGCTGGCAAACTATTGGCCTAATTAATGGGATTATCATTATTCTTGTTGCTCATACATTTTATGAACATGATAACAATGAAACAATCCGTATTATTTCTGCTCGTAAAGCAACTAGGCAAGAAAGGAAATACTATGAACAAAATATCTAAACAGTCTCAAGATGAAATTGACCATTTAAAGAACCTTCCAGACAGTGACATTGATACTTCTGATATTCCAGGGATAACTGACTGGTCAAATGCTGAAATAGGCAAGTTTTATCGCCCCAGAAAAAAACAAGTAACATTACGACTTGATGCTGATATGCTTGAATGGTTCCGTAAGCATGGTAACAAATATCAAACTCGCATTAATCAGATATTGCGACATTATATGGATGAACATCAAAAGGCAAGTTAGTTATATAAAGACTGCTCTTTCATAGTTTATACAATTATTTTTTAATATCTTTTATTTTATTAAAAAGTTCATCAGGGCTAGGGTTGCCTAAGAGACTTTCTCTTCCTTTTGTATAATCACCTGATCCAGCAACAATCTGCTTTAAAACTATCTTTAAAGGTGCAAAATGATTAGTAATAGTTTCCCACACTAAAGCTAAATCAATACCAAGATATTCATGAGCAATAATATTTCTCATTCCTGCAATTTGATGCCAGCTAATTTTTGGATAATCAGCAGTTAGATCATCACTCCCAAAATCTTTAATAGTTTGTCCAAGGACTTCAAGGTTACGAATAACAGCATCTTGAGTTTTTCTGTCTTTTAAGAAGTCATCTAGAGTAAAATCTTTGGTGTATTCTTCAATATGTACAACACAATCTACAGCAGCATGAATAAATATTCATTTTATCCTTCATATTGCAATAGCTTCATTTAAAATTACAGGTAATAAGTGTTTATTTAAAGCCCTTTCACTGACTACATCAACAGGGCAATCTAATAGTAATGAAAGTTCATCAGTTATTCCGACTTGATCAAATAGACTGGCATTAGGTAAAAAGTTAACCAATAGATCAATATCACTTTCCTCTGTAGAATCTCCTCTAGCAACAGAACCAAAAACTCTAATATTTTCAGCATGATATTGTTCTAAGATTTGCTGAATTTTAGTTTTATTATTTTTGAGTGTATCAATTGTTATCATATAATTAACTTTATTTAATCTACATTTAAATCAAAATTTGTATTAGTTTAACATACTTAAATTAAACAACAAAAATACTAATATTTCCATGTTAAAAAAGTCAACTTAAAAAATATTTATTATTTGTTAATATATTGGTGCTAAATTTGAATATATGGTTAAGAAAAGACTTTGCTCCAATTTTAGAGAATGCATTTTAGCCATGAGAGTAATAGGAGATAATATTGAGTTGTAGAATATTACATATAACTGATTTACATTACCATAAGCCATTTTATTTGGGTATGGATCGTAATCGTTTTTCTGCTGAAGTAAGACCTTTTATCACTGAAATTTCAATAGGTAAACAAGGCATTGCTTTTGACAGACTTGACTTGGATGATTTTGCGGAGCAATATAAGATTCGCAACGGGCGTCCTGGTCAAAAGCAAGGAGAGCATTTATGGGACGCAAGAAAACGCCAGGCCTCACCAAAAGAGGCGAAATGTGGCACATTGATAAACGAGTCAATGGGACTAGAATTGTCGAGTCTACTCGAACAGGCAGCCTCGACGAAGCGGAAAAATATCTAAATCTGCGGATTTCTCAAATTAGATCAGCCACCATTTATGGTGAACGACCTAAATATACATTTGTTGATGCAGCTAGTAGATATTTAAAAGAGAACATGAATAATAAATCAATTGCTGGTGATGCCAGTCGGATTAAGGGACTAGTTCCTTTTATTGGTAATTTAGCATTAGCCAATATTCATGATGGAACCATGCAACCGTATATAGATAATTTACGTGATACTGGTAGAAAATCTAAAACGGTTAATAATGGTTTAGAAATTACTCGTCGCATTATGAAGAAAGCGGCTACAAAATGGAGGGATAATTTAACAGGTAAAACTTGGATAGCTGGTATTTCAGTCATTGAGAATGTGGACTGGAAAGATACTCGCAAACCCTATCCTATAACATGGGCTGAACAGAAGTATTTAATTCACAACCTTGCAGGACATTTAATTGAACCTGTTTTATTTGCATTAAATACTGGCTGTAGAGAACAAGAAGTTTGTCAGCTTCGTTGGGAATGGGAGGTTAAATTACCTGAGCTAAATACATCTGTTTTTATTTTACCAGACTGGTTTACAAAAAATAGTGAGGAGCGTGTTGTAGTATTAAATTCTGTTTCTTTATCGGTTATAAACAGCCAACGAGGAAATCATCCATCAAGAGTTTTTACTTATCTGAAAGGCCGTAAAGGTGAAAAAGTACGTGAACCTTTGGATAAAATATATAATTCAGGATGGAAAACAGCTAGAACCAATGCAGCTAAACAGTATGAAAAAGAGATGAAAGATGATGCCCCTTGGGGATTTTCAAATCTTCGAGTTCATGATCTCCGTCATACCTTTGGTCGCAGACTTAGATCAGCAAGTGTAACAAAAGAAACCCGTTCAGCTTTATTAGGACATAAAACAGGAGATATAACTACGCATTATTCAGGAGCTGAGATTCAGGAATTAATTGATGCTGTAATGAAAATTGCGGAAACTGACTCCCGCAAATCTCCCGCACTGACATTATTAAGGTCAAATTCAAGGCAATAAAAAAGCCTGACTTCTTTCACTTTAAGTGATTGAAAATCAAGCTTTAATTGTTTGGTAGCGGGGGCAAGATTTGAACTTACGACCTTCGGGTTATGAGTCAAATTATTGTTTAATTTCAACAGCTTAAGCTACACTCTTGTTTATTTAAACCTACTTTAACTTACATAAGTCTACTAGACTATTGTTTGTTCTCTATCACCATGAATATTTTGAAATTTTTGCCTAAGTTCTTGAGCAACAGTATAGGTATTTAATGACTTAACTAATTCTTTTCCTAAGGCATAAGCCAAATTAACAGGCACTGCATTACCAATTTGCTTATATACTTGATTCATACTTCCTTCAAAAAACCAGTTATCAGGAAAGGTTTGAATTCTTGCATATTCACGGGTTTTAAAAGGGCGAGTTTCATCAGGATGGCATCTTTCTGTTTGTTTTTGTGCAGGTGATGTTGTTAGAGTTAAACTAGGTTCATCCCAACTTATTCTTCGAGCCATTCCTGTTTTTCCTCCTCCAAGATAGTAACTTTTCAGCATATATTCTTTTTGAATTTTTTCTGGTAAATCACGCCAATATCCTCCTGGAGGAACCAAATCCATAATTTCTTTTTTTCTTTTAGGATATGATTGTCCAACTGAGTCAGGAACATCTGTACTAAACAATTCACCAGCTTTAAGCGCGGCAGATAAATTTATCATTTCAGCTTCAGGCTTAGGATAATCAAATGAAATTCCACATCCCTTTTTAATACCGACTAAGAACAAGCGCTCCCTTTTTTGGGGAACTCGAAAATAGGCAGCTTTTAATACTCTTGGTGATAAAACCTCATAACCTAAATCTTCTAAAATTTGAATCATCGTTTTTAAGGTTTGCCCATTATCATGGCTTACAAGTCCCCTTACATTCTCACCAACACAAATTAATGGATCTACTTCTTTTACTGTTCGAGAAAATTCATAGAACATGGTTCCTCGTACATCTTCTAGCCCTCTTTTTTTACCTGCATAGCTAAAAGCCTGACACGGAAAACCGCCTGTAACAATATCAATTTTTCCTTTGTATTGATTAAAAGACTGTTTTGAAACGTCACCTTCTACTACATTCCAATTAGGCCTATTTTTTCTAAGTGTTTTACAAGCCCAAGGATCTATTTCATTTAATAATTGACATGAAAGCCCTGCTTTTTCTAGTCCTAAAGCTAAACCACCTGCACCTGCAAATAATTCTAATACTTTATATTCTTTAATTGGTGAATAGTAAAATCCTTCTGTTTCTCTTACTTCATATGTATTACTCTCACTTGTGTACTGTTCTAATAAATCATAATCATACTTACGATAATTATTAGGCATTCTTGTAGATTTTAACTTGCCATTTTTATCCCAACGCCGTAAAGTTTGTTTGGAAACAGATAATAAATCTGATGCTTCAGAAAGAGAGTAATAATTTTTCATATCAACATTGCTCAACATTATTCATGGTTATTTATTTTAAGTGATTTTACTTGTATGAATCAAGATGAAAAAGATATTATTTTAGAAAAAGCTCAAGTTTGGTTTAGAGAAAGTATTGCAAAAAACCATATAAGAAATACACAAATACTGACAGAATCTTCTAAATTTGATATTAATCCTTTTTTAGCAGTATATTTATCAAATTTTTTAACTGGAGATGCAAAGCCAGAAGGTATTGCGAAAGCACTTATTTATCCCCGTGTATTAGGAACATCAATTACAACTTCTTTTGGAACAAATATCCAGAAATTTACTAATGATGTATTATCTTCTTTTGGAAGTACGACTTCTGGGATTGATATTGAGTTTATTGATCAAATTAGTGGAAATAAAATTTATTGTCAGCTTAAATCGGGTCCCAATACGATTAATAAAGATGATGTTGAAACAATCTCTGGGCATTTCAAAAAAGTTATTCAGCTTGGTCGGACAAATGGTTTAAGAATTACACATGATGATATGGTTGTAGGTATTATTTATGGTGACCTAACAAATTTAAATGCTCACTATAAACGAATAACCAAGGAATATGATTACCCTGTTTATATCGGACAAGAGTTTTGGTATAGATTAACAGGAGATGAAAGTTTTTATACTGATCTTATTCATGCAATTGGACAAGTTGCTTCTGAGGCCGACTTCGCTAAAGATCTTAATGATGTTATAAAAGAATTAGCCAAATCACCAGAGATTATTCAATTATCAAAATAGTTTCTAACCACGACCAAGGAAGGTGAGGTCTCGAACAATGACGTAGGCGTGGTTTTTATCTAATAATTTAAATAAAAATATTGATTTATGTACTTTGTTCTGTTCACCTGTTTTATATGAAAAATAATCTGCTTTTTACGTGAGAGCTTTTTTAAAAAAAATATAAACAAAAATCCTTCCTGTTAGTTGATTTAAAGCCTTAAAAAATAAAAGTACAGCATTAATTTTCAAATCACTTGAAATGCTATATACGGATCATTTAGGATCATTATAAGACCTGTCTTTTATAGTGATTTTTAACTAATATGGGTTATATAAATATTCTATAATCCATATTTTAGTATTAGTCTTATCCAAATATCCACAGGCCTGCCCGACCGGAGAGACGCTTGCCGATTTATCTCATAGGGAGTGGCTTGGCCTGTGGGTATGTGGGTAAGGCGGGTTTCTAATTTATATGAGAAATTACTGTTGAACTAAACGGCTATCGCCGTAGTGAGTCAAGACTGACCTTCTGAGTACCCACGAAAGACAAATCTATTATTCAAACTATGCTTAG
>JAHXIV010000072.1 GCA_025655455.1 gamma proteobacterium symbiont of Taylorina sp.
ATCCAGCATCAACACCTAATGATAAAAAAGATGATGACGAGGAAGAAGATCAGGAACCTGTCGGTCCTGATATGGAACTTGTTGTAGAGCTCTTCGAATTAATTCGTAAATTGAATAAGAAGATGCTTTGTGCTGGAGAAAAAGATACTTTTAACAGCAAAAAATGTAAGAAGTTGCGTGAAGAAATGGCTGAGGCGTTTATGAAACTTAAACGCACCCATAAATTGAATGAACGTATGCTCAATGAATTGCGTAATTTAGTGGGTCGGGTGCGCCTTCATGAAAAAATTATTCTGACTGCCTGTGTTGAAAAAGCACATATGCCCAGAAAAGAATTCATCACCTCTTTTCCTGATAATGAAACGGATCTTAACTGGTTAGATACTCATATTGAAAAAGGCGGAACTCACGCAGAAATATTAATTGAGCATGCTGATGAAATTCGTAAAGCACAGAAAAAATTATTCCTGATTGAAAAAGAATGCCATATGAGCATTGCAGGCTTAAAAGACATTAATAGAAAAATGTCAATTGGTGATGCCAAGGCGCGCCGTGCAAAAAAAGAAATGGTAGAAGCCAATCTGCGCCTGGTGATTTCTATTGCGAAAAAATACACTAATCGTGGTTTGCAATTTCTGGATCTTATTCAGGAAGGTAATATTGGTTTAATGAAAGCCGTTGATAAATTTGAATATCGGCGTGGTTATAAGTTTTCAACCTATGCTACATGGTGGATTAGACAGGCAATTACCCGTTCTATTGCTGATCAGGCGCGCACCATTCGTATTCCCGTGCATATGATTGAAACAATCAATAAATTAAATCGTGTCTCCAGGCAGTTGTTGCAGGAAAAAGGACGTGAAGCGACACCGGAAGAGCTGGCTGAAAAAATGGAAATGGCAGAAGACAAGGTTCGCAAAGTGTTAAAGATTGCCAAAGAGCCTATTTCAATGGAAACACCCATTGGAGATGACGAAGATTCGCATCTGGGTGACTTTATTGAAGATCAAAATATACAATCTCCTGCAGAAACAGCTAATACTACCGGCCTGAGAGGTGCAACCAGAAATATACTGGAAGGTTTAACCGCTAGAGAATCCAAAGTTTTAAGAATGCGCTTTGGTATTGATATGAATACCGATCACACCCTGGAAGAAGTGGGCAAACAATTTGATGTCACCCGTGAACGTATTCGACAAATTGAGGCTAAAGCACTGCGTAAGCTGCGCCATCCAACACGTTCTGAAATGTTACGCAGCTTTATGAAAGATGACTAGTCATCCTATTAGTAACCCTTTATAATACCCCGTCTTCGGGCCTGTAGCTCAGTTGGTTAGAGCATCCGACTCATAATCGGCAGGTCGACAGTTCGAGTCTGTCCAGGCCCACCATAAACACTAAGATAAACAATGACTTACTCAATCAAGGTTTATCAGTCTTACTTAAAATTTATTAAATAGGTGCATTTAGGTGCAGCTCAAAATTTTAAGGAGATATAACATGGCTTCTATCAAGAAGATTAACCGTGTAAAAGGTGCTGTTTATAAAGTTACTATTCGCCAGAATGGTAATGGCACAATCTGTAAAACATTCCCCACTAAAAAAACAGCGGTAGAGTTTGCTCGCACTGTAGAAGGTGATAGTAAACTACAACAAGCCCTTGGTAATCCAGTTACTAGAGCAATAACCCTTTCTATTCTTATTGAAGAATATCTTGATCAATACAATGGTAAAGACCATGGAATTTACGGCTGTTTATCATGGTGGTCTAATCAGTTTGGTAATATTCCTCTCAATAAAATCTCCGTAGTTACGATCCGTGAGGGTATCAAACTATTGATCAATGGTAATGCTATCCGTGGTAATGGGCCAGGTAAAATAAAAGAGATGAATCGTAAACGTTCAGGTTCAACAGTTAATAGGTATAAAGCAAATCTTAGTTCTGTTTTTGAATATGGCAAGGAACAATATGGATTAACTGAAAACCCGTGCAGAGATGTTAAATCAAAACCAGAGAATAAAGGCCGTACGAGATTTTTATCTGATGATGAGAGAAAAGCCTTACTGCACTCATGCAAAAAATCTGAATGGTCTAAGATGTACTTGTTATGCCTGATGGCGTTGACTACAGGTGCAAGACAATCTGAATTACTGCACCTAAAAATGCAGGATATTGATTTTAAGAAACGTATTGCTCATTTACATATGACAAAGAATGGCGAACAACGGTTACTACCATTGACTAATGAAGTGATTGAACTGATACAACCTAAGAATGAGAAAGTGGTTTCAATTGCTAAATCAGATAAGACAGAATTATTATTCCCCTCTAAAAAGAAACCTAAGCAACCCTTTGAGTTCCGTAAACACTGGAAAAAAGCACTAATTGATGCTGATATCACTGACTTTAGATTTCATGATCTTAGGCATTCTGCTGCATCTTTTCTTGCCTCACATGGCGCAACACTTCAAGAAATTGCAGAGGTGCTTGGTCACAAGTCTATTCAAATGACAATGCGGTACAGTCATTTATGTGTTGATCATAAGCAGAATTTGATTGATCGGGTGATGGGTGGATTGGCTAATGGATAAGATCGAATAAACAACTAAATATAAGTAGTATAATTAGTTATAGGCAATCAAGTTCTGCTTAATTACCAGAATTTATGGGTTTCACCATAACCCTGATTGCCTACCTTATTTTATGGTGATGTATCAATGGTGATGATATGAAGCTACCTCAACCTAAAATTTTCACAATAGAACTATTAGCCAAGTATTGGACAACGCAATCTGGAGAAGAAGTAACTCCTGAGCAGGTAATAAGTTATGGAAGGGATGGTACATTAAAATTTCGATGGTACTTCAATCATAACGCTACATTAATATCTGAAGAGAATTTGCCTGATGAAACTGAATTTGTTTTTTTGAATTGTAGTGATCTATGGGAGATAATTGTCTTCGATGAAACAGGGAATGCAATTTTTCAACAACAAGGAGATGAAGAATTCCAGGCAGGGCTTAAAGCATCAAAAGAAATTGATGAGCACTGGGCTGCTCGTGGTTTTTCACTTCCACAAGGCGTTCAAGTTGCACAACAAGCGGAATTACAGCAAAAATTACAATCACAAATGGCTAGTCGGTCAAGAGATTTAGCAATAAAGTGTGCGCAACAAGATATAACTTTAGAGAGTTTAAAATCAAGTTCTTTTCGTATCAATCAGGATAATTACCCTGAATTGTCATTTTATGAGGGTTTTTCATCAAAGATCCCCTGTAATTCTATAAGAATTACTGTATCTGATAATGAAATATTACAAAGTAATGAAAGCGTAGAAACAGAGGCAGAGTGTTCAAAAAATAACTTAACAGATAAAATTAAGGATAATTACTTAAAAACAATTCATGCTTTAACTATTGCACTGGCGGAAACTAAATCATCTACATATAAAACTGATACCGGAAAAATTAATTGTTCTCAAATTGAAAATACCCTACAAACAAAAGGATTAACAGTTTCAGAGCCAAGAAAAATAATATCACAAGCATTAAAAACAGACCTTTCATGATTTTGGGAACTCCCAAATAATTTTGGGAGTTTACCAATATCACACCATCATACACATTATTATTACTACCGAGTAAGCGATAAACCTTGATTACCGGAGTAAATAAAAATGAACACAACTGTACAAACAGCAAGCACTTTAGCTTCAGTACAAAACCCACCGACAGTAATTGATTTTACTGACTTATCACAATGGAAAACTCTTGATGAAGTTGAAGAGTTATTCCCACACTTTAAAAAAACTACCCTTCGTTGGCTGATGCGTCAGAAAGATCATAATGGTTTGGCTGAAATTATCAAAAAAATTGGACGTTTTAATTATGTCCACGTTCCTGCTTTTTCTGTCTGGATTTCACAGCAATAAGATATTCTATCCGATGGTCAGTCTTTAATTATAAGGCTTACTGACAGCACTTTAGGTGCAGCACAGGTACAAATTATAGGAAAAAACATGAATGAGAATGCCACTAGCGGGCAAACCAGAAAAAGTCCCGTTGCAATCGGTACATATTCCCCGCTGAATACCCTGAACCAAGTTGCCTGGATGATGGTTGAATCCTCTATTACTGAACAAATTGGTGAGGTGGTTTGAGATGGAGAATCAAAACCAAGCGGCAGTCGTCACAACTGAAGCAATAAATGTTCAGAGTAAAAAAATATGTTCTAATAAAAACATAAATTCTATTGCAGATGTAAAAATTCCACTACAAATTTTTACTAAATCAAATGGCATATTAACTAAAAAAATTTCAGTTGATAGTGAAGGAAAAATTTTTAAAGATTCCTCGCAATGTTGGATGAAAACAGGAATTGTCAAAACAGTTAATGTTAAACCTGTCAAAGTACCACAATTCCTTGATGGAATAAAATCTAATCAGGCTCTTGCACTAAGCAACGCAGACTATTCTGCCCGTAGAAGCATCGTGCAGAAAGGTCAAGAAAATTGTTATGCAATAAGCAGGACTCAAAAATACTTTAAGTTTAAAAATGGCCCTGCATACGTATTATTCGACATTGACTTTAGCAGCGAATATCAGCCCCGGTCAATAGAGTCTGTTTTAGAGGACATAGCCAACTTCATACCTGAGTTTAACAAGGCAGCCAAGATAATAAAGCCTTCCACGAGTTCAGGCATAGTAGTTAAAGGTAAAAAAACAAATTTATCTACGGGCTTTCACATTTATTCTGTTGTACAAGATGCTTCCTTGCTGACAGATATAAAACCAGTGAGAGAAAAACTGCTAATCAACGCGTGGACTAAGGGAAAAGGCTTTTTAAAAATATCCAAGGCTGGTTCAAAATTAAAACGCTGCCCCATCGACTTGGCTGTACTATCACCTGAACGACTCATATTCGAAGCAGCACCCATAATATCAGACGGTCTGGAGAAAATTACAAAGCCCGCTTACTACGTCGATGGAGGTTATCTGCTATGAAAAGCTTTTTAGACCCAGTATCAACCTACGAACGAGAAGAATTCAACATACAAGTAGCCTCTGAAAAGCAGCGACTAGAGCAACAAATCAAAGCAGTCCGTGAATCCATCCAGCAAACTAAAACAAACCAGCTAATTAATCAGGGTTATTCACCTGATAAGGCAAAAGCACAGGCAGAACTGATATCACAAGAAAGGACTATGCTAACACCTGACTATATATTAAAATTTGACGATGGCCAAAATGTCAGTGTAGGAACGGTGTTAAAGAATCCAGACAAGTATAATAATCAACCTATGGCTGACCCATTGGAACCAGAAGAAGGCTACGGCAAGGCAAAATTTTATGCCAACAAGGAAACCGGGAATCCATTAGTACACAGCTTCCTTCATGGCAAGCAGATATATCCTTTAGTCACTGAGCAATATGTCGAGTTATACAACCAGCACAAAAAACATCAGCAGGCATGTGAGGGATTTACCGGCCCCCTAAAGGAACTGTCAGGTGCAATATTCAAAGCTATTGAACGTAAATTGCCTAACGCCCATTTAGCCATACTGTGGGATAACTTTGGCAAATGCTTTAATTCAACTTTCATTGAAAAAGGCAGGAACCAAGTATACGCACTCAACAAATATGGTGATCTGCCCGCATTCACAAAGACCAGCTTTAAAAAAAATATCCAGAGAGAAATATTCGGTGGTTTCGTAGACTACGGCACACTGGGTAATCTTATTGATGATTTCCTGCCTATGCCTGCGCCCAAGGGTGATGATGAGGATAAGGCAAAGGCAAAGGCTGCCGCTGAGGCCAAAGCTGCCTTAAGAAAGGGAATAGACTCTATTGTGTACAACAGTTTCGACAAGCATATAGAGATATACCGGCAACGCTCTATTATCCGATATGAAACTGATATGTTTGCCACAGAATCCCAGCTCATTATTGAAAAGGATTCTGTTCTACTACGCTCTATACATGAGCCATTCCCGATCCTAAAGGGGGATGGTGGTGGTGAAGAAAAGTTGATTATAATGGATTATAAAGAGCACTTTCCAGAGTTGGATAGTCTTATCTCATTGGTAGCTGCCTCACGCTTCGCATCTGACCGAAAAAAAGCCTTTTTCTGGCTGAAAGCCGTTTCTGATTGGGGCAAAGGATTTTTATCTTCAATCTTTAAGAATCTGGGTATTTTAGTAGAATTGTCCGTTAAGGAAATAGAATCTGCGTTATCAGGCAGCCCTATAGGTAAACAACCTAACGACTTCAAACATTGCTGGATTTTACACGTAGACGAGTTTAAAAAAGTGAACTCTGAAGTCAAACAGCTCACTTCAACTTTCAGAGGTTCGCCAAAAAACCAAATGACCTTTGAATGCCCCCTATACATGAAGTTGTTTACCTCAGCGGAGGAAGTAGAAAGCCTTGCAGGTAGTGGTGTAGAAACCCAGTTTTCTAACAGGTTCAGCCTAATACCCACAACAGATACATCCATTGAAGATAGAGAT
The DNA here is from genome assembly GCA_025655455.1 of gamma proteobacterium symbiont of Taylorina sp. Taxonomy (GTDB): domain Bacteria; phylum Pseudomonadota; class Gammaproteobacteria; order GRL18; family GRL18; genus GRL18. The sequence continues at coordinate 6,510 of JAHXIV010000072.1, forward strand.
GTTTTCAATAACATAGGTAAAACCAGTTACCTTCAGACTGTTCAGAATTATATAGCGAGGGAATTGAACAAAAAAGTAGATGAATATGTGCAGCTGGGGAGAGTTAAATCAGCTGATAAGGCAGATATGATACTGAAAGAATATAATAGTGAGCATAAGTTATCGAATTACTACGGTTCTTTGGATGATGTGCTGGAGGAAATTGCTTTGAATCTGAAAGTTCTTATACGTATTGAATCATTAAACAAGCAGCTCTTAACTTTATCAGTTCCGGGTAAACTAAAAAAAACCATTAAAGCCAATAAGTACCCTGTAACTTATGATGGAGAGGAGGTCTGGTTAGTAAAATATGCTCCTAAGATTATTTCCATCTATATCGATGAAAATATTTCCCCATCTGAAAAGGCCAAGATAGGTTATAAAAAGTCAAAAATTCGGGAATTAATGGACGAAAGCAAAAGGGAATCAAACAAGCTAGATCAAGCTGTCAGAGTGTTCCACCAAGGAAGTAAAACACAAAAACAAGAAAGAGGAATAATAATTAGAAAAAAAGATTAATTGTTACCGTAACAAATGTAACAAAAAAGTTAATTGTTACCATATGTTACCCCACTGTTACACCACAGGTTATCGCCTCAAGCTAGTATTGGTGGGATTGTTACCGATGTTACCCCTGTTTTGTATTCATCAAAAAAAATAAAAGAAGATAATATAAAAAATATATATAACGAAATGTCAAAATGATGTAACAATCTCTGAAAGCCAATAGGGACGCGACCTTCTACGGTAACACTCAATGGTAACAGAGGGTAACAAGAGTAATAGAATTCGCATATAGCATTGATTTTAAATAAGAATTTTCAAAAAATCTTAAAAGTAACAACAAAACAATTTAACTAAATTTACACGGAAATATAACAGAGAACTTTAAAGGAAGAACCATAATGGCATACATAAGGAAATTTACAGAACAAGAAGTATACGAGGCTAAACGGCAACACTACAACCAATATCTCAAAACACACCACCATCACATGAAAAGCACGGGCAACAAGCCCGATATTCTGCATGAGCACTCTGACTGCATTCATATGGCTGTTGAGTTTCTGTCGGCACAAAAGCCAACAAAACGTGCGCAACCTCATAGGCAACGCAATTACGACATCAAACACATGATTGAACATTGGGCAGGCCGGTACGTTTCAGCCGATGATGTGAGCGTGGCAGCTATTTTACTGGGATTAAGAGGCAAGTACCCTAACTATAACTTTAGCACTAAACTTGTGTTTCCCAGCCAGTCACGCCTTGCCGGTATTCCCGAAGCATTCACGCAAGAGATTAAATACCTGATTTGTGAAGACTACACGCTATATACCTATTGGGAAAATGATGACGGCTCCATTAACGTCAATAACCAAAGCTCCACAATATAAACAATTTTTTGATAACTATGAACCACAGTCAAGTATCACTTTCGATACTAGTCAAAACAGCAGCTAAACCGGACTGGTTTTCTTCTTGTTTGGACAGTTTAGGAAAATCATGGCTACCATCATCCAACTTTTTAGATTTTTCCGGCATATTTACCGCCCCACCTTTAATAATACGCAGGTAGGATTCCAGTGGTGTCAGATCAGTATCAGTTAATAGTGTTTCCTCTTTACGCATCATTAACTCGATCCGTTCAGGGGCTTTTCCCCAGCCACGTTCAATAACATACTGTGCTGCGGACAAACGTACCCGGTCATTAGTCGATTCTTCCATCAGCTGCAATATTGTTTCAAGTGCTTCCGGTGTCTTAGTTTGACATGCCTCGATAAGATCAACTTCATCGATGGTTCGCTTAGGCCTGCCTCCGGGATTGCCAGATACACCTTTTGGAAACGGCTTTCCACGTGGCTGTTTTTTGCTGATTTCAGTAAGATTTTTCATCATATTAAACCAATATTAAAGAAGAACATATACCTATTTTAACACAGGATAAATTCAAATTATTGCATTGTTACAAACAAATAAAAGGGCAAACAATTCAGGATTGGGGTAAAAAATTATAGAGTCTATCTTTGAAAAGAATGAACGACAAAAACATGTTAAAAACTAATCATTAAAATCAAATAAATCTTTTAACTTGATATTAAATGCTTTTGCTATTTTTTCAAGGGTATCAAGTTTTGGATTTTGAATGCCACGCTCAATATTACTGACGGAATCAAGTGATATATTAATTTTATCTGCAAGCTTTTCCTGTGTTAGTCCAGCTTCCTTTCTAAGGTATTTAAGCCTTTTTCCAAATTTGATTATTAATTGACCCATACATCAATATCTCATGCCCCTAAATAGAAGTTGATCGTATTGAAGTTCGTATGGTAAATTAACGGAGCGCAGTCCGTATTTCAAACTGAAAAATTAAGCCTTGTTATTAAATGTCTATTTACCGTTACTTGGGAGGGCATAACGGGCATAAATTTAATCTGAAATCTATAAGAATTAATTGGATAAGGGTATTCACGCCCATGCCGAACGTATCTATTATGTCAACGTGAATTTCTTTTCCGCAGGTACTGCAAAGAAATCACATTACACAAAATATTCTATTCAATAATCATCTATATAAGTTGAGAAAAACAAGTCAGGAGAAATTGTGGCTATACAATCAGACCATAAAAATTTAAGAGATCTGATAATGGGAGATGTAAATCAATTCCATATACCAATATATCAAAGATCGTATACTTGGGTTTATAAAACAAATGTAGCTAAATTAATTGATGATATTTTAGAGTTTGGGATGGAGTACAAAAATAATACCCGTTCAGATTACTACATTGGAAATCTTATTGTAAAAAATCAAACAAGGGGCTATGCAGTAGAGAGAGTTGTAATTGATGGTCAGCAAAGAATAACCACAACCATCCTTATTCTTTGTGCAATAAGAGATGTTTGCATTGATAAAATTAAAACAGATGATGCAAAAGAATATGCAAGAAATATCAGTAAATCACTAGATATGTCTGATAATAACCAAATTAAGCTAAAACTCAATAATATGGAACATCAAAGCACCCTTCAGACAATACTTACAGGTGCCATCGAAACAATTAGAGAAGAAGATAAGCAAACTAACTACTGGAAAAACTATAAAAATCTGTACCTTCGTTTAGAGAAAATGGAAACTGAAGATTTTTTCAATTTTGCTAATTTATTAGAACGTGTAAAAGTAGTTATTATCTTTTTGGATGATGATCAAGATGAAAATTCCGTCTTTGAATCAATAAATTCACTTGGAAAACCACTATCTGGCTCAGACCTTATTAAAAATTTCTTATTTACATTCAAAAATTTTTACTGCACCCGAGATGAAGAAAAAAAATTAACAGATATATATACTAAGAAATTTGAATCACTTTTTGCAGATGAAAAAGATATAGAACAAGAACTAGAAAAATTCTTTCGTGAATACATAGCACTATTTAAACACGTATTAGTAAAGAAAGATCCTAAAATAATTTATTACTCTTTCAAAAAGTTAGTTGGTGAATTAACGAGTTATGAAGACTGTAAAAAAAGGATACTTGACTTAGTTAAATGGGGATTGATTTATCAAACTATTAGGAAAAATAAAATAAATGGTATAAATCAAAATTATCTCGAATATATACGGGCTTCATTTGGAACATATGCCAGCTTATTGATGGATGTATTTGAAAAATATTCCACCATTACAGAAGGTTCTTTAATAATCGACAATCCTGATCAACTAAATAGAACACTGACTAAAATTGTAGCTTATGATGCTTCTAGGTTTATTGCTGGATACCCTGCAAAGGAAATTACCAGATTCATACCTTCTATTTCAAGCAAGCTTGAAAGTACTAACCCCTTATATTATGAAACATATGCAGAATCTTTTGAGACTTTAGTCACAACAACAAATGAAGGATATAAACAACCGGGTACCAATGTCTTAAAGAGGGCTATTTTTACTACCAATTTATATGATAGAAAACGCAAGCCTTTATTACGATTCTTGGTGCTTCTAGAAAATATTGGAATGAATGAAATACTATCGTTTGAACATGATTTAGATGGCTGTGAAATTGAGCATATTTTACCTCAAACACTTAATGAATACTGGAATCATATATCAGAGTCTGAGCATGAAAGATTCATTCATACACTTGGAAATCTCTCAATAACCTTCAATAATCAAAATCTTAGCAATAAAAGTTTCGATGAGAAAAAATTAATACTTATTGAGAAGTCTCGAATAACTTTGAATAATCGGCTAAAACAATATAATGTATTTGATGGTAGTGCTATAGAAGATAGAGCCAATTATCTTTTGAATCTATTTGTCCAAGAATTTGATATTCCAAAGCTGCCAGAATCTGATAATTTTGAAGGTATTACTAATACTCAAGCGACTTTAGATCCCTACAATAGAATTAAGTCTCCAAGTCCCTCAGCTAGCAAATGGAAAAATAGTATCCCTGAACTAAGAAACGAACTGAATTTAAAAACATGGAAGGATATTTGTGATCATTTAGATATTGTTGTGCGTGGTTCATCTGCCAGATTAAAATTAGAAAAGTGGGTACGTAGTAATAAACCTGAATGGCTACAGGTTCCAAATCCAGGGAATCAGCATGAAAATTTTATAAATACTGATATAGATGTGGTTTTATGAGTTATTGATATTCCTGCATTTCTTAGAGATAAGAATTATCAGCCTGATTAATAAAGTAGTTTATGTAAACCAATATAGTAAGTATGGATAATTCTCCCATGTTGAATTCTGAGCGGTTAGGAGTGAATGATCATGCCAAATGGTGGAACAGATTGTTGTATGAATTGTGCATTTAATCGTGCAAATCAAGAAGTGGCTAACATCAAGGAAGTTAGTAGAAATAGTCGTGTACCGTATTGAAGTGGTCAAGTTTTTTTGTACAACATAGTTAAGTGTAGTCTTATCCACATATCCATGGTTCAGCCCGATAGAGAGATCTCAAATC
>JAHXIV010000019.1 GCA_025655455.1 gamma proteobacterium symbiont of Taylorina sp.
CAACTCTGCCGAAAATTATTTTCAAATAAGAGACTTTGCCCTACCTGATAAATCAAACTCATCATTCAATCTTTTAGACAATGGAAATAGAGTTACCATAGGCCTTACTTTGTCTCAAATTCAGAAGTTTAATAACCCCCTGTTTTATTACTCCATTTGTTCTTTATCATTTAATAATTCAAGAACTGAAAATATTTTTGACCCAAAAAATCATTTTTTTATTTCTCAATAAGTGGCTGTCTCAAATTCACTCCAATAACTCAATATTAAGTTCATTTGCAACCTGTTTCATACGCTTATCAAAAGTGAACAATGGATAAGTAAGTGATTTTGCACAATGTAAAAAATAGGCATCATAAGCATAAATATTAAACTTGATTGCCAATTTTAGTGCCTTTTGAATATCTGTGCTAACAAGACGGACAGGAATAAAATTAGTTTTTATTTGTGCTTGCAATGCTTCCTCTGGTGTAAGTTGTTTACGTTTAACCATGGCTGACAGAGCATTACCAATCTCATAAGGTAATATTTCTGGTGAAATAATATTAACTCCAGATGTAATCTGAATAATATGTTCTTTTTCTGGTTCATCTAAAGCTACTGCCAGAAAAATATTTGTGTCTGAGATAATATTCATGCGGACAATTGTACAACTGATGAGGTGTTTTTTCAATAGCTAACACCTACATTACTGGCGGGGAAAGATTGGCTGAGGCTCTTTTCAGCCAATCTTTCTCTGTCCACGTGCATGTAATAGTTAGGCTTATTTCTTTAATAGATCCATATATTTTGGTTTTAAAATATTTGCTGATTCAATTATTACTTCATCAAATATATTGCGCTTTCCGGTTTTTATTCTATGAGCTGAGTGGTGGATACGATTTAGAATGTAAACAGCATAATCAGCAAGCTGCAATCCAGGTAATGTTATAGATGATGCTAGAATAATTCCGTCTTCGTATAACAAATCACGCTCTAACGATACACTTTGAATTTTAATTTCATTATCCAACTTTTTTTCGGAGTCAAAAATAACTGCATATTTCTTGTTTTTTATTCGATTAATGGATAATACTGAATTAAAAAATACTTTCTTCAGTCCCTCTTTATGGGTAAGTTTTTCGGCAAGAGTTCCAGCTACCAGTAAATTATATTGTTCCTTTGATATATAGCAATATGGCGCAATCGTACAATACTTATCAACCAATTCGCTCAACAATAGCAGGCTATCAATACGTTCTTCACATGAAGCCTTATACCAAGGTGATTTCTTCTTTGGATTCACTATTTCGGTGGCATGGAATTCTTGAACATCAGAGCTGATTGATGATAATTTATCGTTCATTCTCTTACAAATATTTGAGTAGCTCTCCGAATAGAATTCAACACCACAATAAACCATAAAATCCTTTTCCAATTCCGGTAAAGGTTTCTCAGATGTACCTGATTCATCAATAAACAAGAGGATTCTTCCATCTTCCTCTAATCTTGCTAAGATTTCTTCACCTGAACTCAAAATACATTCCTAAATCCACTTAACACAGTGATTGTAATTGTTCAACGAGCCTAACACCTAAATGAGGGGCATTTTGGACTTCCAGTGAAGGTTATTTTAAAACAATGAGCATGAATCACACTCACAACTTTGAAATGAAGCTGCGTCCAAAATGTCCCTCTCGATTTTTTTGTTATGTGGTGCTCTTCTTTTCATTAACTTTGTCATCAAATTTATCTTTATTGATGACAAAACGTTCATGATATCCTCTTGAAATGAGATCGAATCCATCATGTGCCTCTACTTCAAATACAAGCTTTCTTCCTTCAACCTCAATTAACTCAATAGATGCAGTAACTTCTAGGCCAGGAGGAGTTGCCGCCTCGTGACTAATGTTAATATGTGTACCTACTGTTTGTTCATTAGGCCAGTCAAGATGTGGATTAATCGCTTTGATGCAACTCCACTCCAGAAAACCAACAAGAAATCCTGTAGCAAAAACTTCAGGCATAGCTACAAATTCTTCTGATTCTGGGTATAGAGACGGCACAGTTTTAGAAAGAGGAACTACGAACTTATGTTTGTACTTAATACCTGCTTTTAGTGTGTCTTTCATTTGTCCCTCATTTACACATAACACCTACATTACTGGCAGAGAAAGCTTGGCTGAGGCTCTTTTCAGCCAAGCTTTCTCTGTCCACGTGCATGTAATCGTTATGCCTTAAATTGCAGTATGCTCATTATCACCCGTAACTTTATAAGCATAAATATCAATTTTGTCATAATACACCATTGCTTGTTCAATAAGTATTTTTTCTAAAGCTGGATCAGCCTCCTGCAACTGGTCAAACTTGCTAAGAAGCTTTTCATATTTTTTAAAATATCTATGCAACGTTCTGTCTGGTTCTCGCCACCATTTAAGATCACGACGGAGTTCAATAATCATTTTTTCACCCAGTGGCTTTTCTGGAATTACTTTGACTTCTTCTGTGTTTGAAGTTCGTTCCTCATGACCGTAAATTGTCGAATGAGCCGCACCCAATAAGGTATCTGGCGAACGAAAAGTCCATTGCTCATTAAGCCATTTACAAAATTCTAATAACTTTTTATTTTCCCTTTTCCGCCAAGAAAAATATTTTTCAATAATAAAAATGATTATTGCTGAACCTGCGCCAATAAGTGCTGCAAACCACTTCGAATCCAAAAAGCTATCATTGTTTAGTGCATTCGCAATCGTGGTCAAATTGCTATTTATGCCATTTAGCACATCAACAATTTTATCCAGTTGATTCACTGACACCTCACTTTTGATATATTCATCTTTTTATCAAAGCCTTTACTCTTAGTAATTATGCAATAATTATCGTTTATATTTTGTGGTTGCATAACACCTGTATTATTGGCAGAGAAAGATGGGCTGAGTCTTTTTTCAGCACAGCTTTCTCTGTCCAGTAGATACCCTCGTTAGCTTATTCATTGAATGTGGGAATCCAGTAGGTTCCACAAATGTATGCGCTAAAAGGCGATGTATCATTGTTTGCATGCATACGCGATACATTTTTGGCTGCTACTAAACACAGCTCTTTAAAAAAACCGAACGGATACACAAGCTCCCAGTTATTTGTAAATTGTAAGCCCTCATTATTTAATGAAGTGACGGTAGAAAGTTCGTGGTAGAACGGTACGTTTTCACCATTTGCAATACGTTCCACTCCATTTCCAGGGTTTCTATATTCATGTACCAATGAGTTGCGATACAACCAAAAAAGATGCTTATGGGTCAATTGTTCTGGGTTCACATTACGCAATTTGATAGGAGTACCATTGGAATCAGTAGGCCATAGTTCTAATACGTTATTTATATCAGGATCTTTTGCTAAATAAGAATGGCTTTTCAGCAACCTATTTGTATTTGGAAATTTACTACTATACTCACTAATACACCATTCATTAATATCTTCAAATTCAGAACTTAAATTCTCTTCCCTTTCGAGCAGGCGCAATAAATGAAGCAAGCTGATTTTATTGGCCTCATCCCATTCTGAATGAAAATCAATTAGTTGTTTATATCTTAAGGCGTTTTGTCTGATGTTCGGAAACGCGCTTTTCGATATTGAATCAAATAAAGCAGACAATAAAACTTTTGAATGAACAGCTTGGTTTTTTAAGTTCGCTGAATCAACAGCAACTTCCACCATTTCATGAATATATTCCAAAAAACGCTGGGCTTTTTCTGGTGCAGTTTCTTCCATTTTGTATCACCCCGGAAAGCTAACGATTTAAATACATAGAAAATTTCCATGATATTAATTCACATATCTGTAAAAGCTTTCCACTTATTTTGATATTAGACTATAAAACATGGAAACTTTCTACTACTACAGAAAACATTTTTTTATTTTCCACTTATTATGATATTAAATGCACAAAGTGGAAAAGATATAAGATTTATAATTAAAACACCTATTTGATTTTAAACGAAAAATTTATTTTTGTTAATAATTAAATCCATTTTATTAATAATAAATGAACTTATTTTTGATATTCGTTCATTTATCTAATAGATTATGTTATATTTCTACTTATTGTGACTATGTGAGGGATAACATGGAAAACGAACCAATATTTCACCCCAATCCTGATATCAAATTAATGAACCAAGTTCGTGAGGTTTTACGCTATCATCACTATGCTTATAGAACTGAAAAATCTTATTGTCAGTGGATATTACGCTATATTCATTTTTTTGGTGGAAAAACTCATCCAAGACAATTGTCGACTCATCATGTAGAGCGGTTTTTATCTGATTTGTCTGTCAACCAGTCTGTTGCAGCTTCCACCCAAAACCAAGCTTTTAATGCACTATTATTCCTTTACAATAAAGTATTGGATTTTCCTCTTGATGGAAAAATCCAAGCCATTCGCTCAAGTAGAAAACCCAAAATACCAACCGTTTTAAGCAAACAGGAGTCACAGAGATTTTTTGCTCATATTGAGGGGAATCATGCTTTAATGGCAAAACTTTTATATGGCTCTGGTTTACGCCTGATGGAATGCATTCGCCTGCGTGTAAAAGACATTGACTTTGATCGTAAACGCCTTCACATTCTTGGAAAAGGTAATAAATGGCGGAGTACAATTTTATCTGACTCTATTGTTCCAGAACTTAAAATCCAAATTGAGAGAGTTCGAACTCTTCATCAAGAAGATATCAACGCTGGTTTTGGAGAGGTTTATATGCCTGTTGCTTTAGCACGGAAATATAAAAATGCATCAAAGGAAATACAATGGCAATATGTCTTTCCTGCAAGAAAACGTTCTATTGATCCACGTAGTGGCAGAGAAAGAAAACATCATGTCATGGAATCCGGTTTACAAAAAGCCGTTAAAACAGCTGCTCGTAAGGCAAAAATTGACAAACATGTCAGTTGTCATACCTTGCGGCATAGTTTTGCTACAAGCATTTTGGAAAGCGGTATCAATATTCGCATACTGCAAGAATTAATGGGACACGCTGATGTTAAAACAACTGAAATTTATACTCATGTTATGGATAAGGATATTTCAAAAATTCATAGTCCACTGGAAAATTTAAAGATATAATCATTAATTCTGTTTATAGGATTTATTACTGCCACCAAGTATTGACAAAATCTGAACAAAAGTTCATGTTTCCCGTCAAACACATCTGCTTCAAGTGTAATATGACCATAACCATTTCCGTGTTCATAACTGTCTTCATCCCAATTATAAGTAAGTTCAACCCTAGAATTTGATGCATCATCACTATAGCCGAGGAATACCAAAGTAAAACGACCTTTGGTAAAAGTTTCACGCCTCACTTCACACATACCTAATACCTCATGATAAAACGGTATCAAACGATCAAGATCCCCTACACGGATCATAGTATAAATAATACGGGATGGGATGACAGCCTGGTGCTTTTTTTTGCTCATGCCTTGTTTCTCTCCAGTCAATTGTTGAAACCAGTGTGCTGTACAAAGACAGTCCATTGGCATTAATAATCAACCTTTAGCTAGAAGAACTTAAAGCAACTCTCTTATTTGCTCTTCTGTAACAGGTAGGAGTAATGAGTGGTTTGAGTTCGAAAACTCATCATAGTGACTGGTTAGTTGATCAATATACTGATAATCTTTTTTACTCACTAAAAAAATAAATTTTGGTTTATAGCTGGAATATTTTTGCAGGGTTATGATTAACGAATCAAGATTAGAAATGTGATTGCTTGCATAATTTGTGGAAAATGAGAAGAAAAATTGAGCAACAATCACATCAGGCTTATATTTCTTTAATGCATTAATTGCCCTTCTAACAGAGGTAAATTTCATTTCATCATAGCCCAGTTCATCGTATAAATAAGCTAATTTTGGGTGAGTGGGAGACTCAATGATTGAAAAAATAATTGGTTTTGACATTTTTTTTACCACATCAAATCATCTGGAATTTCATAGTCTGCATAAAAATCATCTTTATCTTCTGTTTGCTGCTGAGCTTCATTTCTTAAAATAATATAATCTGCATCACGTTGCTCTATCTTCTGTGCTACCGGAGTTGGTACAATTTCATATTGTCCATTCAGCTTAACAATACTCAACCTGCCGCCGGCAATATTATCATGAACTTCCTGAGTGACAAAAACACGTTTAATATTTTTATTATCTTCAAAATTATAGGCCTGGTCATCTCCATTGCCTTTTTTGACTTTATTGACATCAATTAGTTGCTTTATCTGAGCAATAATTGCCTTTTCCTGTGCTATATCCTCTTTTTGACGATTGAGATCCCTATCATGCAGCATTTTTTTCTGTATGGACTTTTCAGCCAACAACCTGGCTTCATCCACAACACCCTGTTTGGTATTACGCTGTAGTTTCATTTTTTTATGTTTGCTGCTTTTTGCCTGGTTGGCCTTGTTTTTATCAATCAAACCCGCTTTAAGCAATTGTTCCTGTAGTGCATTTCCCATAACGTTCCTTTTTATTCAGGTTTAAATTGTAACAGCAGTTATTTTTGTACACAAACTCTGTTATTGATCATCATGTCCACCGTTCTCAGTCAATTTAAGCTAAACCTAATAAACTGGATAAGGGCAGCACTAAAATAATGAAAATGGATGAACTATTACCTTATCACCCACTTCTATTGACTCGCTATTATGATCCAGATAGATAAAACAATTACCCTTGGTCATAGAACTTAAAACACCTGAACCCTGTTTGCCTGTGGTTTTCACTATGAGTCCCTGTTGTGGATCCTGCACTAAAATTCCTCGTTGAATCTCAGTTCTGCCGGGTAATTTTCGTAAAGCATTTTCACAGGGTATTTTTATATCCATTAGTTCAGTATCTAATTGTCCCATCAACTGTTTAATGGCAGGTCTGACAAAGTACATAAAAGTCACCATCACCGCAACAGGGTTTCCGGGCAGGCCGAAAAAATGGCTATTGTTTATTTGCCCGAAAGTTAAGGGTCTGCCGGGTTTCAGATGTAATTTATTAAAATGAATCTGCCCCAGTTCATGCAGACATTGTTTTATATAATCAGCGTCTCCAACAGAAACTCCGCCTGAGGTAATAATCATATCCGCTTCAGCAGCAGCCTGAGACAAGGCACTTTTTATCGCTTTTTTACTATCCTGAACCACGCCCATATCAATCACTTCAACACCCATGTCTTTTAACATGCCGCTGATCGTGTAGCGATTACTATCATAGATTTGACTCCCGTCCAGGGTTTCACCAATACTGCGAATTTCATCACCACTGGAAAAAACAGCCACTCTGACCTGACGTTTAACTTTTAATGAGGCCAATCCCAATGAGGCCAGCACACCTAACTGCGCCGCTCCAATTTTTTGACCTGCGGCCAGAACCACACTCCCTTTTGTAATATCTTCACCTATATTTCTGATATTCTGACCAGCACGGGTTTCTACATTGATAGTAATATAATCTTCATTAATTCTAACTTTTTCCTGCTCAATGACAGTATCAACATTATCTGGTATTTTTGCTCCGGTCATAATGCGGATACATTGCCCCTCCGTCAATGTGCCTTCAAAAGGAGTTCCCGCCAGTGAAGTACCGCAATTTTTCAATGTACTGCTGCCTTCAGAAATATCCTGAGAATTAAATGCATAACCATCCATCGCAGAATTTTGATAAACCGGCACATTCATCGGAGAAATGACATCCTGCGCCAGAGTTTTTCCCAGTGCATTGGGCAGAATAACTATCTGCTGATTAACAAGGGGATCAATCTGCTGTTTTATAACACTTTGAGCCTGACTGACTGTAATGACATCATTAAGCGTTTGATTCATATTCTTTTTCACTAATTATACCCTGATACAAATGCATCTGTTTGTTAAAATCTAATTCACCACGATGGGGATCATGACTGGTAATAATAATACCGATATTATCTTCTTTAAGCTGATTAATTGTAGCATAAGTTCGATGACGTGAGTGCTTATCCATATTGGCAAAGGGTTCATCCAGTAATATGAAATTCGGTTGTATCACCCATGAACGGGCAATAGCCACTCGCTGCTTTTCACCACCGGAAAGTACCTGGCTATTACGTTGAACCAGATGCGGCAAAGAAATAAGTTCTAATGCCTCATGTACCTTGTGACTGATTTCTGCTTTATTTAAACCACGATATTTCAAACCATAGGCAATATTGTCATATACGCTACCGCTAAAAAGATAGGGTGTCTGGTGTAGATAACAAAAGTGCTGACGTAAAAATTTTTTTGAACTCTGCCAGGAATTGTTTTTCAACTGTTCACTATAATTTAAATTAAAACTATCGGGTTTTAATAAACCGGCAATAATTTTTAAAAAAGTGGATTTACCAGAACCATTCTGCCCGGTCATTAAAATAAAATCATCAGAGCTAAGTGTCACCTGAATATTTTGTAATATGATTTGTTTGTTTTTGCACAGATTAATATTATCAAGTTGAACTTTAAGTCCTTCAGCAGTGGTATATTTAAGCTCAGTCATGATGTGCCCCGCTTCTGCTTTGGATCCAGCTTAAAATCAGGTTTAACATCAAAGCCATGAGTAATAAGATAATGCCCAGAGCAATTCCCTGGGCAAAGCTGCCCTTACTGGTTTCCAGTGCAATAGCGGTAGGAATATTACGGGTATAATGGAGGATATTACCTCCAATCATCATGGAACTGCCTACCTCGGCAATAATTCGGCCAAAAGCAGCAATGATTGCAGCCGTTAAACCAAAACGGGCTTCTTTTAGAACCGTAAAAAATGCCCTGGCCGGATGGGAACCAAGCGTTATAGCTGTTTCCCATGCACGTCTATCCATAGCATATAATGCAGCATGACTCAGAGCAACCAGAAGAGGAAAACATAGAATTATCTGCCCTATAATCATGGCATCCTGAGTAAATAATAATTGTAAATCTCCCAAAGGACCTGATCGTGAAAGTAATAAATACAAAGTTAGACCCACCACGACAGCAGGGATTGCCATAGCAGTATTAAATAATGAGATCAAAAAGTGGCGACCGGGAAATTTAAAATAAGAGAGGTAAAAAGCAATAAGAATGGCCGGGGGGGCAGCCAGTAATATTGCTCGCAAAGAAACACTAAAGGAAAGAAAGATAATTTCCCAGATTTGTGGATCCGCTTTGAATAACAGGATGACAGCCTGTTGTGTGGCCAAGGATAAATCATTCATAAGGATTAACTATTATACATCCTTAACCCCCTGCAACTTCCGGCCATAAAGTCAGACTATCATTTTCTTTAAGATGAGTTGCCGATCTTTCTTCCGAAGGGATAAAAATGCCGTTTAATATAACCAGATGAGCTTCTTCATCATCAATACTCAATAATTTGAGTAATTTCTCAATGTTTATTCCCTCATCAACAACTAAAGATGCGAGATTATTAAGTGCATCATCCGGTAGATATTTTTTTAAACCGGCAAAACATTGAATGCTGATCTTCATTTTTTATTAAGTGATGGCTCATGTGGAAAGAAAAGGATTTGATCCTGTTTTTTGTATTGCCCAATTAACTTCTGAGTTTGTTCTGAGATCAGCCATTGAATTAATGCATTGGCACCATCAATATTAATATCGGCATAACGTTCAGGATTGACTGCAATAATACCATAGGGATTAAATAAGGAGACATCTCCCTGATAGAGAATTTCTAAATTTACCTTATCCTGAAAACTCAGCCAAGTACCCCGATCGGTCAGAGTATAAGCACCAAGCTCATTAGCCATTTGAATCGTTTTCCCCATACCCTGACCAATTTCTCTATGCCACTTTTCTTTAAATGGAATATTTGCAGCCTGCCAAATTTGCAGTTCTTTTTTATGCGTACCGGAATCATCACCACGAGAAATAAAAACTGATTGACTGGACTGAATTTTATGAAAAGCAGATTCAATTGAAGCAGCATCACGAATTGAAGCAGGATCTTTTCTATCACCAATAACAACAAAGTCATTGGCCATAACCTGATATCGCTTCACTCCATAGCGATTATCAACAAAAACTTTTTCTGCTTCAGGGGCATGAACCAGGAGTACATCGACATCACCATCTTTTCCCATTCTCAGAGCCTTACCGGTACCCACTGCAATGGTATGAACTTCATAGCCTGTTTTCTTTTCAAATTCAGGTAATAAATAGTGTAACAGGCCAGAATTTTCTGTACTGGTGGTGGTGGCAAGACGAATAATACTATCCACTGCCGATACCGGATTAGATAAGAAGGTAATAAACAATAAAACAAAAAGAGTCCCAGGCAAATAAGACAGCGGATCAATTTTATAGTTGATAAGCATTTGGGTTTTCATGATAATCAGATCTGAGGTATTACAGCTGAATTTAATAACTCTTTGTATTATATATATTTATATCTTGACAAAATATTTTCATCAGTGATTATAGCAATAAAAAGAATAACAAAAAAGAACTATTATAGTAATAGCCAGTTTGTACAAACTTGACAAACCACAGCCCTCTGCTAGGCTTTTAATAGAATATCTATGTTATATGAAGAGGTGAACATGACTGAACATGAGAATGAGAAAAACACTGGGTCTGATCAAATAGCCTGTAAGATCTGTCTTAAGGAAATTCCAATTTCTGAGGCAAAAAGTGAAGAAGCCACTGATTATGTTGCCCATTTTTGCGGACTGGATTGCTACGATAAATGGAGACACCAAAAACCGAAAGATAAAGACTAGACATAATGTATTGAACCTGTCCAACTTCAGCATCGTAGGTTAAGCTTGAAGTTGAACCACAAACTCAGAGCTACCCTAAAGAGGACA
>JAHXIV010000085.1 GCA_025655455.1 gamma proteobacterium symbiont of Taylorina sp.
GGCTATGCTATGGAGTTGCTTTTTAAGGGAAAACTACCTGATTTTATCAGTTAGTTTTATATAAACTAAAAATTACGCTGAACAGTTACAATCGTTGATTAATTCTAAAATTGTGGTCATGTTGATTTTATGTAACATTGTCATAACCAGCACTATAATTCGTAGGAAATCATAGCATTATGGCTCCCTATTTTTTGAAATTTTAAGGCTTTAATACATTCCAAAGTTATTTATTTAATAAAATCCATACAATAATTATCCCAGCGACCCACCAAACCCAACTGTAATCACTCAGATCTTGTGGTCTAAAGCCAACAACCATCAAAGGTTGCGGTCATCCATTGCTTAAGTAACAGGGAGTGACATTCAATTATTTTGGTCATTGACATTCGGCTCCAATGCATTCATTTGATAACGTCCCGTCTTCTAAGTAAAATATTTGCAAAGTTAAATGAAAATCTTCATATTGTGAATATTTTTTGAGTATCCCATTTTGATGAAATTGATAATGTAAACTAAAATCATCGAAAAAATAATCGGCATAATATATTTGCCCATTTTGTAAAAAACGTAATTGCCATCCATGTTTAGAGCTTTCGGAGTTATAACATTGTTTTAGGTATGGATAAAGGGAGCCATCTTCATTCATTCCCCAGGTTTTCTTGGGTCCTACTATTTTATTGTTTGAGTCCACATAAAATTCTAAAAGACCGTCCATAATGATAGGTATGTCACGATGCATTTCATTATATGTTGCTCCTTCTGGAATGGGACAATTGAAGTCGAAATCAATTTCCGCCATGGCTATCTCTGTGGGTGTGACAGGTGATAGAGGGGGGGCAGGTGTGTCAATACATTGCTCATCATACTCATCAAGCATACTATCGACCACACCCTCTAATGCAAGATCTAGAAGTGCAAGATAAGCTGCTAATTTTGAATTAATAAATTCATCAATATCTTTAGATGTCTTCACATTTGCAAGTGCTAAACTGTAGACCTTAAATAAAGATTTATACATCTCAACAGGAAAACCTTGTTTCTTTGCCTCAACAGAAACTATATAACTAATTTTTCCAAAAGAATATAATTTTTTATAATTTTCATCTCTGCTCAGGTTACAATCAATAGCATCATTTGATCTGTTAATTGAAGAACGGGCTGTAGTCGTAGTAAAACTAACAGAACCATCATTATCATAGATAAAATTAACGGTTACTTCTCCCTTTATATATGAAACGGGTTTATCATTTCTGATATTCAGCGTATAAGTCCCTGAACCATTATCACCGAAAATTTGTGTAATTGAGGCAATAGAACCATCGCTATTTCTGGTTCCGATAAAAGAAAAGTTACCCACTCCACCCATATCATTGACTGTCATTATTACATTACCTGATTCAGGAAATGAGACTGTACCGCCAAAGGGCATAAACTTCTCAATGTTTGAAATTACATCCCCCTTGCTGGTATGGTTAACAACAGCACAGTAGATAATCAACCCACTGGGTAAATCAGGCACATAGAGACTTACCTTTTTACCCATGTTGACAGATCCTATAGTCTTTACATCAATATCCCCTTTATAATCAGCCAGTGCAACATAAAGGGTACTGGACTGAGCATCTGGCATTGCCGACCAGTCGAGGCTCACATCTTTTCCATCAACAGTAACAATCAATAACTCTGATGCGGAAACCAGGTTGGCAGATTCAGTGTCGGAAACAGCCTCATATTCTATAATAAAATTACTTGATCCAAAGAAATGTTCTCCATCACTATCGGTAAATGTACCGGTATAGACATCATTCCATCCTCTATCATCTGATAATGGAAGATATTGTAGATAATTTTCAACTTGACCGGCTCCGGTTACTCCAACCCAACGGAAAAAATTATTTGGTTCACTGGGGCGCCAGTCAGTAAAGTCCCATGCCTCTCCTGTAATCCAATGCCAATCAGCCTTCTTTTCAGCAAGAGTTGTTTCATCTGTGCCGGGAGTTTGGTATCCGCCTAATAAGTAAGTTGTTTTTGTAAAAGTGAGAGCTTCTAAAAAATTGACTTCCTGTAATGAGGTAATTGTTGCCAGATACCCTTGATATAACTGACCGGAACTGTCTGTATAGGTTTGTTTAGAAGCCCAATCCCTTGCATCTTCCCAGGACAAAATCGAAGAGTCTTCAACGACATCATAATAATGTCCATTATCATTCCATATAACAGGGGCTGCAGATGCAACAATAGAGAAACTTAATGAAGTGCTTATTATCAGGAGAAAAAAAATAGTAGTTATTTGTTTCATGACAATTCCTTGATCGGGGAAGAATAACGAACACCGAATGGGTGTATAATCCAATAAACATAAGTTAAGATAACAATACAATTGTGTAAAAATTTTGTCAATGCTGCAGATCACATTTTCAATAGATAAGATGTGGTCAACCTTTTCCGTACAGCTCAGTGATAGTAGCAACATACTTACCTTCTAAATCACGAAAATTTAAAAGTGGATTATGGCGCAGGAAGAGAAGTTTTTAATCAGAAAAATTCCTAAAAAATGCTATAATTTTTTTAGACATTCTATTTAAACGTGAAAATATATTATGGAAATACAAGAACTATCAGTATCTGAACGTATTATTCTGGCTGAAAAGTTATGGGATAGTGTGCTTAATGATGAATCAGAAATAAAATTAACAGCAAGTCAGGAAGTAGAACTTGATAAACGTCTTGATACATTCATGACAGATCATGATATTGGTTCTTCTTGGTCAGATGTAAAAAAACGAATAATTTCTAATAAATGAAGTATTCGCTCACAATTAGAAAAGAAGCCGAACTTGATATTTCAGAATACTTTAATTTCTATGAAAATCATAGACTTGGTTTAGGTCATGATTTTCTGCTATGTATTGATGCCGTTATATCAAAAATTAAACGCAATCCCCTACTTTCATAAAAAAGTTTATAGAGAATTAAGACGGGTTCCAATTGAACGATTTCCATACAGAATTTTTTATTTTGTTCAATCCACACACATAGTAGTTACAGCGGTTTTTCATGCACATAAAGATCCCTCATCTTGGGATGATAGAACATAACAAGATCAAGTTTTTATAAGTATTACTGGAAAGGAATTAACTGGATTGATGTTAGATAATAACTGAACTACAGTATGGTTGTTCAGGACAACATTATTAAACTACTTATTTTTTTCTTTGGTTGCTAATCCAAAAAATATACGATCCTGATGGTAGACACACAATATGACGGAAACTGGAAAATTATCAACATTACAGAATAATGATGTTCTATGCTCATCTATTTTAAATGTTCTTTCGCAAATAGAACAAATAATCTCTGATCCAACTAATAAAACAGTTTTGAGTTGAAATCAGACGCCTCAACTGCACAAACTTCTCGTGAATTATCAAGTCTTCAACT
The DNA here is from genome assembly GCA_025655455.1 of gamma proteobacterium symbiont of Taylorina sp. Classification (GTDB taxonomy): domain Bacteria; phylum Pseudomonadota; class Gammaproteobacteria; order GRL18; family GRL18; genus GRL18. Next base: position 3,445 of record JAHXIV010000085.1, read on the forward strand.
GAGTTTAGATCAGTATTCTGGAAGAAATCAGTCATTAAATTATTATGGATTCTTAGGTCATTTTTCAGCAGGCAAAACAACAACAATTAATTCTCTTCTCAAGTCAGATGATCCAAGGCCAACTGATCAACACCCAACTAACACATCAATTACGATAATAACACATAAAAATAATCAAGCTAGCTTAATTGGAACTCATAGACGTGGTGAGCTAGCAGTAGGTACATCTCTGAAAGAAAATGAATTACGTTTAGAAACTGTTATTGTTGATACTCCAGGTTCAGGTGATCCTACTATAGTTGAGGAAATGGTAAGAGACTTCTTACCTATTTGTGATACATTAATTTACGTATTATCAGCAACAGCACCGTTAGACAATTCTGATGTACCCACACTTAAAAAAACCATAGATGAATTGCCATTTATCCCTATAAAATTTGTCGTTACACGTGCAAATGAATTCATAAAAGATACGCAGAAGATCTTCTCTGAAGACAATTATGATGCTGAAAAAGCTAATGATTTTTGCACAAAGTTATCACGGCGACTCCAAAATACAATCCAAGGTCTTAGCATAAGCCCAGAAGATATAATACTTATTGATAATATTTCTGGTTACAATATTGATTTACTCAAATATATAATTTTTTCAGGTGAGAAAATTAACACCGAGCAGTTGGTTAAATTACATACTCATAAAGTAGCTTATTTTGCTCAACCCACAGATCATCTCCGTACTCTTTTTGTTAACCACATCATGTACCATCTTCATTTTGAATATCCTCTAAACCTAAATTAAGGAGTTCCTCATAATCGGGATATTCCAATTCACAATTTTATTTTTTCTGAGCAAGTTTAAATAATAATTTCATTCCCTCAGCAAAATCATTAGGAGTATCAAAATACTGTAAAGCCATTTCATCTATCTTCACACTTAGCACCCGTTATTTAATTTTTGCTACTGATATTTTTTCAGTATATAAGGAAACTCTAAATATCTTACTAAGATTAAGATTACATTTTCTAAAATGCAAAGGTATCCATCGTTGATAATACTAAATACCCCAGTCTATCGCATAAATGAAACAGTTCATCTTCCAGTGCTTCCACCAAATCAGCTTGAGGTATAATTCTAATATTAGGTTCAACAAATACTTTCTGGAAAAAGCTAGCAATTAAGGGGGCATGAGATGAGGACTGGCCAGTAAACGCCAGGCTGGATGGTTTTGTCTAGGAGCTTCAAGAGTTTGATAGTCAAGAGCCATACTATAGCGACTTGAGAGGTAAGAATAACCGACGACTTTCTACGGCTAATTGTTCAAAACCATATTGTTCATAAAATCCAGCAGCATGTTCATCTATCGCATCAACGACCATCGCATAAATGGCAATCTCTGTACTTACAGCCAAAGTACGCTTAAGCGCGTCCATTAGGAGCATTTTGCCCACACCATTGCCTTTTACATCAATGGCACAGGCTAACCTTCCAATAAGGGCTGCAGGTCTTGGGTGTTTAGGCAATTTATGTGCCAAGTCAACAGGCATATGAGATAGTTCAACTGATAATGTACTAAGAGTATAGTAGCCAATAATTTTCTCAGGATTTGCTTCAGTAGTAGCAACAAAAACCTTCGAAATTCTACGTTTAACATCCTGTTTCGCTTGTTTTTTCAGGTAGTTATCCAAAGCTTCAATGCCACAATAAAAGCCTTGCCTGTTATGTAGAGAACCAAGCGGCTCAATAACCAGTTTTTCATATCCAGTCATTTAGAATTTACACATTTCTCATGCTCATTTAGTGCAGCAACCAGTTTTCTATTGAATTTAACTGGTGCAGACAAAGCATTGAAAAAAGTTTCAGAATCCTTTACATTCAAGTTTATCACTTCATATTCCTGAATCGTCTTTTCTGCGCGAGAAAGTGCACTGTTCAGGACAAATTTGCTCACAGTTTGACCTTCAAAGCTGGCAGCACGTTCAAGCATCAACTTTGCCGTATGCTTAAGTCGAAGATTTATACGCTCATCGTTTTGTGTTATGGCCACCACAGGCATTACCTCAATCATTTGATATCATTAAGTTAAAATGTACGTCAAAAAGGTGCCTTTGTCAATTTTATTTGTATTAAATATAAATTGCCAGCTTGAGCGTATTACTTTAAGAGGAAGAGAACTATTAATATTATATCTATGGAAAAAGACTTTATTGAATGATATTAACCAATTTGCCCAAAAAACGCCCCAAGGATGGAGTAAATTATTGTAAGAGGTTGATTTTTAACAAGTATTTTGGTGTGGATGGCGTCCACCGAACCAAAGACTTAACCTATTGTTATTTAACCAGTTAAATTTACACTAAACCGAACCGTGGTACTTTACGTGGTACTAAAACAAAAAGTGAACGTATAATGAGATAGTAACTTACTCACTTTTTACTTTGCAGTATTAGATTTTTCTTCTCTAAGATAAAGTTCTAACTGATACAGATTATACCCCTCACAGCCACACTAATCACTCTAAATTATCAACCTTACTTGAAACCCCATCTATTAAAAAGAGCATGTTATATAAATAAAATTACCTTTAACTAAATTTCTTTGTCAGAAACACACAAAAAATTACATAGTAGTGTAAATAATTTATTAATACAAAAACTAACTTAGGAACAACAAGGATAAATTATGAACAAAGTAAATAAAAAATTAGGTATGGTTGAAGAAGCATATAAGGTTGGGAAACAACATATCAGCATGGCATTTTATCATTGCATACTGAATGATGGTGGTTGCTCTTGTGGTGAAGGGAAAAACTGTAACACTCCAGGTGACCACCCAATAATTTCTAATCCATCAGCTGCCGACCCCAAGCTGCCTGTTAGAAAATACTAATATTGGTGAGCAGATGGATGAAAGCAGACGTTACCGGAAAACGATATTTTCCTTCCTGAAAAAGAATAAAATTACTTTATAGAAATCATCTACATACTGCCTTGCAGTCTTTGTCACCTGCCTCACACATGCGACCAATGTAGCGACCCAGAAGTTTTGCACCAGGTATTTCGCAAGCTTCAAATGTGCGAAGGACCAGTTCTGAACCACCTTCATAGGTACATATCACACGGTACAATTCCGGTTTCGGAGCAGTACTAATTTTTACCAGCTTGCTTGCCTTAATTTCATTTTCTTTCTTATCACAGGACAGATACCCATCATACTTACCATCAGCAGATTCCCATAGAGCAGTATTTTTTGCTTTTTTAAACAAGCTGTAATTCTTACAAATTCCTTCGGCATGTGGATTTTCTTTCTCAGTATCTTGCCAACCGCAGATATTACTGAACATACGTTTGAGTTCGTCATCGGATGGGCATCCGCCGACTTTTGCCGACTTTGAGATATCAGGGCAAGTATAGACACTCATTGCCCATGCAGGTTGTGTGACAAACAATAAAATCAAGCAAAAAAAGGCGCATCGAATTCTGGAAAACATAGTTTACTCCATAGTGGGGGAAATACTAATTATACGTACAATAAATGATTTCAAATCATAGTAGAACCAGTGTAAGTTTTCAAGATACAATTTACTTGATTTTTCTCGATTATTGACTGACCGGAATGGAGAAAATTTTATTTCATTGCTATTTCCTACCCGGTTATTGGTAATGGACAGTCTTTTAGCTTTCTCTAATATTAAAGAATAATTTGCTCTTCATGACCTTTTTCTGCAATTTTAGGAGTTGCAACAATATTGTTTAAATTCCATACAGCAATCATTTATGATTATTCAAAAAAGAGATCGATAAGATAATTTTAAGCTGTTCATATTTGATCCGCAAAAGCATTTAAGTTAATCCCAACCAACATATTAATAAAAATAATCCCATAATTTAACTACTCTAATATTTGATATTTATAATTAGTTGTCTATTATTAAAGAGTAACTTTAAATATCAATTGAAGAACTCTTCCTTATATGAATTTAAATAAACTACTTTTTATTAACCTATTTACAGTATTAGGTATAAAGTATGTTGCTTTAATCTTTATTTTTATTTTCTCATCTTCAGCTATCCAGGCCAATACTGGCAAAGTTATTAATCAGACAGTAAATGTTCATAAAATAATGGTAATGGCTCATAAAGGTAATGAAAAAGCACTAAAAAAATGGACTGAAACAGCAAACTATTTAACTCAAAATATCCCAGGACATCAATTTGAATTAGTCCTTAAAGATTGGGTTGGAATGAGAGATTATATGAAGTCTGGTAAGGCAGACTTCATTTTAACAAACTCTGGGATGTATGTAGAATTTGAAGCTGAATATGGCGTTAAACGGCTAGTAACACTTAAAAACCGACGTTTTAATAAGGTAGTGCCTCATTTTGGTTCTGTTATTATTAAGCGATCAGATAGAAATGATATTAAAACTATCGATGACCTTAAGGGTAAACATCTTATTATTTCTAGTCATAAGGCATGGGGTGGTTGGCAGCTAGGTTGGTGGGAAATGCTTCAACAAGGATTTGACCCTTATACAGAGCTGGGGAAATTGAGTGTTTCTAAAAGCCATATTAAAAGTGTTATGGCTGTCATTTCTGGTAAAGCCGATGCTGCTGTTTGTCGAACTGATACCTTAGAAAATTTGGCTTCCAAAGGAAAAATTAAACTTAGCAATATAAAATTAATAACGAGTAAGAACTCACAATATCCAGATTTCCCTTTTTTATTAAGTACAAAATTATATCCAGAGTGGCCTTTTGCAGCAACATCAAATATTTCCCTTGAGTTATCTGAGCGTATTACTAAAGTTTTACTTAATATGCCTAATGATAGTTTAGCCACAAAAGCAGGAAAATATGAGGGTTGGACAGTACCTGATAACTACCAACCTGTACATGAAGTCCTACGTGACTTAAGAGTTCGCCCTTATGAACATTATGGTAAAGTTACTATCAAACAGCTGATTAAGCAATATTGGCCAGTCATTATAATAATGGTTCTTTTTATTATGTTTCTGGTTGTCATGAATATTCGAATTAGAAAAGTAAATTTAAATCTAGAAAAATCTGAAAAATCATTAATTATTGCAAAGGAAGTTGCAGATGTTGCTAACTTAGCTAAATCAAAATTTTTAGCTAATATGTCCCATGAATTACGTACTCCAATGAATGCTATTTTAGGATTTAGCCAGTTATTGGAAATGAATAAAAAGGAGCCTTTAACAAGTATTCAAAAGAAAAATATTTCTGAAATAAATATTGCAGGTAAACATCTTTTGAACCTCATTAATGAGATTCTGGATTTATCAAAAGTTGAGTCTGGTCAAATTAAACTATCAACGGGATCAGTTTCATTGAGTGATGTACTAGCTGAATCATTGTTGCTCATGACACCATTAGCAAAAAAACGAGGTATAACGCTTCATTTACTTAAAAATGGTGTAACAATTAGCACAGAACAGTTGCAGCAACAGAAAATTTCATTTCAATCAGATTATACCCGGCTCAAACAGGTGATTATTAACCTATTGAGTAATGCAGTTAAATACAATCGTGAAAATGGAAGTATTACGATTTCTTGTAATCATGTTAATAGTAATCGATTAAGACTCAGTATTTCGGATACAGGTTCAGGAATTTCTGATGAGCAACAAACACAATTATTCAAACCATTTAATCGTCTAGAGGCTGCTAACAAAGGCATAGAAGGTACGGGTATTGGACTGGTTATCACTAAAAAGATTATTGAGCTCATGGATGGAGAAATTGGTCTTGAAAGTACAGTTGGTAAAGGTAGCACATTTTGGATTGAAATACCCTTTATACCCATAGAGACAAAACAAAATAGTATAATAAATAAAAATGAATTAGCTGATGATATAAAGGTCATGGATGATGGAAAAGAACATGTCATACTCTATATAGAAGATAATCCTGCCAATCTGCGTTTGGTGCAACAAACATTGAAGATGTTATCAGGTATTACTATGTTAAGTGCCCATGAACCATTATTGGGTCTGGAACTTGCGGTTGAACATAAGCCAGACCTAATTCTATTGGATATTAATTTACCTGGAATGGATGGCTTTGAGGTACTCAAAAAATTACAGCAGGGCAAGTCTACTAATAGTATACCTGTTATTGCGGTGAGTGCTAATGCTATGCCTAGTGATATTAAAAAAGGTTTGGATGCTGGGTTTGTTGAATATATGGTTAAACCCATTGATATAGAATTGTTACATGAGACTGTGAAAAAGATGTTATTAAGTAAAAACTGATAGTACTTTTGTTATATTTTCTTAGAAAATTAAAATGATGTTATGGAATAATATGACTACTTTTTCTGGACGATCGAATCTTGATAATAGTGAGCATATTGCAGATTCTATTTTCTTAATATTTTGTCGATTATGAAATGGCAGCTTTCTACATCAAATTATATTTTTGTTAACACCTGCCAATCAGTGCTAAGGGACGATAGTGTAATATCTCCTACAAATCTACTTTTTAAAATATTAGACTTTCTGTAGTTTAACCAAATTTATAATGTTTCCTGACTGGTTTGGTCACTTCCCATACACAAGACAGTCCAGTAGGAAACCCAACTCAAGAGCTTGTGGTACAACTCTTTTTAGATATTCTGAAATTTCAGGACTTCCAGAACCATAATGAGATGAAATCTCCCGACCATCTACAGACATAGAAAATCCCGCTTTGTAATTGGCGAAGTACTCCTTTCTATCTTCTTTCCTAATAGTTTCCATTGTGGCTACACCTTCAAAAAAGTATGGCTGAATTGTGCCATCATTTATTAGCTCATAGAGCTTGCCATAAATTGGATCTGAGTTATTTATTTCGCTTATATTCATCTACGATTATTTCCCATACATTAGAATCAAATGTGACTGATATGTTCATGATTTTCTCTTTGTTAATTTGGGTGCATAACATCTTAGCATTTATGCGTTGTGCGAAGCATTACGTATAAATGTCTGTTGGACATTGCCGTGTGACTTGCATCAGTTTATCTTATTTA
>JAHXIV010000034.1 GCA_025655455.1 gamma proteobacterium symbiont of Taylorina sp.
TCTTTTTTCTTAATAGGCATTATGCCTGCAGCAGATGCTAGAAGCTGTAAGTCATGATTTCCTAAAACAGTTATTGCACTTTTTCCTAAATCACGAACAAATCTTAATACATTAAGTGAATTAGGTCCTCGATTGACCAGATCACCAGTAAACCATAAACGATGTTTTTCTGGATTAAATTTAATTTTATCCAATAAACGTCTTAATTCATCATAACATCCTTGTGGATCACCAATTGCGTAAGTAATTGTTTTTTTTGGAGCGTTTTTTTCTATTGTTGATGTTACAAGCTTATCCAGTTGATTTAGCAACTGTTCTAGAGATTTTGATTTTAAATCATTGTTGTTCATTAAATTAGAATGCTCTAAGAGAAAATATTAACTTAAATATCAAGATGCTAATAAAATGATTTGGCAGTATTATGTTGCTGTACAAAGATGAATACATCTAATAAATTATAATAATAGTTTACAATCCATTATAACCATATATTACATATTTTTTCTAACATAATGGGCTAATACCATTATTGGTTTAAACTATGATTGGATATATTTATTTTTTAAAATACTAATACATTATTTTACTGAGCTTTGTATTACAATATTTTGATAACTAAATTAATCATTTAATTAGCACTTACAGCTGAATTATTTAGTTTAAGTGTATATTTACGTTTTGGAAAATTTTTACAGCCAGCAAAGTCATTTAAGTCAGAGGCAATATTGTGAAAAATATAACCTGGGTCTGAGTACCTTTCAAAAATGGAAGAAAAATTATATCCATCGTTAGTATCAGCAAAACAATTGCCAGAAGCTTCACCAGAATCTTTTATTGAAATTCCAGCTCAATCCTTATTCGCTGGGTATTCTTCTGCTTTACAGGAATTCACATGTTAACGATTGAGAAACAAATACCAATTGTAGTGAGTTTACAGGAAAGACATCAAATTATCTTGGAAGCTTTAGGCTCTCATTACCAAATTTTTTATTCTTAAAATAGGGGTGGATGAATGTCGGATAGATAATAAGGCCAATCTGTTAATTAATTGTATTCGTATTGGTGGTTCAGATTATAAATTTTTATTGAATTTTCATCAGAGTCCACAGCAATATTGGTGGGAGTTTGGCGGGCTTATTTAACAGTAATTTTCCCGAAACGTAAATGTTCGTTTTATTCAAATTATTAGGGCTTATATCTTAACCTCAAATGACAGAAAAAAGGGTCGACAACAACCCTCCCCCATTATCACCTTCGTCACCCATTCAGTTTATAGACAAGTCAGTTCATCACACCTTCATCACAGTGAGTCACAAAATATATTTCACTCTTGCTGGGTAGGGTTTAAACTGCTGGTATCAAATATTCCATCTGGAAAGTTAAAATGACACCTGAAAATCTCTGCAAAATATCTAGGCGAATGTTTAAGGTTGCTCTTTACTGTGGAGTTCTATGTTTTCTAGTCTTAGCTGCTGTACCAAATCCAGGTTTCAGTGGTGCTTCCAATTCCTTTGGTCAAACTCTGCCAATTATTGGCTTTGCTTTGGCTGGAATTTTTTTCTTATCTATCCTTTCCTCGTTAATTATCGGCTTTATTGCACGGGTTAAGGGGGAAAAGAGTTGCACTTGGGTTGTCATCCTCTCCCTCATATTGATTGCTCCAATACTTTTTCTACTAGCAATACTATTGAATCAATAAAGCTGACTACTGTGAGACGTAATTTTAAAAGTCCGAATTTCGGACAATTAGTCATCCTCCTTCACTTCAAAATCAATCAATTTCTCCAATTGTTCAAGCTAACCATGAATATTCCAACAGCAATCATAAATTGAACCATCCAGTACCAGGCACATAACAGGATTTACCCGTCAGTGTATAATGTCGTCTAATTTGGCTTAAATATTAAGAAAGCTTAATCTCCACGTAATTTAGATGCAAAGTTATCATGAGATAATATAATCATAGAAAGGAGAATAATCATGAACACAGCAGATAAACTAATCACAAATCTTAGTGTGGTATTACTAATCCTTTTTGTATTATTGTTTCTATTTGGCTCACCTATGTGGTTTACACATCATGGTTCAGGTTGGATGGGATCTGATTATTCTCAAGGTATGATGCATAACTGGCCGGCTAATCGATAGAATTTTACTTCTTTTGGAAGAGGTAAAACGTCTAGGCACAATTGAAACATTAATTATACCCGGACGCTTTCATATATTTTACCATGGGACTTGTTCTTTTACAGTTAGTTTTTTGTATCAATTACAGTGGAAATTTTGTCACAAGCCAGATGAGAGGTACACCATTTAGTAATAAAACAGCTACTGATAAAAACTTTGGCCGTTCAGCATGAACCAGAGAAATTATCCCAAGGATTATTCCTACAGAGAGAATTGATAGAAGTGTTATTAAAGCCACTCCTAAGCTACCATAACCCAAATAATCTTCTTTTGGTACAAATATATCAGCTGTAACTCTAGCCATAGGATATGAAGCCACCAAGCAAATTAAGGAGATAATTGAGAATATTGGTTTTGTAGTCGCTTTCATTTGATATTAGTTGAGGCCATAATTTACCTACTTATAAACTCCTTGCAATACTTTTTCTTAACCAGAACCATTGCCCATTCTTTACTGGGCACGGTGAACGTTAACATTCCCTTAAACTCTTTATGCATAGGCTCTAAGATATAATCAATACCAGCTTTTTTCAGCATGTCTTCTATTTCACTGGGAGCCTTGGCACCTTTAATAATATCGGTTCTATCAGTAATTTTTACTAATTCTATACATTCACCATGACGAGCCATTGCATACCATTCTTCAGCTTGAAGTATGCTAGATAAGATAAGAAGTAATAATAACGTGCTTATTTGTAAATTATTATGCTTAATCACAATCTTCTTCTGGTTCATCTTCAGAACGAAACTCATTTGCTAAAGCAAGATAATGTGTTCCCTTATTAATATCTAATGGGACAACGAAACCACTTAAATACATTTTTGAAAGGGTTTGTGCTGCATCCATATGTTGATTAGAAACTGCTTTCTCTAACCATATAACACCCTCTATTTGTTCTGCTTGTTTGCCTTTATCAATGAGGAAACGACCTGTAAAATATTGTGCTTCAGCATCACCACTTTTAGCGAGAACAAGCAATTGATTAAATCCTTGCTCAATATTCCCTCTATTTATGTCATTAATAGCATCATCAAGTTTTCCGGCATAAGATGTTGAGAAAAAGACTATTGTTAAAATAATCAATAATATTAGTTTTAGCTTCACTGAAAAACCTTTATTGTAGAATAATATTGTATCAATCAGAGTATATCTCTTTTCAGCTTAATCAGATATCATTATCCCCACGAACAAATCAGAACTAATTGACACGTATGGGTAGAAATCCTAAGACAGGTGAAGAAGTCTCATTGCCTGGTAGAGATTAAAGAGTTGTATTAAAAGCCAAATACTATACCTAATAATAGTCGTCCCAATATCCACAAATCAGAATAGACACAAACAAATAAAAGGGGTACGGTCTAATCAGTTATAGAATAATGACAAAGGAGGTGTGTTATGGATATCAAGCTTGTTGATATAACTCTGCATGTCGATGAAAACTTAAGTGCTGAACAAAGAGAAACTTTGGAAGAAAGCCTTCGTGCTTTAGATGGAGTAATTAGTGTTCATACTTCTGAAAAAACACCGCATCTTATTATTGTGGGATATAATCCTGACATAATAGATCATAATGGGATCTTAAAACGTGTTACAGATCAAGGTGCACATGCTAAAGTTATTGCTTTATAATCACAAATGAAACATTTATATATTAACCAAGCCTGACGCTTTTTCTGAAGTGTCAGGCTTTAATTATTATCCCTACACCAAAATCAGACTTTTCCTACATATTATTTAATCTAATTCCTACATAATACATCCACACCAGCACAATTGCTTCTAAGTCCAGACTTTTGACTGGTGCAGCATTTGACTTGCCTCCTTAGGTTACTGACTATTTTGTCGGGTTTCGCATAATTTACATGGAGAGTAGAATAATAGCTAAGAATAAAGTTCAGTTTCAAGAAGATTTTTTGGAACAATATTGGAAAGATAGAAAATGTAAATCCAATAATAGTCAGCCTAATTTGCTACTGGAGTTCAACGGCCAATACAGTTACTCCGCTCTGAATGAAAAGATACCATTAGTAAATAACATCAATCTAGGTTAAAGTGAGATTAATATCAATCAGTTACTACTTTATTAAAACAAAAAGAGAATATACTATGAGTATAACCATTTTTATTTTCATATCATTTTTAACCTTTTTATTTCCCTTATCTGCAATATCTTCTGGTAGTGCTCCTATTGCAGGCTTTGGTCATTCGTTAAAGTTTGATGGGGTCGATGATTTTGTAGATATTTCATCTTACTCTGGAACAACTGGAGACTTTACTATAGAATTTTGGGTTAAACCAACCAATTTAACCTCGGGTTGGAAAGGATTTTTTGGCTATGATTATGGAGGTTCTAGTACACGTTCTCCTTCTATGTGGCAAAATGGAAATAACTGGCACTGTGATATCTATAAATTGGATAATACACGCTACGAAGTACTAATACCTAATATTTTTCAACGAACAGGAGAGTGGATACACTTAGCTTGGATAAAAGATGGTGATACCTTCTATTATTACCGAAATGGTAAACAAGTTCATACAAGAAGTGCTCCTCCAAATGGAGATTATCGAACTCAAAATACATTATGGATAGGTAAAGTTGATAACCATTTTGATGCCAATTATGATGAGGTTCGTATATGGAATATTGCCAGAACACATTCTCAAATTAATGATTATAGATACCGCTATATTGCTGACCCTAATATAGAAACAGGCTTAATTCATTATTACTCAATGGATGAAGGAACGGGGACGACTCTAAACGACCTCATATCTGGAGGAAATGCAGGCACATTAACCAATGGTCCAACATGGGAAAGTGCGGCTTCTGCTCCGCCTATTACAACACCAGAAGATACACCTGTAACTAATTATCTTAAAGCCAGTGATTTAGAACATGATAGCTTAACTTTTCGTTTTACCACACAACCTTCTAAGGGAACTATTAGTGTTGATGATACAACAGGTGAATATACCTATACTCCAAATGCTAATGCTACTGGGACTGATAGTTTTACCTATATAGTTAATGATGGTACCAGTGATTCTAATACTGCAACTATTAATATCACCATTACAGCAGTTAATGATGCACCATCAAGTACCCCAGATCATGCTACTATTGGAGAAGATGGCACATTAAATGGCAATAGTGTTGTTACCAATGACTTTGATATTGAAGGTGATCATCTTAGTGCCAAACTAAATACTAATGTCTCAAATGGCAGCTTAACTTTAAATGCTGATGGTACATTTATCTATCAACCTAATGCTAACTTTAATGGTACAGATTCATTTACTTATTTCCCTTTTGATGGCCATATTAATGGTTCTTCAACACAAGTTGATATAACTATAACAGCCGTCAATGATCAGCCAATAGGAATGACTGATAGTTATAGTATTGCTGAAGATGGTTCTTTAACTATTAATGCCCCAGGAGTTTTAAGTAATGACCACGATGCTGAAGCAAATACACTTACAGCCCAAGTAAAAACACAACCGACACATGGCACACTTTCATTCCATAGTGATGGAAGTTTCACTTACCAGCCATCCTTAAATTATAATGGCAATGACAGTTTTACCTATATTCCTAATGATGGACTCATTGATGGCGGTCCTGTCACTGTTTCTCTGCTGGTAAACCCTATTAATGATGCTCCCTCTGCTCAGCCAGATCACTATTCAACATCAGAAAATATCCTATTAAACGTGGACTCTACTAAAGGTCTATTAGCTAATGATTTTGACCCTGATGGAGATGTGTTACATGTTGTACTTTCTAATCCAAGTATTATTACTACTCCTCCATCAAATGGAAAAATTGTATCCATGAAAAGTGATGGCAGTTTTTCATACATGCCCAATTCAAACTATACGGGTACAGATTTTTTTACCTATGTTGCAACTGATGGTGGTGTTAACACCTCGACAATACGTGTTGATATAACTATCAACAGCGTTAATCATGCTCCTTTTGCTACTGCCGATAGTTACTTTGTTATCAAAGATGTTCCGCTAACAATTCCTAAAAAGGGAGTTTTAGATAATGATAAAGACTTTGATGGTAACCAGATAATGGTATTACTACAAAGCCAACCAACTCATGGTAAGTTACACCAAAATTTAGACGGTAGTTTTATTTATACACCTGATTCTGGATTTACAGGTACTGATACATACACTTATAAGGCTACAGACGGTTTGCTCAATAGTAATATTGTCACTGTTACTTTTTATGTTGTTGACTTTAATTCAGCCCCTTCAACGGTTAATGACGCTTATTCAACTTCTCAAAATACTGTCTTACAAGTAGACCAGAATCAGGGCATTTTGAATAATGATTCTGATCCGGAAGCTAATACATTATCTGCAGTATTAGTAACCTCAACACAGCATGGTATTTTACACTTAGGAAAAAATGGTAATTTTAACTATAATCCAGATAAGGATTATGTAGGTATTGACAGCTTTACTTATAAAGCCAGTGATGGACATTTGGATGGTAATACTGCTACAGTAGTTATTAGAATAAGTGCTGTAAATCATGCTCCTATTGCAATGGATGATAGCTATTCAATAGCTCAGGACTCATTACTCGATGTTTCAAAAAAAATAGGGCTATTGAATAATGACAGCGATACTGATGGAAATATTTTGCATAGCTTGCTGGTAACACAGCCAAAACATGGAAGCTTACACATGTCACTTGATGGAAGTTATACTTATAAGCCTACGTCAGGATATACCGGTACAGACAGTTTTACTTATATTGCCAATGATTCTCATCTTGATAGCAATGTAGCAACCGTTTATATAAATATTCATAGTGTCAACCATGCACCTATTGCAACTGCAGATAGTTATACAATGCCACAAAATGGTGTATTAAGTATTTCTGCAAAGGGTATTTTAAAAAATGATTTTGACGTTGATGGTAATCACCTATCTGTTATAGTAAAAAGTCAACCTGGTCATGGTTCTTTACATCAAAACTTAGATGGTAGCTTTACCTATACCCCTAATTTGGGGTTTACTGGTATTGATAGCTATACATACGTGGCAACAGATGGCTCTCTCAATAGTAACATTGCTACCGTTAGTTTTCATGTTAATCATATTAATAAAGCACCCATATCTATTTCTGACCAATACTCAACCCCCAAGAATATTGTATTACAAGTAGATAAAACAAATGGTGTTTTAAATAATGACTCTGATCCTGAAGCTAATACACTATCTACACGTTTAGTAACTACGACACAGCATGGTACTTTACACTTAGGTATAAATGGTGATTTTAGCTATAATCCAGATAAAGATTATGTAGGTGTTGATAGCTTTACTTATAAAGCCAATGATAGTCAACTTGATGGCAATACAGTTAATGTCACTATTACAGTCAATACAACGAACCTTGCACCCATTGCCATTGATGATGCTTATTCAGTTGCTCAAGATTCACTACTTGATGTTTCAACAAAAAAAGGTTTATTAGATAATGATAGCGATCCTGATGGAGATATTTTAAAAGCTTTAATTGTTACTCAAGCTACACATGGTAATTTACATATTTTGCTCAATGGAAGTTTTAGTTATAATCCAACGGCTGGATATACGGGCATTGATAGCTTTACATATAAAGCAAATGACGGGCATCTTGATAGTAATATTGCAACTGTTAACATCACTATTCGTAGTACAAACCGTGCCCCAATCGTAACTGCCAGTAATTATATTACCGACCAAAATTCCACATTACAGATAGTTAATTTAGGGGTGTTATCAAACGCTACAGATCCTGATGGCGATCAATTAGTTGCTCAATTAGTTCATACAACAAAATATGGGATACTCCATTTGAATTTAGATGGTAGTTTTACATATACTCCCAACCCTATAACAAATGGAGTTCAACATAAACAAGATACTTTTAGTTTTGTTGCTTTTGACGGAAACTTAAAAAGTAATGTGGCTATAGTCACAATTAATATAACGGCAACAAATAGTGTACCAATCCCAACCCTTAATCAATGGATGATTCTTATACTAATAATTCTTATAAGTTTAATTGCTTATAATAAAACGAGACAAATCACATAATAAAGTGAATTGTTTGAATTAAATGTTCAGCAAGATCATGCTGATTTATTGCTCAAAGTAGCACCTGGAGTATCAATATCAACATTGTTGATATTGATATAATTAGCGTGTGGTTCATCACCCATACGTTTTACATAATAGTTAGTTCATCACAGCGAGTCACAAAATATATTTCTTACCAAGTAGAAATTTATATTAGTCACTTTGATAGTTCTTTCTTCAAGTGCTTTAGCTGGTCATTAAATGTATCATCAGTACAGTTTCCAATGGCAGATTCACCAGTTTCATCATTGGTAATTTTCAATACATACTTGCTACCATGTAGTCTCTGATATTCCGTTGGGTTTAACCTAATTGTATATGACATAATATTCACCTTCTTTATGGTTAATGCTATTCCATATTTTGATAGGTTATATAATGCATTTCTCATACCATCTGGATTTAGAATAACTGAAGTTTCCAAGAAATTAAAAGTTATAAACTACGCAACCATGCGGAGTAACACAGGAATAAATAATTTTTCAATGGGTTTGCAGCAGGATGTTTGATTAAATGAGTATTTAAATCCAGAGTATTTTCTAAATAATCATCTGCCGGTGAAGGAAAGCCTGCAGCAATAGAGTGCATAAAAAGTGGTAAGGATAATTTTTTCATAATAAATTAATCATATAGAATATAGTACATATTTCAATAAAGTATAACAGATTATGTTTTATTAGAAATATTTTATTTATGATTAAACCTGAAGGGTTTACAAAACAATTAACAGAATCTGTGAATAACTTTGTTAATAAGTTTGAATAACAGTATTAAAATAGTGTTATTATTAGTTTTCATATCAATTGCTTAAATTTTATACAATGTATTATTACAAAATTAAATTCTATATTAATTCAATAAGTTATAGGTTTTACTGAAATTCCCTATTGACATAAACACTAAATAATTAAACCCTAATATATAGTTTTTTAGAACAATTATCAGCTAGTGAATAAATCAATAACTTAACCGTGTATTGTCATATGGGATTTAGAACCTTGATGTATTTGCCAGCATTAATTGAATCAAGTCTAGCCCAACCACCTAAAGGGAGATTACCTTCCTGCTCTTTTCTACGTCCCCACGGAAATAGTGAAATATTGCCATCATTCATCAATTTAGGTAGTTTAGCTTGAGGATTTGTGAAATATACTCTGATTATTTCTTTATTGATTGTGTATTTAACACCGCCACACATGGTTTTACCTAGGATTATGAATATTTATGTAAAAGTATAGCAAAAGTCCTACAATAGCATTTCATCCAATTCCTACATAATACGCCCACACCAACGCAATTGCTTTTAAGTCCAGACTTTAGATCAGCATAGACATAATTGAAACACATTGAAACAATGCAAAAATAATATGGAAACATTTAATCAGTACACTTTATCTTACAAACATAAATCTAGTTAAGTATATAAAGGTGTATCATGAAAAAATCAGTACTAATGGTTATGATAATAGTATTTATGCTGATAGTCTCAAACATAGTAGTAGCTGGTGGACGATATTATTACAGTAGAGGGCACAATAGTCATTATTATGGTGGGCACGGCAGGCATTATCCCGAGGCGGTTTTAGGCAGATTAATAGTAGGTGGTATTATCGGTTCGTCACCTAATCGTTCATATTATCGCAGACCTGTTTATATAACGAATTAAGAGTTTTTATGTCATACCTGACATAAAAACTTAGTTGGACTGAATGCGGGAATAGCCTGATAATATTTATATGGAATTT
>JAHXIV010000041.1 GCA_025655455.1 gamma proteobacterium symbiont of Taylorina sp.
TAGATTTGAGATCTCTCTATCGGGCTGAACCATGGATATGTGGATAAGACTACACTTAACTATGTTGTACAAAAAAACTTGACCACTTCAGTTCAATTAGGAACTTGAGAAACATTCCACGCTTACTGTACCTTTTAGTAGGAGGTAGACCAATCTCAATAGTAAGAGTTGACCCCGTAGTTTCAATAAAACCTCGTAAAGATGTTCCTAAGGCAAGGAGTGGAAGTGGATCAGCCCACCCTAAATCAGATAAGCACAAAATAACATTCAATTTCTCCTTATTCTTCATAAGAGCATTTTGTAATTGACCAAATGTTCCATTCCAAATCTCATCACGGAGGCTTGGATATCCATCTTCAACGGGTAGGATAGGAGACCATATTGTCTCAAGGTCACCATTTAACTTGGAAATTTTAACTAAATCAATTTTAGTTTCTTTTGAGTTCTCTTTATGCAAAATAAATTTCCTTGTTAACATATGGTATTTTGAAATGGAGAATGCATATTTGAATTAACAACATTATTTAATACTTAACAAGTCAATAATATAACAATATAACAAAAAAAGATGTAGGAAAAATATGACAAAAAATATTGCTCTAATAGGGTTTTATAGGTATTATTTTTAGAAATCAGAACAAATCCAAAATAGAACTCTGCTTTTTATGCCATATCTTCAATATTATCATTTTCATGTTTCCTTAGGCACGAGTGTGGAGATATAAACACTAGATTCAGAATTAATGTGATATTTGATTATATCTTAAGGATTAGTATATGATAGTTGCTTTCACAGTCCACGGCACTAGTGACTTTTAGGTAACAGAGCAATAACAACAATGGATGAAAGAACAGAAATTGTCAAAAACATACCCAGAGAAGTTTGGGTAGCTGCTGTAGGTGTCATCAACAAGTTGATTTTTCCAATTACAGCAACAACTGTAGGTGTTGGTAAGCTATTAGAGCAAAAATTCTCAACGCTTAACGAAGTCCAAAAGATTATAGCAGAGCAAACTCTTAAAGAAGCGACTAAAAAAGTAAAGAGTTATAGTCAAAGTGAATACATAAATGTTGTCGTAAAGCCCCAAGTGTTATATATAGTTTTAGATAATGCTGATAGTCAAAGTGATGAAACTATAAGAGAGCTTTGGACTAACTTGACTGCCAGAGAGCTAAGTGACGGCAGTGTACACCCTGAAATAGCCAGATTGTTTGGAAAATTGACTGCTACTGATCTAATGATTCTTTCTGAGCTATATTCAGAACATCCTTCATTGGCAAAGATTATATTTAAAGCCTTGGCTTCTGCATACACTCTTGGAATAACTAGAGATCCTAAGTCTTTTCATCATGTGTATTTAAAAAAGCTAGGTCTGATTGAGGAAATATCAGGGAAATGGTTTTGCACTACAACTGGCAAAGAGTTAATGCGCTGTATCAGTGAACTTAACTAAATTACTAACAAAGATACGCTGACAGAAGAAGAGATGAAAAATATAACTGACAAAAAAAGCTTATTTGAATTTCTTGAATTTTGTGCAACCTCCGAAGAAAATCATATTTATCGTGGCGTCAGAAAGGAAAGCTACAACCTTATGACTTCTTTAGGAAGAGTTAAAACAAAAGAAGGCAAAAATTTTGATGTTAATTCAGAAAAGTTACTGTTAAAACTATTTAAACAAAAATGTCATGAGTTTATTAAGGAGCATCAAGATAATGACTTAGCTTTATTGTCAATTGCTCAACATCATGGCTTACCAACAAGATTGCTAGATTGGAGTAAAAACCCTTTAGTTAGTCTTTACTTTGCTGTCAAAGATGATTTTCAAAAGAATGAACAAAAAGAAGATTCTTTAATTTATATCTATAGTCCTGACAGTAAAGTTAATCTTGATGAAGAATTTTGTCCTTTTTCAGTAATAAATGTGAAGCGTTATATTCCTAAGTACTGGAATTCACGAATTATTGCTCAGGCAGGCGTATTTACAGTCCACCCAAAACCTCTAGAATCATATATATCTAAAGAGATTAAAACTATTAAAACTATTAAAATTAGTCACAAATTAAGAAAAGATATTAAGTTATATTTAAATAGGTTTGGTCTAAATGAGGAAGCACTGTTTCCTGACCTTGATGGAATTTCTTCTCATATAAAATGGCTTAGAACAAATACATTCTAATAGTTTACTGCTACTGAACCTCTATATGGTCAATATAGCAATGCATTATATTGTAATATGACACTTAATTTGCAGATAATTATATTATGAGATGCAATTGTGATATGTTTAAATGGTCATTATCATTGGGTTTGCTTAAAATTATCGCTTATCTTATCGAATCTTCACCTTTGTAAGCCAGTCAATAGTACCAACGATGTCAAATGCCTTGGCTCCATACCCCTCATTCAAAAGATTATCTGGCAATAAGTAATCATATTTTTCTATTTGCTTATTTTCAATGAATTCAGCCAATTCTGCATTACTAGGGATATCTTTTTCACTGATACTTTGAATAAACTCAGAAATTTCAGAGTAGTTAGCATTATCTATTTCAATAACCCCAGCATAACAACTGGCTTTATAGCCAGATTTAATGAGTAAAATGGTCAATGTATTAACTACTTTATCTCCCATCCAGGGGATAATATAAACATGCTTACTATGACTAATTATATGCTTCTTTTCCAGCTTCAGTTCTCGAAAGAAACTGAGTCCTTCATAAAATAAATTTTTCGCAGTGGCATCCATGAATTCTAACTTGGTATTTCCTACACTAATCCGATAATCACCTTCAAGATAAATTCTAAGCATTTCCTGACGAACTCGGTCATGAACCGACATGCCATGACCACCAAACTTAGGCGGTTTACCAGCCTTAGCAGAAATTACATAAACTACTTTTTTATCAACATCAATTTCTTTGATTTTCCATCGCCTTCCTCCAAAGACAATATGCTGCTCTGGAATAACCATCGAATCTACTGGGAGGGTGCCCAGTGTTTTTCCATCAAAAACAATCCTAAATTCTTCAGGGGTTTTAAAAACTGCATAGAAGGTATAGTGATCGACCAGTTTTTCCCCTTTGTCTGCTAATACCAATTCACCGCTGGATAGTTGTGATATTAAACGCTTTTCTCCCATGTCAGAGAGTAATATTTTAAAATGCTCGATAGTGACTTTATTAAAAGGACCTGATTTACATAGCAGTTCCCATAGTTGATCTGCACGCACTCCTCCCCATTGAGCAATGATGGCCAAAATCTGATGTAAGAGTGTTGAAAAATGAAATAGCTCAGTATCAGCAGGTTCATACCATTTTTCACTCAGTAAAAGACGGATCATTGCGATGCTCTGTAGCAACTCAATACGTAACTTATCAACAATATTGGAATTTGCATTCAATTCATTTTCAGTAATGAACATGCGTAGTATTGCAGGATCTCCACGCCGTCCAGAACGCCCTAGACGTTGCCGAAGGCTGGCAACTGAATGAGGTGCTGTTACCTGGCAAACAGACTTTACTTTACCTATATCAATTCCTAATTCTAGAGTCATTGTACAAACTGCTGTTGTCGGCAATGTGTCTTTTTGGAGACGTGACTCCAATTCGGTTCGAAGTTCTTTGGAAAGTGAACCATGATGCGGGAAAAACTCATTTGGTACGAGATTTTGTTGGCATAATTCACTGAGCATTACTGCAATATGCTCTGTTCTTTGACGGCTATTTGCAAAAACCAGATGAGAATCGCCTCTTAAAAGTTCATACAAGTCTTGAACAACCTGTTTTTCAGCAGATAAAGGCGTATTAACAAACTCTTCCTGCTCATTATCTTCCTGGCTATCTTGATTAATATAGCCACGGATCTGCATTTTAAGGGAGGTTTTTGTTTGAGAACCTTTAATAAGAGAGCATGGAATGGAATTATCTGGTCTCAGATATCTTAAAACATTATCCATATCTCCCAGAGTTGCACTTAATGCAATTCGGGGTATAGGTGTTTTTTGTCTATCGAGCAAGTTCTCCAAACGATGCATTAGAGACTGGAGGTGATTACCTCGTTCAAAGCCAATAAAGGCATGATACTCATCAATAATGATGTATTTTAGTGACTCAAAAGCCATTCTGACCCAGCCCGCATCTCGAATTAACAATGATTCAAGTGATTCTGGTGTAATTAATAAGATCCCCTGGGGATTGCGCCTGGCGTGCTTTTTTTTTGACTGTGAACTATCACCATGCCAAGCAGTCACTTTCATATCCAGCATGTCGCAAAGGCTTTCCAAACGGCGATATTGATCGTTAATCAAAGCTTTAAGCGGACTAATATACAAAATCCCAAAGCTTTCTGTGTCTTCTGCTATAGCACTACATGCAGGTAAAAAGGCTGCTTCAGTTTTTCCCGCAGCAGTTGCTGCACTGATAATAACATCCGTTTTGCCGGAAAGAATTGGCTTTATGGCATCATTCTGAATATCTCTTAGGTCGTTCCAGCCTTGTTTGTAAACCCATTTTTGTACTACAGGATTCAGCTCTTGAAAGGCATCATTATCCATACTTATAAGGTAAAACTGGCAAGGCCATTATTAGAATTAGTCTCAATTTCCGGCATGTCACTGACTTTTTCTTCCTGAAGATCAATTGATTCAATGAGATGATCCCATGAAATATCCTCATTTTGTTCAAGAACCGCTAACATATCTGCAAATGCTTTAATTGTATTCCTGGGTGTTCTGAAATACGCATCACCTATTTTTTTACTGCAATGATGTAAGAAAGCTTCCAATGCCTTATCTGGCACCAGATATTGAGTTTCATCTCCTGAAGCAAATACATGGCGTAGATTTTTCAACAAAATATAAAGTTCTTCAGGTGTTAAACTAGCCAGATGAAGAGAAGTAGAGGTGTAATCTATTACTCCTGCTTTTTGTGCAAAACTATTTTCCGCTAAGCGGGACTGCAAAGCCTCATAACTATACAAGCCTTTACGTGGATCCAGAAGAAATTCCGGTGTGCCACCTAGTAAAAATCCAATATATTCAGCACTACCTTGTAAACAATCATTTAGTATTCTTAAGATTTGTTCATAGTTAGATGTTCTAGCTTGAGTACTATTGAGTTTGTACAAATTCACCATTTCATCCAGATTAACTAATAGACCCTCATAACCTGCTTGCCTGACAAATAAACTCATTAACTTGAGATTGTCATAAAAAGAGGCATCTGAAATAATAGTTCTTACACCCAAATCCTTTTTTGCATCTGTTTTAGTGGAGTATTCTGCACGTAACCAGCGAATGGCATTTAACTTTAGATCGTCATTATCATTTTCATGGCCATTCCAATAAGCCTCGATAATCTTGGCAAAATCATAGCCTCCAACAAACTCTGTAAGATGTAAAAGCTTGTCTTGAATGATAGACGAAACAGATACACCGTCCTTTTCTGCTTCCTGTCGGGAGAGAGTGACAAATCTTTCTACTATGCTGGTTAATGCATTACCTTCTGGCTTATTACGTGTGGCCAGATTATGCATTAATTCTGAGTAGAGGTTTCTTGCCTGGCCACCTGAAGCATGAATACGTCTGTCAGGAGATAAATCTGCATTGACAGCAACTAACTTCTTTTCAAGAGCAATGGAGCGGATCACACTGAGAAAAAATGTTTTACCAGAGCCATATTCCCCAATAATCAGTCTGAATGCAGAGCCTCCCTGGGTGATCCGCTCTATATCCTTATAAAGTGCCTTTACTTCCTTCACTCGTCCAACCTGAATGTGTTGGATACCAACACGTGGAGTTACCCCGGCTTTCAATGATTGGATAATTGAGTCACGTTCTTTGGGGCGTAATCGTTTGGCGGCCATAATATTTTCTCTACTTATAATTCTGCAATTTCTTCAGCAAGTTCCAAATCGATAAAGACAGCGCTGCCATCTTCTATCAATGGAGCATCGACATTATCAAATGCCCAGTCGTTGATCACTTCGATTGCACCATCAACCATTAACTGCAATTCTTCACAAAGCTTTTTGACTTCATCCATAGACCATTCTTCTTTGGTAATCAGCTTTTCATAAAGGCTCTGATGTTTTTCATCAAGACTGGATATTGTGCCGTTTGAAGTTTGAGTTTCTATAATTACTTCTTTTTCAGATTCATTAAGTACAGCTTCATCAATAAAGATTGATTCCAGAACAGCTTGCACATCCTGTGTTTCCTCTTCATGCATTTTTAATAAATCGTGATTCAAAGCAAAAGCTGGTATTTCAACAGGCTGTATTTCCGGAGAAGTTTTAACATCAGCCTTATTCTCTGATACAGAAGCTCTTGTCTGGCTAGATGATAGATTATGAATATCACTGGTGACCATTGATTTATCAAGTCCCAGTGAAGTATAAAGCTTTTCAAGCTGTTTAATTTCACTGGGATCTATGTTTCCATCAGCCAGTGCAACACTGATTAATATATGACTGACTGCTGTTTTTTCACGGTTATTAATGGATTCAAGCCGAGACTTCAGACCAGCCATATTAGCAGGAGTATTCAAACGCCAATATAAGTAGGCATTGAGTGAGCTTTTCTCAATTTCTGTTAGCTGGTTATCTTTTGTGATGATATTTTTTAATAGATTAACTTCAGCTTCATCAATATGATTATCGATAGCAGCAACCATTGCTCCCAGACGAAGAATCGTTCCAACTTGCCTAAATGCATGCGAGGGGGTAAATTTTTCCCCATGACCTCCTGGAAAAAGGACAATTTTACCATTAATATCTGTTTTAGCCTGGTGGTAACGAATGTCCGGAGCAATTCCAAAGCCTGCTTTTTCTACAATATTGGATAACATTTCCGCCTCTTTTTTATTGATTTTTAATGGTACATCATCACCAAAATGATCTAAAAGTGACTCAACAGAAACCAATCCATTGGATGCAGATACCTGATCTTGTATCCAGGCTGCTAATTTTTCAAATTGAGGGTTGGATATTGATGAAGCCAGATCATTGGGTAGCAGAGCAAAAGCACTCAGTGAATTATGTGAGTTACCTGGTCTACCAACAAAGCGACTATAAGTTTCAAGTTCATTCGTACAGGACTCTGCAATGGCCATTAGTTTTTTTACTGGGGCTTTCAAACGACTGACATCCGGTAAATCAAACTGAATACTCTGGTAACCTCTAAGTGATGAGCTTGCTGGTTGGTAATCAATTTGTAGCCTGGTTTTATTGGGTTTGACCATAAGGCCATCAGCATATTTCTGTTTGTAACGAAATTTAAACAGCGTGTTAAATTCATTTTCACAGCGACGTGCAGGTGTACGCAAACTAAATTCTGGATGGCTCCTTATCCAGGCAAGGGCTAATTCGTCAGTAATTGGTTTTTCATTGTGAACGGTGTTTGCAAGTAAATATTTAAATGCTGATGTAAAATGTCTGTTGGCTAAAAGAACGTTTTGAATAGGATATTCTTTATCATTCTGATAAGAAACAACATAGATATGGGACAATAAACTGGTAATGTAGCCATTGAAGGAGCGGTTATCTCCATAGACATTTTTCAGTCTTTTGAGTTCTTGTATTAAAGCATTACGTTCATCATCTGAAACCTGTCCTCTTAGATAGTCATCAACTAATAAGCGTCTTTCCAGACCGTAAAAGTAAAGAAAAATATAGCCAATATAGGTTTCGGGATCATTTCTGTCACTAGCAAGCCACTCTATGTAAGCCGCCCGACTCTCAGGACTGATTTGGCAATAGCTTGGCCAGTAACCCATCTGGTCACCACCATAATCAGGGGAATTTGTGTTAATTTTTAAGGTGTGATCTACAAGTGATGACTCAGTATCATAATCATCCAGGCTCTTTAGCTGTCCTCCAAAGTAAATGAAGCCCCCCTTAATGTTAAAGTGACCTACCTGAACCACTTCTTCAGGTTGAATCCATTTCCCAGATTTCTTGTTTTTTGTCTCAGATCGGTTAGTGGAATAATTTGTACTTGAAGCAAAAGTAATAGAATCAGTATCTATCTCAGAACTGCTAGTGGAATAATTTCTAGGGACTGTGATCTGAAAATTAACTAGATCATCACCTTTCTGGGGGGGCTTTTTAACTGAAATATTAACTAAATCATCATCTTTCTTGAGTTTCTTTTTTTTGTTCTTTTTACCAGAAACACTATAAATAATTGCCCCAATAACCAACAAAACTATCCATTCCATAAAAGTTCTCTTTTATTGTGTATTTCAGATTATCTTCTCAAATAATCAGCATTAAGTTCGTTTATCATAGTATAAAAATTCAAATTAAGTCATCATTTCCTATCAAATATCCTAATGGCTGACTGAATATTCATCCCATGCCTCATCAAGTGCATCATGTGCTTCAGAGCAAGCACCTTTTATAGATAGATGAGAATGCCAACTTTCACGGTCATTATTGATGTTTACTGAGCTATCATATCTCATCATATCATTAGAGAGATCTCCAATTGGTGAATCTTCATCTTTAAGTTCTTTTAACCAGGTGTAAAAATTATTCATTATATTTTTCCTTAGATTATGTACATTATAGGTAGTAATTGGATCAGATGATTTTCTGTAAATAGAGGTTTAAGCACTCTTAAATATTGCTTTAATATGTATTAAATTTGGATTATGCATCAAGATAAAACACTAAAACTTTCTAATAGTCTCCGTTAGAGTTATATTGAAGTGGTCAAGTTTTTTTGTACAACATAGTTAAGTGTAGTCTTATCCACATATCCATGGTTCAGCCCGATAGAGAGATCTCAAATC
>JAHXIV010000053.1 GCA_025655455.1 gamma proteobacterium symbiont of Taylorina sp.
AGGTATGCGCGTCACCCCTACGGCCTGCATGATTCTCTGCCTACGCTTAGAAACATCTCGTTCGCTACGTCTCTCGACGATACTCCTCCATATATGCTCTGGCACAAGCCATTAAAGCGTCCAATACAACAATTGAAAAGCTGGAAGCTGGAAATGTACTTCTGAATGAAAAATGGATTACACGCCTTTTTAAAGCCTTGTGCTGCACACAGGATGAGCTGTTTACAAAAAACACACGCATTGCAGCGCAAAGAAAATCGACCTACACCATCACTATCACAGAAAAAGATAAGTCCCTTCCAAACAACATTCGTATCCTACGTAAACAGAAAAAACTTTCTTCAAAAGCCCTGTCGGCACTTGTTGGCTGCTCTACTGTTGCGCTTTATAATTGGGAAATGGGAAAAGCTATACCCAAGCCAAAAAACAGGAAAAAGCTTGAACAAATTCTGGGAACTGAAATAGAGGGTCTTTCCCCATAAAACAGATAAATTTCTGGATACGTACAGCTTCAAACGTTAAAACAGCCTGATTATTTTATCACCCCAAAGCCACATGCTGATATGGCTCACCTTTAATATGAGGGCTGATCTGAATAGTTATTTTTTGCTCCATATCTTTTAAAAAAGCGAGCAATTTATCAATGGTAAAACGGCTAAAATGTCCATTGAGTAAATGAGAAACTTCGGCTTGTTTAATGCTAAGAAGCTCCCCAATTTCCCGTTGTTTCAAGTTTTTACTTTTGAGCAATTCAACAATATGAACACCAATCATACCGCGCGCTTGTAAATCTTCGGCATTATCCAGTCCTAGATCTGCAAAGATATTCCCACTGCTTTTTTCAAATTCAATGTCTTTTATCATGGTTTTCTAGCTCCTTGGCTTCCCTATACCGTTTTTTTATTAAATCAACATCCTGTTTTGGCGTTGAAATTCCTTTTTTAGCCTTTTTCTGAAAGGCATGGAGAACGTAAATACATTCCCCTAATTGTACAGCCTGTACACAGCGATAAGCTTCTTTATCATGCTTAAGGGCAATTTCAATCACACCTGAACCAACACCCTTAAAAGGTTTTGCATCTTTTGGCATACCACCAAACTGAATAAGTTGCAGTTCATCACCAATTAATTTTCTGACATCTTCAGGAAAATTCAGGATATTCTTCTTTGAATCCCCCATCCATATAACATGCCGTGCTTTTGGTTGTTGTTTCATCATTACCATACGTTGCTCTTCTATATTTAAATATATAGGAAATATCCTATAACATCAAGTTTCTTATCTATCTAATATCTGTTTATGAGCAAAGGAGGAATATTTATCTCAAATTTTAATCAAGCTTTATATTAACATAACCAATTTTTAAGGCGTCCCCGCTTATACTATAAAGGATTTGATAGAGGATGTTATTAATTTACATAACGTTAATGTATTTGCTCTATCATAACTATGTGAGGACAATGAAGGAATAAAGCCGTGATGGCACAGGACAGATCAGGATTAGCGCAATATTTTACCAATGAAGCTGAAAGAGGTGTTCAAAAACCTGTCTCACTTTCTGGCAATTTTGAAAATGTATCAAATGATGTTTTTGATGCGAACACCCATTCTCAATTAGGTATGATGCTAAAGTTTGGTAGCCTGTCTTCCATTGGCGCAGCACTTGAGCAACGGGGAAAAATCAAGGCCGAGAAAAATTCTAATAATACAGCCGATGCCTTCGCCCAGATTGAAAAAATGAGCCGCACTGATTTTAACACTGCAATGAATACCACCATTGCTGGCTACGACAACGATATTAATCGTTTGGAAGAAGCTCTGAAAGAAAACAAAGACAGACTAGCTGAATTAAATGCTCAACATGAAGAACAAAATGAGCAAGTCATTGTTCATGGAGGTATCAAAGATACCTCCTTTTCCATGTAAAACAATTTATTTTATAACCAAATCAATGGATTCTTTTGAAAATTTCTTAGCAGCTAGAGGGCAATTCCCAAAAATGTGCCCTCTGGCAATCGCCTCCGCTGTTATTCCTTCAGTTTTATCACGAGCATTTACATTGAGTATCGCAATTAAACTGGTTGTCTCAGGAGTTGCCTCTCCAGAGTTTGGTGCATATTTCTTTTGAATACATTTAACAGTTTCAATCTGCCCAAGGCCAAGAGCCTGCTGTTCTGAATCTGCCGTCACCCAACCCTGAAATTTATTTTTTATTTCAGGTTTCCATCCTGCATATTTTGCAAATGATGGGGAACTACTGGACATCAAGCAAAAGAAAACCAAGCGATACAGGGCGGCAACATTAAACCGTAATGCTGTTGAAAGCTTGCAAGTATGGTTACCCTTTGATGTAAGAGTAGATTGCAGGATGTCGCTAATCATTGATCAAAATAATCAAGATTTAACCAATGAGTTAATTGAGCACTTTGCAGAAATATCTAAAAGTGGATTATCGTTTGACACTTCTAAATCTTTTGATACAACATTTATTGCTACATTCAAACCAGACTTTAAGCAATTGGTAAATTATAAAGATGTTTTTGATGATATGTTTAACGAATATGCATTAGATGAATTTTTTATTGACCAAGATAATATTGCTTACAGCACTTTTTTTACATCTGATTATGGTGTATATGGCAAACTAAATGCGTATGGTGTGCATAATATTGAGCATCACTTAAATTTTTATATTTACGGATTGAGAAATGATAATTCTATAGATTGGTAAGCGTCAATTCAAAGGACATTGACAAGTTAGGTGGGTTGATTTAGCAATTGAATTTTTTCAGTTAAATTCCAAGGCATAAATTGATCAAGCTCTTCAGGTTGATAATGTCTGCCTAATTTAGGTATTTCAGTCAGCAGATAACTAAGAAAAGCAAATGGTTCAAGATTGTTAACTTTTGATGTCTGTACGAGCGAATAGAGGATAGCACTTGACTTAGCTCCTCTTGGTGTTTGGCTAAATAGCCAGTTTTTTCTGCCAATCACAAAAGGTTTGATACTCCGTTCAGCTGCATTGTTGTCAATTTGCAGGTGTCCGTCTTCAAGATAGCGAACTAAATAGTCCCATTGATTAATCATGTATCGAATGGCTTTGCCAAAACAATGGGGTGAGGCGTGATATAAGCACCACTTTGATAAACCCACATATACGATTTTGGACAATTATCCCGCCCATCGTGTATTACTCGCAAAGTGGTTTCATCCGCCTGTATCATTTGCTCAAGGCGTAAATGGTATTGTAGCCTTCGATAATACGGCTGGAGTAATTCAGACACTTTCAGCATCCAGTTGGACATATTGGCTCTGGAGATAACAATTTTTAGCCGTTTAAATATGGCTTCCTGTCGGTATAACGGTAAACTGTCTGCAAATTTTGAAACAATGATATAAGCTAACATGCTGGCGGTTGTGATGCTGCGAGGAATCGCTTGTGGTGGTTTTGGTGCGATTATTACGCCTTGTTCACAGCCTCTGCAGCCATACTTATCATCACCATTTTTTGTATCACTACAAAAGGCTTGTTTTTTATTAAAATCTATATCCTTCCAAGTAAGTTTTTGAAGTTCACCAGCACGGGCACCACAAGTAAACCCCATTAATATAAATAAATAAAATTGTGGCCAGTCTGATTTTTTAGCAGCTTCTAAAAAACTATGCTTTTCTTTTTCAGTGAATACTCTTCTTCTGCCTTGGCCTTCTGGCTTGCCTTTAATTCCACTGCAAGGATTAACAATATCATAGCCATTATCCTTAGCAAAATTAAAAACAGCTGAAAGGTTTGCTTTAAATCGGTTGGTAGTATTGGGTTGCAAAGGTTTTCCCCGAGTGCCCTTATTCAGAAGAGTTTTAATTCCTTCCAGTACATAAATTTGATTAAATTGGGAAATGGGTATTGGACCGTACTGGGAATCCCACCAGGCTAAACGGGTGTTTATATTGGTGTCTTTTTTATTATATTGCTTAAGAAAATCATCAATTAAAACTGATAATGTTGTTTGAGTGGTAACCGGATCGCCTAAAGCCATAGCCAGTTTAATATCACCTTCCACTTTTCTAGCATAAGGCAGTGGCATCTTTCTTTTTTTGAAATGATTTAGAAATAGGGCGTAAACCCTTTAAATGAATTTGAACTTGATATTTACCGGAAGGTAATTTTTTGATGTAGGCCATTAGTTTTATCTCGCTTGCGATCACTTCTGGCATCTACTCCGCTCAGAGTGCGATCAAGGTTAGTTTAGTAGCAATCTAGAACTAACTTTAAACGGTAAAACTTTAATGTTTTCAGTATGTTAATTGGTGCCCAGACCTGGCATGTCATAAGATTCTCATTCGAACACATAGCTGAACATTTTTTATTTAAATTAACTATTTAGATTCAATAGCTTGACACATAGGTGAACATTGGTGTCTACTATATCTCATAATAAAAGGTGGACTATAGGGGGACTGAAAAAGGTGGACTAAAAGGTGGGCTAGTGATATATAACACACTTAATCAGATGAAAGCCAAATCGCTGGTTGCTGGCAAATATGCTGATGGGCAGGGATTGTGGCTGGTAAAACGGAGTAAGCAGACTGGCAAATGGGTACTCCGCCTTACCGTGTATGGTAAACGCAGAGAGATGGGGCTTGGGACATGGCCTGACGTATCCATAGCTGAAGCACGTAGTCGTGCGTCTGATGCACGACAAACCTTGCGGGATGGTATTGATCCCATTATCGCTCGGGAGAAAGAGCGTGCTGCTGCTAATCGCCTTACTGTCAAAGAAGCTATAGAGGGTTGCTTTGCTGCCAGACAGGCAGAGCTAAAAAGTGATGGTAAAGCAGGGCGATGGATGTCACCCTTGAATATTCATATCATTCCAAAACTCGGTACATACCCCATTGAGGAGATTGATCAGCATGTCTTGAAGAATGCACTGGCTCCTATCTGGCATGAAAAGACTGAAGCAGCCAGGAAAGCACTCAATCGTATGAATCTCACACTGAAGTACGCCGCTGCACTGGGTCTTGAAGTAGATATTCAAGCCACCTTGAAAGTGAGGGCACTTTTGGGAAAACAACGACATAAGGTACAGCATATTCCTTCGATACCGTATGCTGATGCTCCAAAATTTTATCAGTGGCTTAAAACAAAGACTGGAGTAGCAGCGTTGGCATTGCGGTTTTTAATTCTCACACTTGCACGTACCAGTGAAGTGAGGTTTGCCCGATTTGATGAAATTGAGGGTGATATCTGGATACTCCCTGGTGAGCGTACAAAGACTGGCAATCCGCATCGAGTACCGCTTACTGAGGAGGTTTTGGAAATTGTGGAGATAGCGAGGCAGTTTGATAATAGTGAGTATCTTTTCCCATCTTTACGCGGAAAACCGATCTCTGATGCAGCCATGGCCAGTTTTATGAAACGAGAGGGCTACACCGCTAGACCGCATGGCTTTCGTGCGACCTTCCGTACATGGGTTGAGGAACAGATAGATGTCCCTTATGAAGTTAAAGAGGCAGCACTAGGACATCAGGTCGATAATGAAACAGTGCGGGCATACCAGCGGTCTGATCGGTTGCAAAAAAGATCAATCTTAATGCAGAAATGGTCAACATTTCTTTTAAAACTGAATTTCTCGTAGATTGCAGCTGTCTATTAGATTGTTACTATTTCCGTTAAATTATTTGCTGCTACAGTAGTAACCTAACCTAACCTAATCAAACAAAGAGAGATAATATAAAAAATTGAATTTTACTACCTTATAATTAAAATAATATGCTATAATAAGTATGTAGATGTATGAACGGAGTAGCTTCGGCTACGCATCTTCCCCGCCATAGCAAGTTTATAGCTTGTTTTGGTCTTTACCCAAGTGTAAAGATACTGAAGAGGTTCGATTTAAAAAGCTCCTTTTTAAGGGGCTTTTTTTATTTAGGCACAATAATTTTTTTACCAGCCTGTGTATTATGAGCCAAAATTACAAATTTTATAGGCTTTTTCTTTTTGTGGCCGCTTTTATGCTCTCCATCTCTAGAATAAGCACTTTGTATAAAAAGATTTAAAATGCTTTTCCCCCTGGAAAGAGTGAAATAAACTTCATATTTTATTATTTGTTGCTCAGAGTTAATTAGTTCGATAATCAAATAGTTTCCATGTCCTGTATGAAAACACTTTTTTTGTCCAATCTCTTCTATAACTCCTCTAAGTTGCTTTGAGAGTTCATATCTTTCAAAATCAAAGATCCTTACCTCTCTATTATCATTATAAAGTAAGTCAGAGTCGATATTTTCCTGTCCTTTTTTCCCTTTGGTAAAACAATGTAGACTGAAAAATACTTGTACCTGGTACTGGAGTTCGGCCTTATTTTTTACAGCTGCTTGAATTACTGTCATTTTAAAAGGATAAAGGTGACTCAGATCATAAGTTTTTCCTTCATATGTAAAAGGCTCCCATTCAATCACTTATATTTACCCTGTCTTGTACTACCATCATCTGGATCTCTTTCTTTGATTATATTTTCTAGGAAAAGATAATACAACTAACTTTTTTCATACTTAAACTGTCTAAAACTGGTGCTACCGTAGATGGTGATGTGGTCTAATGGATTTGTACAGTCTAGTTAAGTAAGATCAACTTAACAGGAGACTGAGAAATGAGTAAAAGGAAAAAATATACAA
>JAHXIV010000029.1 GCA_025655455.1 gamma proteobacterium symbiont of Taylorina sp.
TTTGGACGATTCGTAACATCAAATGCTCGGTATCAATATCATCCTGATTCAATGCCACTAATTCACTGACTCTTAATCCACAACCATAACACACACTGAGTAAGGTCAGTTTTTTCAGGTCATTAGCATTGTGCAGTAAATGATAGACTTCAGTTTGAGTTAATAAAACGGGACTTTTTTGTGGACGTTTGGGTAAAGGAATATTAATAAAATGGTCATCATATTCCAAAACCTGATGATAGAGAAATTTGAGTCCGTTAATCGCTTGATGGGTGGTGGAGGCAGACCAATGTCGTTCATTGGCAATATGAGTTTTAGGGGAAAGTTGTCTGAAGCTCATCAGATCGATCATTTTTTGGCGTAGAGGGCTCATGGTGATTCTCCTTATTCTGTTTTAACAAAGGAGTCTTTAGTATCGATCTTAGTTGAGTAAATTTCGAGGTTTTTAAGGATTATTGGGAGGGTTTTAAGCTACCGCGAAGCGGTTTATTACTGGCAGGGAAAGCTTGGCTGAGGCTCTTTTCAGCCAAGCTTTCCCTGTCCATGTGCATGTTTTCGTTATGTTGGTGTTAATAATTAAACCAAATACACTATTCAAATTTTAGCTCAATATTAAAATTTGATAATTGAATACCAAGATCAGGTAAGCCTATTATATATACGCTATCCATCTCTACTGCTCTTGTAAATTCAAAATTAACTCGCTTAAAATAATAATTTGATGGAATTAATAGTGAGCTAAGATCTAATACAACAGATACAATATCTGTAGATTGCATGATCTCAAAATTACCCAATTCAACTTGCTCAACATATGTATTTCTTTCAATGACACTTGATTCAGGTGAATCATATGCAACAATTGAAGAAACATTATACTGTTTTGTGTGGGATAAAAACTCCGCATTAAAACCAATATTGTTAACAAGTAAGCCATTAATCTTTAATATATTGCTTGATAATTTTGTTTTAATTAAACAAGGTTCATGATCTGGATTGTCTTGCTCTATAGCTGTAGACATTTTTTCAAATATACCATGAAAATCATTCCCATTATTTAACATGGCTAACTCAATATCATCTATTGTTATTTTGTTTTTCAGGGTATTATCAAATGAAAAAGTTAAGGTTAATTTTTTATATTCAAATAGAGTAACAGAAACTTTTGTCTTACCTCCCCATGCTATAATTTCTTGTTCAGTTAGAGTTAATATATCTCTGAGGATAATTCCATATTTTTTTGCTTTTCGTATAGCTCCTTTTGTAAAGCCTGAAGCTGAAACAGCTATTAGCGTATTTGCTTGAAGACTAATCCTCCGTCCAATTAACTCTTCAATCCACTTAACATCTTGCACCTTTTTATGTATTCTGCACTCAATAACTGTAAAGCTTTCATCTCGTCTTATTGTTATATCAATCTGTCTTGCTTGATTCGGGTTATCTGGATCAGGTATATGATCATTCCAAGTAATATCTGAACCAGGTTGTTCAATTAGTTCATTAATTCGCTTAATTTGTATTTCAAATCGATCAGATGCATCTGACATTATTTGTTGTCACTGAATATAATTATTGGTTTTGTATGTAACATAACGTTCGTTTCAATTTGCAGTGGGGCTTCCAGAGCAGAAATTTAAAAAGGAAAGCAGTTAAACAAAATTCAGAGTTTTGATTAGGCGCTAAGCCCCGCTGATAAATTGCAAACGCTGGTTAAATCATTTTCCATAATGATATCTGCATGAGATTATTGTAAGCCTATTATCGTCAACTGCATAAACTAAACGATTGCTTTCATCTATTCGACGCGACCAGAAACCAGACAAATTCTCCTTTAGAGGTTCTGGTTTCCCAATACCATCAAATGGACTTCTTTTAGTGTCTGTGATCAGTTTATTAATGCGCTTAAGTGTTTTTTTATCTTGACCTTGCCAATAGACATAGTCTGACCAAGCTTCATTAGTCCAAGCTAGTATTTCAATCATTGGTCAACTCGTGACTGGCTACCTTACCAGAACGGTACTGCTCAATTGATTTAGCTAAATGTGCAGCATTAGCAGGACTTTTCAGTAGGTGAACTGTTTCCATTAACCCATTAAATTGGTCTAGAGACATGACAACTGCATCATCGGCATCTCTACGGGATATGATAGTGTAATCAGCATCATTAACAACTTGATCTAAAACACTTTTTAACTTATTTCTAGCATCTGAAAAATTTATTACTCTCATAAAAATCACTCTTATCTGTACAATATATAAGACAAGTATAACATGTTCAAATTATTGTACAAGTATGGTTTTTTGAGATTTAACACCTGTATTACTGGCAGAGAAAGATGGGCTGAGTCTTTTTTCAGCCAAGCTTTCTCTGTCCAGTGCATACATTCGTTAGCCTTTGATTTCTGCAATTTGAACTATTTGATCTGGAAATATTTCTATATTTTTCCCATCGTAATAAGCATTGGCATTTGATGATAATTTTTCGGATTTTGATTTTAGGTAAGCATAGTATAATGCCGATTCAATACAA
This sequence comes from gamma proteobacterium symbiont of Taylorina sp., assembly GCA_025655455.1. Classification (GTDB taxonomy): domain Bacteria; phylum Pseudomonadota; class Gammaproteobacteria; order GRL18; family GRL18; genus GRL18. Next base: position 2,531 of record JAHXIV010000029.1, read on the forward strand.
CTCATGCTTGTATTACTATCACTCCAGAATTTTACAATTTTTGGTTTAAGATGCTCATTCAGATATGTATGAATAGAAACACCATAATCTTTTTTGTAACCATTACAAATATCTTCCATTATTTCAGGTAACCATAAATAGTCATGATTACCAATATCCTTTGGTTGATATGCTACTTCTTTAACAAGCATTGCATATGGCCCACTATGCTCTGAATTGCCAGACTTTAGGTTGAACTGAAAGTCAGAAACACCTTTTTCAGATAGTTCTTTAAGATTTTTAAAATGTACAGTATCACAAAAAACATTAAAAAATGTTGACCACACATTATCTAAAGATCTCGATAGTGGCAAAATACCTTCCTTAAAATCTGTTTCAGGAAGAGTTCGAGTTAGATGAAACCAGTGTACACGTTCTATTTTCTTTGGTTCACAACCAATGGTAGCTTCAAAAACATTTCTTAATTCTCTATCACCACTATCATTTGGCTCATTAATTTCATAATGACGTTCAATATCAAATGATTGAAAGAAGGATTCTATATCTTGACACGTAACACCATAGATTTGAGCCAAAGAATCCATAGTGCTGTTTATGTTTTCACAATCTAAATATATCATTCTTGCCCTAGGCTAACGGCGGAGCTGAGCAGAATCGGTCTAATTCCGTTTGAGCTTGCTCAGAGAGGATATTAGACAGATTTCTGCTCCAGCGTCTTGATAGCCGTAGCGAAGCGGAGACTATTAAGGCTCTGGAGCAGGCTTGCTGCTCAGCTCCGCCGATAGGCGGGGACGCGCAGCGGCCACGCCTATCGTTCACTTCAATGTGCAGTGGGACTCCCAGAGAAGAGATTGAAAAGGGAAAGCCGTCAACTACACTCTAAAATTTTAAATAGGCGCTAAGTCCCACTGATACATTGCAAGTGCTGGTTAGCTATCTTTTTATTTAAGTTCTTGTCCTGCAAAAACATATGGATTATCCTCTACATTGCAATCATTTAATATCGGTTTCTTGGATTTTGCATAATCGTGCTGAGCATTAACTAATTTTTTATTTAAATGTTCCGCAACCTGCATTAAATCTCGTACACTCACTATACCCCCAATTAGTACATCCCCATTTCTTACCACTGTAATTCCTGGTTCAACCTTAAGTGATACACCACTGCTTGAAGAAGCATCTAGAATATTATCTTCCAAGCTTTTTCCATCAGTTCTAAGGTATTCTTCCTCATGCTCTCGTAAATTTCTGATTTCAGTTGAGTTCATTGACTTCCTAAAATCTCGAATTTCTTTAACTGGTAAAAAACTTCGAATTTGTTCATTTCGAGCTTCACTTGATAGAGATTCTGTCCATCTCACGGATTTTTCACAAGCATTTAAAAAGAATTGTTCTTCCACTCTACTTTTATCAGATATTCCTCCACTTACAGTGTTATCAGAATGTGCAGATAAAACCCTTTTACCTTGAAAGATTATTGCTTGAACCCAGCGAATTGATTCATTAAACGAATGCATCAGACACCTCTTTTTTTATAGCTAACGTTTTGCTGTGCTGACCGTAGGAAGCGAAGCGACCGAAGGTTCAGTACAAGCATTTTGTTGGGTTTTATACTTACCTATGCTTTATTTCCAAAAGAATTAATTAACCAAAGCTCTTCACTTCCTGATTTTTGTATCAACTGATTGTACTTTTTATTATTTCTCATTAGGGACACCCTATCTTTAAATTCTTTAGTTTTTTTCCATTGACGTAATACGGCTTCACTACTAAAAATAATTTCACGAAAAGTATTACCTATTGTCCGATGCCAAAACTCTGTTATTTTTGCATTACTAATTGAATGTTTAATGTTCCAGTCATTTTCACTAGCAATAAATTTAGTTTTTACCTCAAGCATTAATCTTGGAGAAATTGCTACCATAATACTATTAGGCTTAACCAAAATTGGTGTATCACATAGAGGAAACACGTCTTTTTTTAATTTATAAAATGCCCATTTGCAATTTACAATAGGGTTTATAATATTAAAAAGTGACTGTTTATCACTTAAAAACCATTTCAAAGTAGTAAAATGTTCAAATTTTTCACGTTCTAAGGTCTTATTCCATTCAATCATTGAATTCATAATTGCATGACTACGTAATAACTGGATTACCATAAAGCAACCAATAAATGCTTTTTCTTCTGCTGATGAAACACCACCATTTTGAGCAACACTCATAAGTATTTTATATGGTGGCATTTTTTCTATTGATGTAAGAGTCTCCTCAAAGTCTATATAAACTGGATAATGTTCATTAGTACTGTTTCTTTTAAAATCTTCATATTTATCTGGGTGGTGACGACTAACAAAAGAATCAGCAGATATCTTTGTTATTTCTGCTACACCTAAATTCTTTTCATAATGTATATCATTAACAGCTCTACAAGTTATTTTATCTGACTTTATATTAAGAGCGTTTACTGTTTGGTCACGAGCTACTAAGCTTTTTTCCTCTCCACGTAAAAAACATTCATAGTAATTTGAATTCCAAAGTGCAGTCCAAAAACAAGGGTTATAATGATTCCTTTTAGTAAATGTCATCTGACTTATTTAATTAACCCAACGTTTTAGCTAATCTGGCCAAAACCATTCCAGAAAGTTTATTTTTGTTCTGGAATTTTCGCTACTTAATAGCCCAAAACCGATGAATGGTTTTGGGTCAGATTGAGCTGTTTGTTAGCTAGTTTTTATACACCAACTAATTTAATTTTATAAGAGCTATTAAAATTATTTGAAAAAATAGATATTTCTACTAGCTTTGAATCACCTGCTTTCCAAGGTGTTTGGCATAACGGATAAGAATACTCTGCTGCATGAAATATAGGAAGTACATTATAAATTGCCCATTTCGTTGTATCATTATTATTTTCAATAGCCTTTTTTCCTTCAACTTGATCAAACATCGTCCAATCTTCAGTTTCATCTCCTTTTGCTACAAGTTGAAATGAGTTACTTTCTAATGTCTTACCAGATATATTTTCAACCATTAAAGCCACATAATTATGTTTCACAGGTACTTCTACTTCTGTTATATCTCCCTCAATTAATTTTTCTCCACATATTGATAAGTTAATTCCTGCTACCATCTCAGAAGAATTTTTATCAGGATTAGCTAAGTAAAATTGTAGGTGTTTCTTTAAATTTTCTTTTAGATTAATAATACTATTATCGTAAACAACATGAGTGTAATGTTTTAAATCAAATGGAATATCATCTACTGAATTTGTTAAAAGTATCAATTTTTTATCTAAAGCTTTTGCATATCCAACTTCAAAAAATACATTCGCATTTTTTCCGGATAAATCTGCAACTATAATATCTGCTTTAGATATTTGATTTAAAATACGGTCTAATATACTACCTTGGAAAACTTGTTCATCAACTCTTTCACAATATGTCTCTAATTCTTCACATGTGGATTTTATGCCTAATTTATATATATCATCAAATACTTTATTAAAAGGCATAAGAGTAAAAACAAATGGCTTAGACAATTGGTACTCCTTTGATAGCTAACGAGGCTGTAGAATAACTCTTTTTTATAAAAAAATGCCCAAAATAAGGGATAAAAATGCATTGCCCACATCGAGATAATTGCTTACAAGACAAATATGGAACTCGGTTTTCGTACACTTTTTAAAAATTTAGTTATTCTACAGTAAGCGACCATTTTATGACAGCCTATAAAAATCTTCTCATATAAAATATCATCAAGCCTTCAAAGTTTTACTTTACCAACAGGAAGGCA
>JAHXIV010000045.1 GCA_025655455.1 gamma proteobacterium symbiont of Taylorina sp.
TGATACCGCTGATTCCGCCACCCACTACTAAGATGGTCTCGTTGGTTGCAACTATATCCGACATCGAATTTCCTCCAAGGAACGGATTAATATTAACAGCTAATCAAATTAAAGTTTCTAATTAAAAATATGGATGATTAACCTGAGAATTATTCTTTATCAACTGAAAATTTCAGATGGTGGCAATGATACCTTTCTCACAAGATAATCTCGATATCTATTTAGGACTATAGAAGATCAGAGTTCAGAAAGAGCAAAAACCGGAGCCAGAGGAAAAGATAAAAGCAGTCTACCTGATTTGATGCTCTATTCTTTTGCTCTTTTTGAACTCTCATCTTCTGTCTGTTTACGAATACTTGTTATCTTTATGATTTTGACTAATCACTTTCTCTGCAGGGAATCGTTTTTCGTTAATGGCCATTTTTTCCCTTGTCGCAGCTAATAGATCCACATCTAATTGCTCGGCTATTCTTAATAAATAAATAAAAATATCAGCCATCTCGTAACTGATATCCTTTAATTTGTCATCTGCTATGTTCCTACTTTCTTCAGGAGTGAGCCATTGAAAGTGTTCAACCAGCTCAGCTGTTTCTGCAATTAAGGCCATAGAAAGGTTTTTTGGTGTGTGAAATTGTTCCCAATCACGGCTTAAAGCAAAATTTTTTAAATCATTAGAAAGTTTTTCAATATTATCGGACATAATATTTCCTGTTAAATGTATTGCTTAAATTAATAAAAAACAAAAACATAAAAGAGATTTCTCGAATGAAAATAATTTTAATACCAAATAAATTATATGTTATACCCATTTTGGAGAGGTTTTTAAGACTCAAAATCATGTTATGTTTACAAATTGGAATAGATAAATTAATAGTCTAAATTTATTTTTATAATAAATTTGACTGAGATTATACAGGAATAGAGTCTTTATACATCGACTCTTTTGAACATAATTTTTTTGCTTTAAATAAATTAAGGTGGGGTATTCATGCAAGTTAAAGATATAATGTCGACCGAAGTAGAAACATGTCTCACAGGCACATCTGTTAAAGAAGTTGCTACTGTTATGTGTCTCAATAAACTTAATGGTTTGCCGGTTGTTGACAACGATAAAAATGTAATTGGAGTTATTTCTGAAAAAGATATACTTTTTGCTATGTTTCCAGATATGCATGACGTGATGGCTTCAGGTGGAAAAGCAGACTTTGAGGATATGGAAAAAGATTATACTGGTATTCTAACAAAAACAGTTGATGATTTAATGACTAAGACAGTTGCTAGTGTATCGTCTGAAATGCCGATTTTGCGCGCAGCTTCAATGATGTGGGTTTATAAAATTCGCCGTATTCCAGTGATAGAACATAATAAGCTGGTCGGTATTATTAGTATGGGCGACGTTCATAAAGCAGTATTTCAGGAAAGTCTTTTAAATAAAAGCTAAGACTTCTAAGTTTATACTGAAATCTGCATTTCCAGATAGTTTGAGTGTATTAGTTAATAATGGATTGGGTTTTTATATCAATGTCAGTTGAACAAATAAAAAAAAATAAATACGTTGAACTTACCTATGCGATTTTGGATGCACAAGGTGAAATTAAAGAACGTGTTGATATTCCTGTAAAATATATTCATGGTCATGACGGAGGTTTGTTTCATCAGATTGAAAATGCATTAGAAGGGCATTCACAGGGTGATCGGGTTGAAGTTTTTTTAACTGAAAATGAAAGTTTTGGTTCCAGTGATCCTAACTTGATATTTACTGATGATATTGCCAATGTACCGCCTCAGTTTCATCAGGTTGGTGCAGAAGTTGAAATGCAGAACGATCGGGGTGAAGCAAAAAAATTTACTGTTACCAAAATAGAAAATGGAAAACTAACAGTTGATGGCAATCATCCTTTAGCCGGACAAACTGTGCAGTTCGTTGTTACTGTGGGTGAGGTCAGAGATGCCACTGATGAAGAAATCAAGTCAGGTGTGACACAAAATTTTTCAACTGGCAGTAATGGAACCGTGCACTAAATTTATGGCAACAAAAGCAAATATCAAAATTAAAGATTTCTCTGATACCGATATCTGGACAGTTCAGCAAACACTGGACGAACGTTGGGAGAAGGGATGCACTGAAATTCAGCAAGCTGATATTGAAGTTCGTTTACGCTCGGCTGACAGAGACCTATCTACTTGTCCGGCACTTTATTGGGAATATAAAGGAAGTAATTTTGTTATTTTTAAAATAGGCCGTTCAACCTATAAAACTCAATTTTATTACAAAGGACGTGATCAATATGGTACCTCCGTACCCAGTTTTGATAATGTTCTTGATTGTGTGGTAACTGTTTTACAGGTTCATGCCGATCTTGAAAGAGAGAAAACCCAACAAACACAAAAGATTTAAAATTTATTTCAATTAACTATATTTAAATAACTATGGAGTTAAGATGACAAAGAAGAACGCATTTTATGCCCAGTCAGGTGGTGTAACCGCAGTAATTAATGCCTCAGCATGTGGTGTAATTCAAACAGCACGTAAGCATAGTGATAAAATCGGCACTGTTTATGCGGGTCGTAATGGAATCATCGGTGCATTAACTGAAGATTTGATTGATACAAATTTAGAGTCTGATGAAGATATTGCCGGCTTGCTTCATACTCCTTCAGGTGGTTTTGGTTCTTGTCGCTTTAAGCTGAAAGGTCTTGAAGAAAGTAAGGCTGAATATGAACGTCTAATTGAAGTGTTTAAAGCGCACGATATTGGTTATTTCTTCTATAATGGCGGCGGTGACTCTGCTGATACCTGTCATAAAGTATCACAATTATCTGAAAAGATGGGTTATCCTATTCAGGCTGTTCATGTTCCTAAGACAGTAGATAATGATCTGCCGATTACTGATAACTGTCCGGGTTTTGGCTCTGTTGCTAAATATATCGCTGTTTCAACCCTGGAAGCAAGTTTTGATGTTCGTTCCATGGCTAAAACATCTACCAAGATTTTTGTTATTGAGGTGATGGGACGTCATGCAGGCTGGATTGCTGCTGCTGGTGGACTGGTTGAAGATCAAAATATACCTGTGGTTATTTTATTCCCTGAAGTTGAATTTGATCAGGAAAAATTCCTCGCCAAGGTGGATGAAAAAGTTAAGGAATACGGTTTCTGTACTATCGTTGTTTCTGAAGGTGTTCATTGGGCTGATGGTCGTTTCCTTGCAGAACAGGGTACACGTGATTCATTTGGTCATGCACAACTAGGTGGTGCTGCTCCTGTGGTTGCCAATATTATTAAAGATGCTCTGGGCTATAAGTTTCATTGGGCAGTTGCTGATTATCTGCAGCGTGCAGCTCGTCATTTATCTTCTAAATCTGATGTTGAACAAGCTTATGCATTAGGTAAAGCCGGTGTTGAATTTGCATTAGAAGGTGATAACGCCATTATGCCAACGGTTGATCGTATTTCTGATTCTCCTTATGAGTGGAAGATAGGTAAGGCTCCTTTATCTGAAGTGGCTAATGTTGAAAAAATGATGCCTATGGACTTTATTACTGATGATGGCTTTGGTATTACTGAAAAATGTAAGACTTATCTTCTTCCTCTGATTGAAGGCGAAGATTATCCTCCTTATGAGAATGGCTTGCCCAAGTATGTTGTACTGAAAAATCAGAGTGTAGAAAAGAAATTACCAAACTTTGAAATTTAAGTAACGCCTGGTGAAAAGAAAATGGATTGTCACCAATCCTTTTTCTTATTATGTTGTATTAGAGCCCATTGATGTTGATCAATGCAATATCATGGGTTTTTACCTTAGACTCTATAAGGTCTTTTTCGAGAATTCATACTGAATTCAATTATTAAATAATTAAGCAATGGGGAATATAATGTCTGTTGAATTAATCTTTGCTCTAGCTGCAGGTATTGCTGCAGTAGCCTTTGGGGTTGTATCCATTAAATGGATTATGTCTCATTCACCGGGAAGCGACACGATGCTGGAAATTGCACAAGCAGTTCAGGATGGTGCGGAAGCTTACTTGAATCGTCAATATAAAACTATCGCTATGGTAGGTGGTGTGGTCTTTCTAGCCGTTGCTTATTTTATCGGTATGCAGACTGCTATTGGATTTTTAATCGGTGCCGTTTTATCCGGTGCGACAGGTTATATTGGTATGAATATTTCTGTTCGTTCCAACTCACGTACTGCTGAAGCCGCCAAAGATGGTATGGCTGCAGCCTTTCTTATCGCTTTCCGTGGTGGAGCCATCACTGGGATGTTAGTAGTTGGCCTGGCTCTGATTGGTATAGCAGGTTACTTTGCTGTATTGACAATGATGGGTGCAAGCGTAGAAGAAACTGTTCATGCATTAATTGGTTTAGCCTTTGGTGGTTCATTGATTTCTATCTTTGCTCGTCTGGGTGGTGGTATCTTCACTAAGGGTGCCGACGTTGGTGCTGATATTGTTGGTAAAGTAGAAGCGGGTATCCCTGAAGATGATATTCGTAACCCTGCTGTTATTGCTGATAATGTTGGTGATAATGTTGGTGATTGTGCTGGTATGGCGGCTGACTTATTTGAAACTTATGCAGTGACCATTATTGCAACAATGCTGTTGGGTTCTTTGATGGTGACTGTTAATAATAGTGACATTGCCAATGCTGCGGTTATGTATCCATTAGTATTGGGCGGTGTTTCGATTTTTGCTTCAATTGTCGGTATTATGCTGGTTAAATTGAACAATGAAAAAAGCAGTATCATGGGTGCTATGTATAAAGGGCTTGCTGCTTCTGCAGTCGTTGCCGGTATTGCTTTTTACCCGGTAACTACTTATATGTTAGGTGATTCCATTATGGTTGACGGTGCTGAATTGGCAACGGTTAATTTATATTATGCTGCACTGATTGGTTTGGCATTAACCGGTGCTATGGTTGTTATTACTGAGTACTATACTTCGACAGAATATGCACCGGTTAGAACAATTGCCGAAGCATCTTTGACTGGTGATGGTACTAATGTGATTGCCGGTTTAGGTGTTTCCATGAAATCAACTGCTGCACCTGTACTGGTGGTTTGTGCCAGTATTTGGGGTTCATTTGAGCTAGGCGGTTTATATGCGATTGCGATTGCTGCAACTTCTATGTTGTCAATGGCGGGAATTATTGTTGCACTCGATGCCTATGGTCCTATTACTGATAATGCCGGTGGTATTGCTGAAATGGCGGAAATGCCTGAAGAAATTCGTAATATTACCGATCCTCTGGATGCAGTAGGTAATACAACTAAAGCCGTGACCAAAGGTTATGCTATTGGTTCAGCAGCACTGGCTGCTTTGGTTCTGTTTGCTGATTACACGCACACATTGGGTGGAAACACAACCTTTGACTTATCAAACCACATGGTTCTGATTGGTCTGCTTATCGGTGGTCTGGTTCCTTATCTGTTTGGTGCAATGGCAATGGAAGCTGTAGGCCGTGCGGCTGGTTCAGTGGTTATTGAAGTGCGTCGTCAGTTTAAAGAAATGCCTGGTATTATGGATAGAACTCAAAAACCAGATTATTCTAAAGCAGTTGATATGCTGACAGCAGCAGCGATTAAAGAAATGATCATACCTTCTATGCTCCCTATTGCTGTACCTCTGATTGTTGGTTTAACTCTGGGTAAAGAGGCGTTGGGCGGAGTTTTAATCGGTTCTATCGTCACTGGTATTTTCGTGGCAATTTCTATGACTACCGGTGGTGGTGCATGGGATAATGCCAAGAAATATATCGAAGATGGAAATCATGGCGGTAAAGGTTCTGATGCCCATAAAGCAGCGGTAACTGGTGATACAGTAGGTGACCCATACAAAGATACTGCGGGTCCTGCAATTAACCCAATGATTAAAATCATTAATATTGTTGCATTAATGATGATTCCATTGATGTAATTGTATCTGGTTGGGGTTACTTGTTTGGCTTTGAAGTCAAATGGCGTATTTCACTGAGTGTTTCTTAACTTCTGAGATAATGCCATTTGCTCCAACCCTGTTGTAAGTAGCTCTGACTCTTTTAAATTTCTCTTTCTTTTTATTGTTATAAGGAAAAACGATGCCAACATTCGTACGCACAGAAAAGTGTGATGGTTGTAAAGGTCAGGACAGAACGGCCTGCATGTACATCTGCCCA
>JAHXIV010000095.1 GCA_025655455.1 gamma proteobacterium symbiont of Taylorina sp.
AGTTGCTTTTTAAGGGAAAACTACCTGATTTTATCAGTTAGTTTTATATAAACTAAAAATTACGCTGAACAGGTACATTAAATTTAACTCTGGAACCATCACCCTGCAATTCCGTGAAGCCTAACATTTTCAGCAGAGTGGTTATTTCTGACCATTTAAAGGTTTTTGCTGAATGTAGTTTTTGAATTAATTTATCTTGCTTGCTCATAGTTCTTATTATAATGATTTTTTGTTAGATTGTAACTAAATTGTAGTTGCAATTTTGATGAATTTAATTAAAAACTTTAATCCTTTTTAGTGCAGCAGAAAATACACCCCTCCCAAGCTCACAACCAATTAATTTATGAGCAATCATTGAAGAATCACCACCCCAAATATATTCACCATACAATTTGGGGTGGACAGATTCAAGCCCGCCACTGATAGCTTTATAATTCCTTTACAACCTTTCAACCCATCAACAATGAATATTGGTGGTTACTGGTAAACTTTTCCTGAGTGACCAAATAGAAAGAGTTGGAATTTTATCACCTCAGATAAATTTGAATAACATAGTATTTTTCAGGGACAAGACGCTGATGGGGAAGTCTAGGTCGATAAGAATGTTAAATCCTGCAGGAGGTGAACCTCAGATTTGAGGCCACCTCAGATAGTTACTTTTCCCCTGCCTGCATTATCGCATTTGCCTGGTATAACAATGAATCAATCATCTTGGTTGCTACAATTGGAACTACAGTATCTGATGATTCTGCAACGGATAAATAACAGCCCAGTAAATCATTTAAAACCTCAATACGTTCCATAACAAGATTATAAGCATCTTTGTTGCTTTCTCCCTTTGGGACTGAAAAATACTTTTCTGGTGAACCATCGAGATCGCTAAAAGGTGTAATCATTGCTGGTTCTCCTTCACTTCAAACTCAATTAACTGTTTAAGCTGCTCCAATTGATCATAAACACCATAAAAACATTCAGCAATAGAATTAGTGGGTAGATCAATATCATTATCAACAGCACCGTAAATAGTCATTACCGTGCTTTGGATCCTGCAAATTAGATTATTGATTAATTCATCCTTATCTGAAGTACTCACATCATCTGGAATAGTAAAAATACTTTCCAGTGTATTGTAGTGGTTGTCGCTCATAATTTTGACTCCTCCTGTAATTCAATAATTCTAGCCCTGGCATTACCATTAATAACATTGTAAGCCTCAATATGTTGACCAAGATAATTAATAAGCCAACCTGAAGTATCATCAAATGAAATCTCACCATTGTTAGCAATTGAATAATAAGCTAATAGTTCACCTAATGACTGAATAGCATAAGCCGTTGTTTCAATATTGCTCGATGACATCTCTTTGAGAGCTTCTAAAAATTCAATATCATTGTTATTATGTAACTGGTTAGAAAGTAGACCCAATAGGTTGGAATGATATCTTTCAGGATTATTAAGATGCTTGTTTTTGCTCATGACTGCTCACCTCCCTGTCTTTGCTTTAAGGTGATATCAGCATCAATCCGCAATAAATACAATGCGTGTGCTTCATTTGCTAAATCTTCCACAAGACAACCAGCTTTTACATTATTATCACTATTCATTTCAGTACTTTGATTAGCAGCATAAATAAGGTAACCCAGTGCTTGCAGGTTGATTAAAATACCTTCCAAATCAGTAGAACATTTATTAGAAATATCCTTTAATTTATCATCAGTGGTATTTTCACAAACAACATCACTTACCGTATGAATCATATTAGGCATGACTCACCCCCTGCAGTTGCTCAGCAACAATATGAGAAATGAAAGCCCCAAAATCTGGAAAACAGACGTCATTCAGGTGTTCATAGATAGCATACCGCTCCAACAGTTGATTAATCTCTGCATGGGTGAACGGAAGGGTTAGGGTGTTGGGATCAGCCAGTTTATCAGCTAGGGAACGTACTGGTATTGGCTTTCTTTTGATGGGGTGGGAACAATTTGTCCCTTTTATGGACGGATCAGCATGTTGAGTTTGTTTGGGTACTTGTTCCCAGCTTTCAGCACCATCATAATTATTGCCATCTATCGCTATCCATTGATTGCCAGCTTCATCCACAGCAATACAGCCAGGCTGCCATGATTGAGGATCACGCAGCTCATTTACCCATCCCTGTATTTTCCCTCGGCTGAACACGATAACACCGCCTTTTCCAGTGTAATTATTTTCCTGTCGCCAGCGGTTTGCAATCTGGATATTTATATTTTTCTGTTGAAGAGGTTGTTTGAATGGTTCGGGGTACTTGTTTATAGACGGATCTGTCTGTTGGGGTTGTGGTTGCATTAGATGCCTCCTTGAATTAATAAAAGAAGTCCACCACCAATAGCTACTAATCTATAAGAAGGTGGCGGACAAATACCGGGTTAGTAGACCGCATTCAAGGAAACGGCAGGCCGAAGCCTCCCAATATTCATCCACCATAGAGCAAACACAAAAAAAGACGCAATATATTTATAGGCGTCTTATGTGTCGCCTTGAATGTTCCGGGCTACTAATCCCATGCACTGGATTTTGCCAGTGCTGTATTTAAAATACGCTCAATATCTGGATGATGCAAGTATTTTCTGTGGTTCATGGTGTATCAGGTCGTATCAAGCAGATTGATAAATCATTTAAATGTATATATAATTAAATAATGAATATTGAGTATAACCTAATCAAATCCGAGAAAAACAGTGAAGAACGTCACTTGCCTTTTTCTCGTGTCCATGATTTTGACTGGTCTGATGCTGTTATTGGTGAAGATACTCGTTATGAATATCCTGAGCCACGTTATATAGCGGTTGGCTATCTTGAATATCGTTTGCATGTGTTGTGTTTTACACCGATAGAAGACGGCATTCGTGTTATTAGTTTTCGTAAAGCCAATAAAAGGGAGGCTAGAAAAAATGAAAAAGCCATTAATCGATAAAGACGGTGAAGTCAAAGAGTTAACAGATGAATTTTTTAAAGCAGCAAAGCCAGCCAGTGAAGTTTTACCCCAGATTTTAGGTTCTGAGGTGGCTAATGATTTGTTAAAACGTAAACAAGGCGATAGAGGCAAACAGAAAAAACCTTTAAAAATTGGCGTGTTTGCAAGATATGATCCCAATGTCATTGAGTTTTTTAAAGCCACTGGCAAAGGCTGGCAAACACGCATGAATGATGTGTTGGCTAAGTATGTGGCTTCGCATTAAGGAGTTTTTATCTAATGAATATTTTAGACCAAATAACCAAAGATTTAGGGCAGTTAGTTGGGCTAGGAATTCAAATAGCTCTTGTTTTGACCGTAATGGCATTTATAGGTAAAACTTAAACGGCAATCAGCTGCTTATTATAATTGCTAAATAGTCGGAAACAACCAGATCATATTTATCCATTTTTTTAACTAACTCAGGTGAGCCGGTTTCTGTGACTTTTTTGGCTGACTCAAAAGTTTTTCCACTTCCCAATCCTGATTTTTTAGCAGCAATATCCCTAGTTCGTTTTCCTTTAACTTCGGGCAAATTTTCCCGAAGTTCTTTATCGGTTCTCTGCCCCTGTCTGTTACCCAACTCCAATTCAATCGCCTTGCCAATCTCCACACATTCAGAGATAGTAAAAGTCGGTTAGGTCGGGTACCCAACTTGCACATTTTAATTTTTCAAAAGTAGCAAGAGGCTAATTTGATTGGAAAAATAGGGTATGTTTTTTATAATTGCATACATAAAAATATATAAAAATACCTGTTGTTGATAACCTTGTGTTTTCTAACTTATTGATATTTAAGTAGGTCTTGCAATACCCCCCCCCTCTGAAACTCCCGCTCATAAAAATGAAGAAGAGGAGGCGGTCTAGGTTCTATGGGGTTGAAAGGAAATGATCCCCCTTGCCCCTGTGCACTCAAAGTTGCCTATCAATCCACTTACGAAGTCCCTGATAAAACAATTCCTGCCGTTGTGATTCACCAGCTGATAAGGAACGCTTTAGAAATCCATTTCCTCTCACGCCCGGGTGATTAACAGATTTTACAAACCGGCCTCCATGTAATTTTAAGCGGCCATTCTTATTGTATTTACTGGGTTTAATTACATGTGGTTTTGCACCACCATCAATAATACCTGCCAAACCCGGCAAAGTTATGTGTTTATTTCTGGCGTAATACCGTTTTGTATTGACTAATCCAACCTCAAGGCCACGCTCATCATCACCTAAGCCACCTCGTTGTTTTTTACCTTTAGATAACACCTTTTGACCAATAGCTGACCTTAAACTGCCAGTTAAAACAGGAGTATTTTGTTTAAAAGCCTGTTTAATCGGTCTGGCTATTGCTGTCAGTCCAGAACCCAATGCCTTTTGAAGCTGTTTAGTTTCGAGGCCTTGCAAATATTTAATAGTTTCGGCTGCACCCTCTAATTCCATCTTTATCATGTTAAGTCTCCTGATTTTGCTTAATAATAATCTGTCCAGTGTCACCCCATACCTTGCTGGTTCTAATATCCCAGATATGAGCATCATCTTTATAGACTGCATCAAGGCAGGCTTTGGTAATATTGTCCACATCAGGTTTACTCTGGTGAGGCTGTCCATTCATTGCCAGTTTCTTCTTTTTGCTCCATGATTTAGGCATCGGCAGTATAAAGACCAGGTGTGATCCAGACTCGGGTATCATCAGATCTTGCGCTCTACATTCATCCTTGAACGCCCAGTACCGCATCACACAAGGTCTCTGCTTCCAGGCGTCTGAGCGTGTCATACGTGGCTTACCCATTGGCACTATGTTGTAGGTAGTCTCTGTTGTATCCATCAGACAGCACCTCCATCATTGTTATCATTAATGGACAGAAGAAATAATATGAATATCACTATTATGATGATCGTAAACATCAGGCAACCTCCTTTATCCATTGCAGTGTGTGGCCTTTGACTACTCCAATACCTCCCCAAACAAACCATGCATAGCCTGTACTATCTGAACCCTTACCCGTAAAGCTGGGACGCTTGGACAATGTAATAATATGACTGGGTGGGTTAGCCTGCCAGAACTCATAACGTGCCTGAGATTCAAGGAAATTAAGTCTCAATAGCATGATTACTGTCTTACCATGAGTCAGTGCTTTGATAATAAACTCCTGAGCTAATCGATAGGGAGGGTTGGTGATAATCAAATCAACCGGCTTATGATTATTCTCAAGATAATCACGGCCTTGCTGTATCTCTGACCAGTCTTTATTATCCATGGGTATAAGATCATAGATGGCACCATCGCCTGCACATGGCTCATAGAATGAATCCACAGCATCCCAACTGATTAGGGGTAATAGTGATTTGGTACACCATGCAGGGGTTTTATAGAAATCCTGCTCAATGCGTTTGCCGCCTCTGTTGGTTGCGCTCATTGGACTATTACCTCTTGCACATGGCTATCAATATCGCCGTCAAAGCAAGAATATAGAGCAATGGTTAGTAGCTCCTGTAGTTCTGACTTGTCTACATCACTATTAAATTGAATAAGCTTATCGTCCAGCAATTGACAGACTGCCACCAGATATTCAGCCATCCTTGTTTTTACTTCAGTATCATCCATAGATATACCCTGCGCTGAAGCTATAAGGCTCTGCAATGTTGGGCTGTCTAATAAGTCCTGCATGGCCTGATCTATTGTTTCGTTCATTATCCGTTCCTCGGTTGTCTATCATGTACCGGTTCAACCAGTCTAAAACTCTTATCTCGATAAATGGCTTTTCTCTTTTTATAACTCGCCCATGAAAAACCGCAGTTATCAACCAGGTCAGCTACATAGCCGGCTGTTTTACCTTCATGGGTGCGCATCACCCTTCCAACTGCTTGCAATAATTTAACCTGGCTACTAATTGGAGTGGCCATAATCAAATTACTCCATCCGGAAACGTCCAGACCTTCTCCCAGTAATCCAGTGGTTCCAATGGTCAGCTTATGTTTTGATATTGCTTCCATCCGCTGTTTACGTTCTTTGGCCGGTAACTGTCCGTGGATTAGTAAGTGATCCATAGTGGAACGTTTTGAAGTAAGCGACCATTTTATGACAGCCTATAAAAATCTTCTCATATAAAATATCATCAAGCCTTCAAAGTTTTACTTTACCAACAGGAAGGCA
>JAHXIV010000102.1 GCA_025655455.1 gamma proteobacterium symbiont of Taylorina sp.
GCTATGCTATGGAGTTGCTTTTTAAGGGAAAACTACCTGATTTTATCAGTTAGTTTTATATAAACTAAAAATTACGCTGAACAGTTACAAATTGGTATTGGTTTAGTGGTTGGTCTGGGTATCACTTTTATGGGTACTCATATTATTAAATACTGTTGGAAAAAAGGTTGGATCACCGATATATGGGGGCAGCTTCCGATTATCACTCTCACTGTCAGTTGTTTTACCGTCGCTCAGAATCTTCACGGCAGCGGTTATATTGCCGCTTTTACTGGCGGTCTTTTATTTAACATACTGGCAAAAAAAGAATCCATGCACGATTTATTACACTCAACTGAGGGAACGGCTGAGACCCTGGCGCTAATCACCTGGGTCATCTTTGGTGCCGCAGTCGTGGGACAATCATTTGAATATTTTAGTTGGGAAGTCATTATCTATGCCCTGCTAAGCCTTACTCTGATCCGTGTGCTGCCCATTTATTTATCGCTTGCTGGTACGTGTGAAGATCTCAAGAGCAAATTGTTTCTTGGCTGGTTTGGCCCACGAGGATTAGCCAGTATCGTCTTTGCCATTATTGTATTGAATGAAAACCTCCCTGGTGGAAAGGTTTTGGCAATGACCGTTGTCTGCACTGTATTCCTCAGTATTATTGCTCATGGCATGAGTGCAAACCCATTGTCTAAAATTTTTAATATGACAAAAGAGTAATAGTGACCCTATTGTAGATTCTTAATACTGAATATTTTGTCAAACAGCAAGTTAGGACAGTAGTCACTGTAGGCGAAACATTAAAAATATCGCAATTTCCGATTTATAAATTGAAAAATACCATTGAATTTCTTTTCCTTAAAATCATAAAAATCAAGTGGATATTGATAATGTGCTTTTTAAAAAACAATTTATTAACTCTTTGTTTCACTATCGCTTTTTTGGTTGGCTGTTCGAGTGTACCAGAACGGAACTTTTTACCTGCTAAATTGATTTCTCAGGCTTCTATTCCTGAAGTCCCAGATGCAAGATTTTGGGTTGATGAGTGGCCAACATTCTCAATCGATTATTTTGATTCACTGACTAAAGCCAATATTAATAAACATTTTTCAGGTGTTTACGGTGTGCCCCATAACTACCTGGCCATTTCAGGCGGTGGAGCCAATGGTGCATTTGGTGCAGGATTGTTAGCAGGTTGGGCTGCAAACGGAACACGCCCCGAATTCAATATGGTGACTGGAGTCAGCACAGGTGCTCTGACAGCACCCTTTATTTTTCTCGGTACCGAGTATGATGATGAAATAAAAACGCTTTATACCACCACAAAAACTACTGATATTGCCAAGAATCGTGGCTTAATTTCAGGGCTTTTGAGTGATTCAATGGCGGATACGACGCCTCTCAAAAATTTAATTAAAAAATATGTCACACAAGATATAATTGATAGCATAGGCAAAGAACATAAAAGAGGTCGCCGTTTATTTGTTGGTACGCTCAATCTTGATGCAGCTCGTACCGTTATCTGGAATATCGGTGCGATTGCAGCCAGCGATTATCCTGAAAAAACACATCTCATCCATGAAATTTTACGTGCATCTTCAGCCATTCCCGTTGCTTTTCCTCCCGTTATGATTCCGGTGGAAATTAATGGTCGGCAATATGATGAAATGCATGTTGATGGTGGTACGGGTTCGCAGGTTTTTATCTATCCAGCAGTCGCTAACTGGAAAGCAATTACTAAAAAACTTAAAGTAAAAGGTAAACCAAAAGTTTTTATTATTAGAAACTCATTTCTTGAGCCTGATTATAATGCCGTCATCCCTGACATTGTGTCTATTGCTTCTCGCTCAATTGAAACATTAATAAGAACCCAGGGAGTGGGAGATCTCTACCAAATTTATGCACTATGCCAAAGAGATGGGAATGATTTTAATTTGGCTTTTATCCCTTCTGACATTAGCGCCACACCCACTGAGGCATTTGATCCAGTGTACATGACTCATTTGTATGAACGAGGTTATGACATGGCTTTAAAGGGATATCCATGGAAAAAAGGACCGCCAGGTTATTTCTCAGAAGAAAAATAAATGTTTCTCTAAAAATATTTGCACTCATGAATAACCACTTTCCACTTACACCAAACAATATAAGCAAATATAAACATACATATAAGGTCAAAAGTGTTATGGGACAAATGACTGCTCCTATCCAAGGAGTCACTTTTAGTCACCATAAGTATCATTAAATATGACCGAGTTAGGGTGGTTACCGCCACACTATAAATTTTTTAGCATCCAATTTCAAACAATTGGAAATGGCCGGTATCTGGAAATTTAAAATTAAATTGAACTAACTCAAATTTTCCGCTTAAGGTAATGAACTGCATATTGATCTTGGATCATGAATAATTTTTTCGAAATAATTATCTAAAAATAACGCAATCGTCCCCAAGCGAAATATTTAGCATCATCTAATATAGTTTGCAGGAGCACAAAGCAGAGATTTTCAATTGGAAAAAAGGTAAGCTACTTATTAGCTGGAGATTGGATAAGGCCACATGCTTCTTCCATTATCAAATTTCTGATTCAGAAACTTTGTAACTTTATCTGCACTGACAGGCTTGCTAAATAAATAGCCTTGTGCAGTCTCGCAATTCAGTTTTTTAAGCTCGTTAAACTGTTCTACTGTTTCAACGCCTTCGGCGATAATTTCATACTCCAGATTATGTCCAATTTGTATCATAGAATGAATTAGAAGCCGTGTATCATTGTCGGTAAGCATGTCATTAATAAAGAATTTATCAATTTTAAGGCAATCCACTCTGAGGTGTTTTAAAGATGCAAAAGAGGAATAACCTGTTCCAAAGTCATCAATTGCCAGCAAAATACCAAGTGCTTTTAAGTCTCGAAAAACCGAGAGGTTCTGCTGATCTGTCTGTACAACATTCTCTGTAACTTCCAACTCCAACTCTGATGGTTTCATCCCTGTCTCATTGATAATTCGTTTAATCATTGAGGCAAAATTCTTATCAAGAAAATGGTTTGGAGAAATATTGACAGCCATTCGTGGCATCAGAAAACCTGCTTTCTTCCATGCAACTGCCTGGTTACAAGCCGTTTTCAATACCCATTCGGTCAGCGGTTTAATCATAGCAATTCGTTCAGCAATGGGGATAAACTCTATTGGTGATATCTGACCTAGCTGTGGATGATTCCAGCGTGATAAAGCCTCAACACCAATAATCTCATTGGTATCAATCTTAATTTGGGGTTGATAAACCAGTGATAATTGTTGTTTTTCGACCGCTTCTCTTAGATTTTGTTCTACCCTGAAACGATACTCTGCCTTATGAGTCAACTCGGGTTTATAGAAAGCATACTGATTTTTTCCATTTTCCTTCGCAGCATAAAGTGAAGTATCTGCTGCTTTTAGTAAGGTTGGTAGATTATTACCATCTTCAGGATAGTGCGCAATTCCAATAGTGCATGCAGGCGTGAATTTTCTTCCCGACAGTTCAATTGGTTTTGAAACTGTTTCAAGTATGCGTTGAGCCACATGAGCAGTGGCATAATCATTATCAATATCTTTGACCAGAACACAGAATTCATCACCGCTGAGACGAGCAACTGAATCAAGATCACGACTCACCATCTTCAGGCATTTGGCAATTTCTTTAAGAAGCACGTCACCTGCATCATGCCCCAGACTGTCATTCACGCTTTTAAAGTCATCCAGATCAATATATAAAAGGCCAAAATGATGATTATTGCGATCAGATGTTTTTATTAACCCTTCAATATTTTGATAAAAGTGTGCGCGACTGGGAAGTCCTGTTAGTTCATCGGTATAAGCTAAGTCATGTATCCGCTTTTGTGCCTGATCCCGTTCCATTACAATTCCTGCAAGTCTTGCACCAGACATTAGATCATTTAATTCTTCTTCATTCGGTAGAGCAGGATGATTGTAATACATACCAAATGCACCCAATACCTTTCCAGAAGAATCTTTAATGGGTTCAGACCAGCAACAACACATACCATGAGGAAGTGCAAAATCTTTAATTTCAGCCCACTTGGGATCCGTCTCAATATTCTCAACCAGGACACGTTGTCCAGTGTAAGTGGATGTGCCACATGAACCCACACTGGGGCCATTTTTTAAGCCATGTACTGCCTCACAATATTCCTTTGGCAAACTTGGTGCTCCACCATGCAAGAGCTTACCGTCTTTTAATTCAAGTAAAGAACACCGCATTTCAGGGTGACGTTTCTCATACATTAATGCAATGGCATCATAGATGTTTGACGATGCTTTTCCGGTCGCAATCATCTCTAGAATCTTGGCATTTTTTTTCTCATAAGCCTCAGTTCTTTTGCGTTCAGTAATTTCGATATGGGTTCCAACCAAACGTTCAGGTTTCCCATCGGATTCTCGATTGACAAGAAATGCACGGGACAGAACAAAAATTTCACATCCATTTTTTTGATGCATACGCATTTCAACTTCAAAGGAATCAGCACAACCTGTTAAGTAGTCCTGAACTTTTTCTAAGACATAATCTTTATCATCGGGATGAACCAGTGCTGCCCAGGTATCTAATTTATTGTCTAGCTCAGTCTCATCATAACCTAGCATGCTTTTCCAACGTGGAGAGTAATAGACATCGTTAGTTTCCAAGTTCCAGTCCCACAATCCATCGTTGGCTCCACGCATAGCCAATATGAAGCGTTCTTCACTTTCCCGTAATGCCAATCCAACTCTCGTGCGCTCATCAATCTCCTGTATTAACTCCAGATTTTTTTCCTGAAGTTCGACAGTTCTTTTTTGGATCAATTTTTCCCTTTCATTAACCTCGTTACCAAGTTCCTTAATGAGATCTAAATTCTGAGATTCTAAAGAGATAGATCGCAGTGTATTTTGATTGATGTTTTTGGTAAACAGAGTCGTCATTAATAAATAGGTAAGAACGCCTATTGATAACAATGTGTACTTGGCTTCCTGAAAACTCAGTAAAGTGGCGGTAAGCACAAAAATTTGAGGATATGTGTAAACGTAAAAAGCAGGCATATAAGCTGATAAAATAATTACCGCAGACCCAATCACACCAAAAAATAACATATATAGTCCTACAGACAGAGTTAATTCGTTGGAAATATAGAGCAGGGGGTATATCAAACTCCAAGATATACCAACAAGAGCGCATCCAGCCACATAATAATTAAGCCAACTTTTTGTCGATACGATGTTTGTCCATTTTTTATGTATGTACCATAAAAACAATCTAAAGCTAGCTGAAATATACAGTGCAACCACCCAGATTATGGAAAGTATAGATTCTAGATGATAGGTAATAAAATAATAATAAAGTAGCGCAATTCCAAAAACCATGACATTAGAAATAGGTGCATTTAAGTAAAGTAAGCGTGTCTGCTCTTTGGTTATATACTCTGAATCGAAAATTGATTGATCTGAATTTTTCTGTGGCATGATTCTTAACAAAGCCTGAAAGTGTTTGTTGTCTTGAAGCTAATACTTATTTATCTCATAGAATTATATAAAAATATCTAATAGAGGAAATGCAACTTTTGACATTGCTTGTGTACCTTGAAATTAAGTTTAGTGTATTCTTCGTCAAAAAAACACTTGTTCTCATGATAAATCACCATGTGGTTTATGTCAAAGAATAGATAAGATTACACTTTTATCAATTAAACGCTTACATTTGTTTTACTCAAGACACTCTCAGCAATGGCAGCTATTGAAATAAATAAAATTAATTCTCATTTGACTAGAATTGCTGGTTTAGGTCATTAGTGTCACTGAATGGGTAGGTTAAATTTTTAAACTGTGAAATGGATGAAAATTACGGAATCCGTCTCACATCAGTAGTTCAGCATTTTTACATGACTAACATCCAACAGTAAAAAGTGGCTATTCAGAAATCATCTACATACGGCCTTGCAGTCTTTGTCACCTGCCTCACACATGCGACCAATGTAGCGACCCAGAAGTTTTGCACCAGGTATTTCGCAAGCTTCAAATGTGC
>JAHXIV010000022.1 GCA_025655455.1 gamma proteobacterium symbiont of Taylorina sp.
ATAGATTTGAGATCTCTCTATCGGGCTGAACCATGGATATGTGGATAAGACTACACTTAACTATGTTGTACAAAAAAACTTGACCACTTCACCTATGATAAAAATCCTAATACTATCCTTGCTATTTAGCTATACCCATGCTTTTGCTGAGATTTATAAATGGGTTGATGCGAATGGAAAAACTCATTTTGGTGACCAAAAGCCAGCTTCAATAAAAGTTGAAAATTTAAAAATAAAAACATATACCAAGGTTTCCTCTGAAACTTCCTCTCAAGATATTGGTAATAAAGTTATCATGTACTCAACTGATTGGTGTGGTTATTGTAAAAAAGCACGCAAGTATTTTAAGAAAAATAATATTCCATTCACAGAGTATGATATTGAAAAAAATAGTATGGCTATGTTTCGTTATAAGAAAATGGGCGGTAGTGGCGTTCCCGTAATACTTGCGAAAAATAAGAGAATGAATGGATTTAGTGAGAGAGGATTTAACAAAATATATTTTAATCAATCAAACTAAAGCAAGATACTAAATAAGCCAGTTCACTGTATTAATTCGCAATATTTCTCCTTCCCTATAATAACCACACTCTTAATGATTTTCCTATTTTGCAGGAATTGTCTGATATTAATTATAAGTTTTTATGTTATTCTTTCTAAAAATGGAGAATTAATGTGAGAATGTTTTTGCTTGTTCTGATGGTTGTACTTTCGGCAAACTTGTATGCAAAGAATGATGGCCATAGCTTGTATAAAATTTGCGTAGAAAACGAGAAATCAAATATTCGAGAAGTTAATTCTTGTACCACGCTAATTTCTGGATTATCTCTTGTGCTTGTCTATGGTGAAATATCAGCAACAGATACAATAAGCAACCAGAATAACAATCTATTTAACAAGAATTTTAAACGTGTTAAAGAGCATTCTTTCTGTAGTAATGGTGTCAATATAGGCTTAATTTTTCAACAAACACTAGCTTTCATAAAAAGGAAAAGAAATAAATAAATTCTTAATCTCTCTGCTGCGGAGGTTGTCTTTTTAGCTTTGCAAGAAAAGTGGCCAGATCCATGTAAATAATAGTACATCAATCAATGAAGATACTTGTAATATAAGTCTTCAAGCAAAAGAAAACATTTCAGCAACACTTAAGTACAACATAGCTCCTTAAACACCATGGCATTCGTAAATAAAATGCTTACAATTTACGCAATTCATACAAAATGAGAGGTAAATCACAGATTGTAAGTTTCTTGATAGCTATATATACCATATATTAACTTGGAATATTTCCTTTTAGGATTATAGGAATATCGGGTTTTCAAAACTTAAGTTGGGTGTGTATATTATGAAATTTAAAAGTATATTGAATATATCTGGCACAATAACACCAGAAGATGCAGGAATAATTGGAAAGATATTGGCTATTGCAATGCTTATTTTTTCCACGCTGTTTGGTGTTGCCGCTGTTTTGTCAGTTTTTTTTGAATCTTAAAACAACGATCACAACAGTCACATTAGGACTAATTTTAATTATTTTCAATTTATTAAAAGGTATTGCAATTAATTACAACAACTAACTGACAAACGAGTATATTTGTAGTATAACTATATCAAATGCCATACGAGTCGTTTCTGAGAGATCAGATGCGGCTTTTTTTTCGCCTGAAGGAAAGTGAAATGAAAAAAATAATCCACATCGATACCTAAGTTGTTGATTTTAGAATTTCCACTGTTCCATATATGAGTCACACAATATAAGCCAACATATACAGCTAAATAAAACTAATGAACAAATAGAGATTAACCTAAATGGATGAAGAAATATCAAATCACGGTACTCATAATGAAGCAATGGAAGATAGAACCGGATATTGCCAGGCTGTTTCTGGATTGTGTGAAATGACAGATGAATATGACCAGATGTTTACGACTGAGGGACGTTATTGGTGCCAGTTTAAAAAAGATAACCCTAACTTATGGCAAACTAAATTGAGTCGATTAAAACTCACCAGAGGTACTATATTTGTTAATAGATTGTTGAAGTGTATCAAATGGTTGGATAGAAATATTTTATTAGAAAGCCCCACTCCATCCTACTCCCATAAATAAGATTACAAATTGCACCAGTGCAAGTAAGCTGGATATCGTCACGCCTAAGAAAATAACAATATTTTTACCGTACTTTTTGACATGAATATTTCCATAGATAATACTCAGCATTAAAAAAGAAAATGCTATTAATGCCATCAGCGCAATATCAAGTACAATATTATCAACCCATGCTTCTCCAGGATTATTAAAAAATATTAATCCACTTAGAAAAGCCATAGTCAAAGGTATAGATTCTGAAATTCTTCGTTTTTGCATTTTTTTATTATAGCAATTTTTATGACGGAGTTATGTGGCTTGGTGTACTAACTTATTATTGCAGTAAAGATAAAACGCCCAGAAACAAGGAAAGGTGAATTGAGGCACCAATCTCTGGACGCTTTCATATATTTTACCATGAGGCTGGTTCGTTTACAGTTAGTTGTTATGGTAGTGTATAAAAAAGATTGCGTATGATTATTAGAATGTTCTTAATCTCAATTTAATTTCACCAAGGCAACATTTACCAGATGGATTGTGAGATACACAAGCACATATTTTATTCAGTGTTTGTGTTTTAATAAAATCGATTAATTTATAATCTGATTTTTTAATATCTTGATAATTTATATTAAAGCAATAACAGGCTATTGCATCATCCCCTTTTAACTTATGGCCTACAGGATTTCTAATTTCATTAATCGATATGATTTGTCCATCATCTGTAAAATATACAACATCACACCCCGTATCACTACAGAAATAATATTGTTGTCTGTTATCTATAAATTTCCATGGTTTTTTTACTTGAAATAGTAAAGTACTATACTCTACCAGTTGACATTCTTTACCATCTTTAGGGCATACGCTGGTTTTCTTATGCCTTTTATTTTGTATGTTTTGGTTGCTGCAGCAATTACTCATATTTTTTTGTTTTCTATGATACATTTTGCACAGTATATATCTTTTCAGCATAATCGGATATTATTACCCCATGAATAAATCTGAATTAATCAACATCTTAGCTGAAAAGCACCTCCACCTTCCTATAGCAGACGTGAAATCAGCTATTGACGTGATACTGGAACACAAGACACTATCCCTAGCCAGTGGTGAAAGAATAGAAATTAGAGGCTTTGGCAGCTTTAATCTTCGTCATATTGCACCACGTAAGGGTAGAAATCCTAAGACGGGTGAAGAAGTATCATTGCCTGGTAGATACAAAACTCATTTTAAGCCTGGGAAGGTGTTGAGGGAACGGGTTAATGATTCGGTTGGTTAATTGTAATTCAAACTCAATACTTCTACATTTGGCCGGTATTGACCTAAAGTACTAATTGGAGGGGTAGATCAATTCTTGCTTTCAAATCCAGTTAGCGGCTATTTCCAACTACTCATAATGAGATGCAAGGAGATTTTCTAATTTGGCTGTGGTCGATCCAAACAGCCTTTTAGAGAATGCTTACATTACAGGTATAAGCAATAAATATTTTGTAGATTGCTTTAATTAAATTAAATCCTTTTTTTCACGGGCTTAAATATGACAAATCCTGTAGTTAATCTGTTTATAAATTCATTCTTCCCAATTACAGTCACTTTTCTAGATAATAGTTGTCTGGAAAATTAGTGACGATTCAGTTAAACAGTCATCCCGTTATCGTATAATGTCTTTCTTACATTGAGAGATATAGTAGTCTCGCATCTTTTCAGGCTTCATTCTTGCCATATAACTGATATTTACTGCACCTTTTACCAATTTTTCAGTCACTCCCGATTGCTTGGCTTTTTCTTTTTTCACCAAAGTTTCAATAGTAGTTTCCTTTTTTACACCGGCTACTCTCATTTTGCTTGCTTGTTCGGCAATGGCTCCCCTTTGAGTGCATTTCTCTTCTGGAGACAGCTCTTCACCAAGTACATTTTGAGTTAACAAAATTGTAAAAAGTACAATGCTACAATATTTCATTTGAACTTCCCTTAGTAATTATTTTGTAATGAATTTAAAAGAATAGTAAATTCAATGATTTTATGCAAACTATAAGTGTAACTTTTGACCTATACCAGTTATTTTAAATCAATGAGAATTAATCTTAATTATCTCCAAACCAGCCATTCATCTTTTACTACAGGCAGTGACAGCTAGTTTGACATGCTAAGTATTAGCTTAGTATTTAGCAGGTTATCTAATATAATATATAGTTTAGATTTGTCTCTCAATTTACTATTAACAGATATTTAGGGGCTAAACAAAACCGATGGAGTAAATATGAAAATTAGAACAATTCTTTTAATATGTATGTTGTCAATCATAATCCTTTGCAATAACTCTGTGATCGCCGAAGATAGAATTAAAGATTATTCAAGTCCATTAAATAAGTTGTAGTGGTTCAGACCTGATCTGACAGTTCCCAGTTTTCATAAGTGACTGTAAGGTTAAATTAGTTAATGTGACTATTTTAAATCTTCTTTTATTTCATCCCGACACAGAAACCCAGCAACTATTGTAGTTATTAACAAAACTATAAACATTACCTCTGTAGATGAGCGGGCAAGTACACCAGCTATTGCCCCCATGAACCCAAATATAAGGCTCAGTACCATAAATTGTTTCATTAGATTTCTCCCTTTTACTTAATTAAGTGTGATTTTATCAATATTAAGACTTTCTAGCCACTTAGGATCTTTGGTTTAAGAGACAGAATTGAGTGTTTTACCAGGAAACAATCAGTTTCAGGTTGTCAAATTTCAAATTCTAGAATTGCAGCTTTCTTGCTTTCAACGTTAGCCGATGAAAACATCCCAATTAACACTTTGGGACGTTTTCGACATAATGATTACCAGATCACATTAAATTTCAAGACGCCATCTGGCGGCTTGCTTTAACAGAATAATATTATTTTACTTGGCGCAGTTTTGTCTCCAATTGGGGACAAAATTTATGCTGTAATAGTACCAATCAACTCTTCCAGAGTAATATCACCTGTTTCAATCTCAACTTTATCTGAAAATAACTTCAGATGCTTCCCAAGCAATTCCAATGAAGATCTCTTATCTACCAGCTGGTATTTACGTTCAATGATAGTTTGATTACCATCAGATTTAATAACTCTCTCGCTAAATTTCACTATTGAAGCAGTGACTTGTGGTGGTAATTTATGAGGTGGTATCATTTTACCATCGGTACCATAGACATTCTTGATATTAGCAAAGCCTAGCCGGGCAATTTCTTGTAAAACGTTATCAGAATTTACCATATTAACCTCTGAATTTTCTGAGTAATGCATAGGCCTTGGATAATTTTAGTAGGTTATCAATTGCATGCTTCTCAGAAACTTCAACTTTATCAACAAGCTCTATAGATTTAAGCATAATCTTTTTCTCCAACTGATAGTACAGCTCTGTTATCTCTCGCTGATTTGTAATGGTTTGCTGTATCCTTGAGATTATTGACTTGAGAAAGAATGTCTTGAAAGAAGTCCTCTTGTGATAGTGCTGCATGAATACCGACATCATGAAGGAATACACCTCTTTCTGTACCCGGCTCAATGTTGTCAGCAATCAGCCAGACTTGACCGGTTATTGGATCGTAAACACCTTTCAGATCGTCCTTTGAATTAAGATTCTCAGGCAATTCATTCTGAGATTGGATAATATGTATATTACGATGGAAACGGCCAAACTCCTTTGTTAATGACTTTTTGAGGGCTTGCTTGGTCTGACCTTCATTCAGGGCAAAATCATTAAAATCATATACTGCTCAAGACCTTATCCCTGTAACGATCATCGAAAGCAGCTTTAAGGCGCTTGCCTTTTAAACTCCGTTTAGTTTTTTCTTTTTTTAGTAAATTTAATGCCATATGGCGAATAACGCCAAGATTATGTGTTGCATTACCAC
>JAHXIV010000069.1 GCA_025655455.1 gamma proteobacterium symbiont of Taylorina sp.
CTATGCTATGGAGTTGCTTTTTAAGGGAAAACTACCTGATTTTATCAGTTAGTTTTATATAAACTAAAAATTACGCTGAACAGTTACAAAAATAGTTGTATTAAATACATCGCCAATATTTCTTGATAGTCTCAAACATGCAAAAACTGCTTTATCTGTGTCACCATTTTCAACATGGTCATAAATTCTATTAATCAATTTAATGTTTTCTGACATATCTTTATTTATTTTTCCTAACGTTTTTTGTAATCTGCTTTAAAATCCGTAACGAAGTGGAGGGTTTGAAAGTCAGAATTAACGCGATTGTTATGTCTTTATCTAATCTTAAAAATGCGTTATTAGATTTCCTAATTTGTCAAATAATTTTAGAGTAGATTTTTTCTCAAAATCTATTTGATTTATATCCGCTTGCTCAATGAAAATTTGATCTTCAAAACTACCAAAGTTTATTGAAGATATATCATCTGAAACTATGTATATCTCTGGATTTGATTGATACGGCTCATATCTTGTATCCTGTATTAATGTTGCTGTTCCATTTTCTATAAATAAATATGACATATAAAACCCAGGATCTGTACCTGTTAAAGACCGAACTAAGCAGTATTTTTGGTTTCCATTTAAAAATGCAATGTTAGCTACAAAACGTCCAAATGTATCATTAATAACACAACTACTATTATTTATTTTTCTTACTAAATTTTCTTCATCATCTGGCAGTTTTTTATATTGTTCTAATGAATACTGTCCATTTTCTTCTAATTTAAGTCTTATATCTGTATATAAATGATTATTAAATTCAACTATTGGTATAGTGAGATAAGTATGATATGGACCACTTGAAAAACCATAAGGTTGTTGGGTATATAGGTATGCAAAATTATCAAATGGATATGCTGCAAATAATAATTTTGAATTTATAGTAAAAAATAAAAATAATATTTTCTTCATTAAAAAATCTCAGTGTATATCTTAAAAAAAACTACGTACAATTTTTTTGCTCTTTTGAACAAAGCTACTTCAATGTATCAGAATAATTTTGTATTTGACATAACGCCTAAATCACTGGTACGTCTTTTTGCATCCAGTGCATTTTTTGGTTATGTTTTATCTTTAACTGCATATTTATTAAAAAAATCAATAAATTCATAAACCCTTGTACTCGGATTACAATGCTCTAAATTATGTCTTCTTCCCTGTGTTAAGCGTTTTGCATTTTCAATTGCAGTAATTTGATTGTCTATTAGCAGTGCAAACATTCCTTCATTTGTCTTGTCATAATTTATTAATTTTTTTAGTTCTGCTTCAAGAGAATCTCTGTCAATAGCTGTATTTCTATATTGGAAGTGTAAGAGATACCATATTTCAAATGATGGATTAGAATATGCGACATCAATATTTAATTGTTTTGCCTTTCTAATGGCATCATTATAATCCTGTAAGGTATGCCCGCCGCCATTTGTTCTTTCTTCATCTCTGTCAATAACTATCCATTTAAATTTAAAATCTTTATAGGTTTTACCCTTCTTATTATAAGTAGTTAGATCCTTTAATACTCCAGTCGGATGAGTATTTTTATGATCTGCAATAACAAGTGATAATCCAGATATTTTATGATTTTTAACTAGATATTTAAAAAAGTCACTAAAGTAATAATACTCAGTTTTAATACCTTCACAAGCCATTATTACACTGTCTAATTTTTCTAAAGTTGACTTGTTTCTATTAAAGTCACGCTTAATCTTTTCTTTTTTTCGATTGTGTAATTTGTCTCCACCACTCCTTCTAGACATTATAGGTCTCTCATAAAATTAAAGTTTCCTAAAAATGGAATTGCACCATATTTTCCTTCAAGATAATTTTTTTGAAAGTTTTCACTAGGACGTATATTTTTATGTTCTGCTAATGAATATAGATGGGTAGAACCATAATAGTCCTTTTCAGTAAACCATATTTGATCTCTTCTAAAAAGAGTGTTGTCTAGCATGTTTGTATCATGTGTAACAAACATTAGTTGAGCATTATTTGTATTGATTGTTTTATCATTAAACATTTCAATTAAATGTTTTGTTAACATCGGGTGCAAACTAGATCCAAATTCATCAATGAGTAGAATTTTTCCTGATTGTAATGTATCAAGGATAGGTGATGAAATAAAAAAGAATTGTTGAGTTCCCATAGATTCTTCATTATCGATTTCAAAATTAACGACACCTGAACTCTTTAAATCATTATCATATTTTTGGTGCTGTGTATTTATTTTAATTGATTTTACATTGCTTTTATCTGATAAAAGTTTATTTTTTAAGCTAGTGGGAATAGGAAGATTATTAATTAGATTACTATCAATAACTTGCTTTTCTACGCTGATATTGTTAATTCCTAAATCAGCTATCTTTAACAGAGATACGACCTTTTTTAAATAGTCAGGATCTTCTATTTTCTCTATAGACAAATGAAAATATCCATCTTTATCAGAGCCATCAATAAGATTTACTTTATTAAACCACCTTAAAATAGATGATGATATACCACCTCCTTCTTGATCGCACTTCCATATAAATAAGTGATTATCTAGGACTTTGATATTTAGACCTTCTTTAAATTTATTTTTATTAATATAGAGTAAATTTTCATCAATATCTCTATAAAATAACTTTGCTTCTTTTCCTTTTGTATCTTGAAATAGCCATTCAGAATAGACCTTTTCACTATCAGCTTCAAACCCATATCTATATTTTATGTCATCAATAAAAAAAACAATTTCAAATGTACTTGATGCTGTTTCTGTATCAGTGCTGAGCCTGTAAGGAAAATGTTTGAGTGTATCTGTTGACTGTGTAATTCTGTATTTGTTTAAAACCATATTTTTCATAAAGATAATAGCTTTAAAAAAATTACTTTTCCCTGTTGCATTTGCTCCATACAGCACGGAAGATGTTAAAATTTTATAATTTCTTATGGTTTTTTCGTTGCCTTTATCCTTTGTTACAGCATTCATGCTGAATGTTGCACTATCCTTAATAGATCTAAAATTGTTGACACTGAATTGTAAAAGCATTCTATGTTCCTAGCTGTTTTTATAACAGAATATCATAATAAACACTTTTTTTGAATAAAAAATACAATTTTAGCCATTATTATGTTAGCAGTTGTAGTTGAATTTTAATTTGTGGAACATAACGGCGGAGCTGAGCAGAATCGGTCTAATTCCGTTTGAGCTTGCTCAAGGAGGATATTAGACCGATTTCTGCTCCAGCGCCTTGATAGTCGTAGCGAAGCGGAGACTGTTAAGGCTCTGGAGCAGGCTTGCTGCTCAACGTCGGCTTAATTGGACTCTGGGTCTAAGGAAAGATGAAGTTAAAAAATGACTATCTTTGACCAACACCCAATACTTTTTTAAAAACAGCTAAGACCCAGTGATCCAATTCAAGCCTTGGTTATGCCTTATTTTTTATTTTATTCACTACTTTTGTTAGCTATGATCTCACGTAATTTTTTGCAACATCTTTCGGCTGCTCATTAATTTCTGTTTTACAAAAACTTAAAACATGAGGGTGCTGTGATGCATTTGATTTTAATGACCATTGTGCAGCACCACCAACCATTAGTCGATTAATATCTCCTTTAATGTCAACCCATGGTAATGCAGTCATTATTCTTGCTACAGGCGTTTTGTTTCCTGTTGCCATAAAATTTCCCCATAACCCATCTAAAACCCATGCTCCTTGTTCAAGAGGTATTTTCTCTATTGCTAAAGGTGAACCTTTGTAGAGAAAACTAAATTCTTTTTTTAATTCTTTATGTTTATCTAATATTTTATAAACCAGTTTTTGTGAATTTGGTAAATTTGCATACCATACTCCAAATATTACTACATTAATATGAGCTTCTTTATCAGATGTAAGTATTTCGATCCATTCAGGTACTTTTTTTGGATTTTCCTTAAATACGCCTGCTAGAAATCCAAAAATGGGTGATAGTTTATTTTTATTGTCAAACCATCCTGTTTGACTCATGCATTTAATGGCATTCGGAATATTTTCTGGTTCTGGGTGTTGATAGTAAAAAGTGACCCATCTAAGCAAAAACATCAGACATCCATAAATTAAATCATGAGTATATTGCCCGAAAAGCCAACAGTAATTGATGGATGTCCATTATTGATTTGATAAATTTTTTAATGATAAGCAACTGAATGCAAACCAAACTCAACCTTAAAATCTGTTGCTGTAACTGAGGGAATCACTTTGCCATTCTCTTTGTTTAAGGATACTATGCCATAATTCTCTAGTGTTTTAAGTGTCCGTGATAAATTAGATTTTTTTCTATGACTTAATAACTCAAGCTCAGTAAGAGATTTTGGTTTATATTCAATAATAAGTTTTAAAAGTTCCTGGTTCTCATTGCTGAGAACTTGTGAGAGCGATTTTATTGACTCAAACCAGATCTTAGGTTCATTTTTTTTTGGCTTATATTCACCCTTGACTATAGAGATGGTTCTTTTTTTATAGTCTTCTTGTGACATAATTCCTACATTCATAACTTTCATGTGATTTACCTTTATTTCTCAAGAAGTATTTTGTCTACATCAGTCCAAAAATCTTCAAGTAACTGACCCGCATTTTCAAATTCATAAGGTTCAACTATTTTTCTTTTATGCTTATGATCCCAAGCTAATCTTTTGGCTCCATATTTTTTCTTCTTTGGTTTTATACCATGCGCATTGTCATATCCTAAAACTCTTATATTACTTGGATTATGCAATGTTAAAGAATATTTGATACCATGAGGTATATGTTCATTACTGGCAACAGCTTTTGCTTCAATTTTTGTCCAGTAGCCATTTTCCATTGGAAATATTTCATTATCAAGCTGCAGTAAAACTTCTAAGCCAATATCACTATCCATTTAGCTATCACCTAAAACATATTATCATCTAATGATAACTAAATTGTAGCATAAAATGAATAGATGCATGATTTATATTTGATTTATAACGTTATGCTAACCGGCCATGTTAAGTGGCGGCATTTTTGCGCTTTTTGCAAAAAAGGTGCAACTTAACATGGTCGGGTTGAGCATTTTGTTAGCAGAATTTTTTCTCATAATATTCCAGCGTGCAAATAGAGGAATTATACAAATCATCATCTGTGAGATTTTTCTCTAATGAAAGTGAAAAGAATTTTTTAATGACAATGAGTTGTTCTTTGCTAAGTTTTCCGATGTGTGAATCCTGCCACTCTTTTGATTCTAATGACTCAAATCTAAATTCAAGACTCTCAATAACTGAATCGGCTTCGACACCATATAGAACAGACGTTTCGATAAAAGACGGGAGCCAGAATGCAAAAGCTTCTGGTGTGAGTTTTGTTAAACCAAACGCGACCCATCCAAGTTTTCTTGGAGGATGACCGTACTGTCCCATATTTTTAAAGTAACTAACCACTTCAGAGCATTCTCTGCAGGGGCCATCAAGTGTACCTCCCCATGCTTTATCATAAGAACAGTGCAATATATCTTTCTCCCCCGGGTATACCTCCCTTTTAAAGGCCTCTCTTAATTCACTGATGAATTCGTGATCTTTCATGTTTTGCTGCTCTCACGGTAGGAACACCAGTTACCCA
This sequence comes from gamma proteobacterium symbiont of Taylorina sp., assembly GCA_025655455.1. GTDB lineage: Bacteria > Pseudomonadota > Gammaproteobacteria > GRL18 > GRL18 > GRL18. The sequence continues at coordinate 5,628 of JAHXIV010000069.1, forward strand.
GTGCCCCCCGCACAGACCCGGACGTGCGGTTTTCTCGCATCCGGTTCCTCGGTTGTACTCGCT
>JAHXIV010000038.1 GCA_025655455.1 gamma proteobacterium symbiont of Taylorina sp.
TTTGATCTTAGCCAAAAGGCCGAGAAGCGATACCTGGTAGACTTTTCGAGAACATCTTAAATACTGGCAATTTCAAAACTGAGCGGTATGAGTGGACACCGACATCATTAATTTGTTAGCCACCGCCATGATGAGTTTCGCACTCACCGTTTTCTTTTCGCGATGTGTTCCAGCCACTGGTATTGCTGGTATGTTACGGACGTTTACTGGCAGTCTCATAAACTGAATTTTCGTCTTAAAAATCATTCTAATGCACTATTTATGAAGCACACAAACATTACGGACAAAACGAACGTTGTATGTACGTTTTCATAGTCTTGTGTTAGCTATTCCAACGGAACCGGGATAAGCGACATTCCCAGCGTTGCTAACAGGTGTTTAAGACCAGTTTCTTGAAGAGAACTCAGCACGACCCTGGACTCTTGGTATTGACGGAAATATTCACATTTGGTGCATGCATTTGCGTCAAACATCTACCGTATATTCTCAAATAGCCACACAAAGAACGCCGAACATTTTCTGATCCACTGGAATTGAAAATTGTTTCAACTTGTTCGTGCTATATCTAGTGCAAATGCGTAAAGAGGGGCCACGTAAAAGTTACGTATTTTGAACCAGAAAAAAAAAGGGGGGATTTTTCAAAGAAACTATGAAAGTTTAGCTTAGCAGTTTACTCAGTATATTGTACACAGGACGAGTAGGCAACAGATCACAATTAGCTCTCTTGACTCGTTGTCCACGACCAGGAAATACTTTCACACAAATAGTTCCATGTTGTATTGGGAAGGAAGTGGCCAGTCTGACAGAAGTCCCTGCTATTGATACCAAGATGGTAAGACCAATGTCCAACCTTCTTAAAAATGTGCAGTTTGTTCAGAGTTCCTTTCATTTGTGGAAGTTAGGTGAACCGAATCACACCACTAGAAAGTGAAAGTACGTGATGGAAAACACGTGACACCCGACAGTTGTTTGCTTACATCAGAGATGCAGGAACGTTAGCAGGTCAGTCTAGTCTGAAAGCCTCGATAAAATATCAGGCTTAGGCCTACCAGGCCCTCACAAGAAAAGGTAAATGAATTGAGCTACTTGCACAGAAGTCATAGGCCATAAGCAATGACTAAATATAGAGTAAAATTAATTGTGGTCTCGTGCCACATGCTGTAAAGGTCCCAGGCTGATGTGCTGAAAATCTTTTTCCTCAAATATTTGTGCGCTTTTCCAGACAGCAAAATCATATGACCTTTAACTGGGCGAGCAGGTTTTCTCGGTGGTTCATGTGTTTGCCATTTCTCGGTCATCATTTCGAGTCCCGCTTGAAGCAGAATCTTGCAATGGCCACCAGCTCCGCGATCATCCATCCGCCCATCGACTCCAAATAACTGAACTTCAGTTGAAAGGGTCGTAAATACCCAAACGATCCTTATCCTCATCAACTGAGGGTAATTTCCCCGTGTATCTACAGGAGGGGCGCGTAAGTTCGGTATCAATTTGCATTCATTCCGCAGCTGTACTCGCGCGCATATTATTAGGCACACAAGCGGGTCAGAAAACAGAACTGGATTCGAACACGACGACCACAGTGCGACACGATACAGATATAACTTCCAACGAATTTGGAAGACGGTTTTTCTGTTTTTCTTATTTGTTTCTTTCTCCCCCGGAAGGGAGTGGGCCGATCCCGGATGTACTGCAATACCGGGCCAACCCGTGGCGAGAGCGGAGCAAGCCCCTGACATCTCACCTATGCTCAAAAATCAGTTTAATATCGAAGTCCCCCAATGGGGGACGTATCAGATATTAAGCTGATAAGAACAGATACTTTTTTTTGTTTTTCATAAATTTATTTGGGTTAACCCTATGTACAATAAAAACCGGTGGGGTGTATGCTGCCCCACACGGCCGACACCTTTGTAATTACAAAATGAAACCTTATCAAAGACCTAAGAAAAAACGTTACACATCTAGATATAAAGTAAAAAAAATAGTGTTGCAAATGAATATATTTTAAAGTTAAAGAAAATCCCTATGATAGCGAAGAAATAACCTGAATGAAATTGCAGAGAAGAACCTAGATGGCCACTATAACGGGCCATCATTCAACATAAAAAATTGAGTTTCAATTTACAAACCTAACCTTAAAAGGTGTCTATGGCAATGTTAGTAAATGAGCTGACTTGGTTACTTGGTGAAATTGAGCTTCAATATGAGGCTTAATACGGGGAAATATCTTCCACCACAGACCGGCCCATCATGCTCTTAGGCCCGATGGTCCGGACGATGATGGAAGGAGAAAAAACCGTGGCAGGTAGAAGGTACGGAAAACTACACTCGCCCACCTCAGCGACGATGGCTCGGGTACCATCCCCGCTAAGACGCGAGAGTGTAATAACAGATAAACCACCATACAAATTAAATAATGGGACAAAACATTAAATACAGGTAACCAAGTCGTAACTCGAAGATATAATATTAGTACGTTATTTGGAAGAAAAGCGTCACAGATAATCACTTGAAAGGCATCAATTCTGAAAAGAGAAACTAATTTTAGAGACAATTCAAAGTGTAAGCATACATATATATTTAAATTAAACTTTGTAATAAAAGCTTATATCAATTTCAGGGTGGAAAAAAACAGTGTCGAAAGTTATGTTGATACCGCAGAAAAGGCCAAAAATACACCAGTTTTCCATAAAATTTTCGAAAGACATTCTAGATTTATCAGCCAAAATTCTAAATTTTAATTTGTTAAGGAATTGAGAAACTAAAGAAAAACTGGAAAACTGCTTATTTTCGTGTCTTGATAAATTTCTATTTAACCAAATAATATTTCTGGATTCTGAAAGTAAAATTAAACAAATTTCTGTTACACGTTTAGGCAATTTAGGTAAAATAGAAAATCTGAAAACAAGTTCTGAGAAAGAAATTGTGTTATGTGTTAATTTTCTTAATAAAAATAATACTACTTTATTCAAAGGTTTAACAAATTTACATTCTAAAAATAGGTGCTGAACAGTTTCAATTGTACCACACATTGGACATGACTTATCCTTGCTAATATGTTTAGAAAATAAAAAATAATTAACATATATAATGTCATGACTTAATTTCCAAAGAGTATTTCTACAATCAGGGTCTACACAAGGTGAAAAAATATTTCTCCAAACAACAGTAAAATTAATTTGTGGACACAAAGTTTCAATTTTTGGACGAGTGGTACAATCTTTAAGTAAGGTGTTATAAAAATACCGAGTTGGAATATTGACAAAAGATATATGAGGATCAATATTACATATCTTTTTGAAAAGAGACAAGCAAATATCATAAAATGGCGGTATATACTGACTATGGGGAAAAGAGTTACTTCCCAAGGATGGGTTAAAACGTCTAAGTTGCATTCCAATCCAGTACTTTGCAAAATATGTCCATTTAGCATCATAGTTGTTTATTAATTTCTGCAAATGAGATAAATATAAAGACCCACATTTCAAACTAAAGTTTGGAATATTCAGGCCACCATTATGAAAGTCCAAATATAACGTTTTCCGAGCTAAAGGTTCATATTTCGAAGACCAAAGAAATCTAAAAGCTGACCTTTGCAGAAGTGTTATATAATGCCCAGGAATAGTAGTCGCAGTAGCGTAATATAAAATTTTTGATAAACCGAGGGAGTTCAAAACAGTTGATTTGCCTTTAAAAGAAAGTCGTCTCATGTGCCATAAATTGAGGACACTGTTGAATTTACTGAAAAGTTTTGACCAAACATCATCCGCTGAGAAATTAGATCCAAATCTATAACCAAGTATTTTGTGATTTTCTATCCAGCTTATGCCAAAAGAATGATCAGACCTACTTTTCCATTTACCTAGATACACGATTTTAGATTTATCATAATTTACCTTTGAGCCAGAAACTCTGCCAAAAACTTTTACCCAATACAAATATTTTTGAATAGAAGATTCAGTAGTTAATACAGCGGTGCTGTCGTCAGCATATAAACTAAGTTTCACTTCCAAGTTGGAACCAGGTAATTTCAAGCCTTTAATTTCTTCTAAGTTACGTATCTTATGTGCAAAAGGTTCAAAACAAAGGACGTATAGAAGGGGCGATAACGAACAGCCTTGTCGGACTCCGCGTTGAATAGAGAAGGCGTCTGAAATATGATTATTTACTAAGACAGAAGATTGAATATCGGTATATAAAAGTTTAATCCAATTTATAAAGCCAGTGTCAAAGCCAAAAGCAGCCAAAGTGTCATATAAAAAAGACCAAGATACTCTATCAAAAGCTTTCTCCTGATCAAGACAAACAAAAGAAGCAGCTAGGTTTTTCTGATCAATATAATCAACAACGTTCCGAAGCAAATGCAAATTGTCAAAAATAGACCTTTGTTTAACAGAACAAGTTTGATCAATATTTATTATATGGGGTAAAACTTTACTTAATCTAGTAGAAATAACTTTGGATATTATCTTGTAATCAACATTTAGCAAGGATATTGGTCTATAGTATTTCATTTCATCAGATTTATATTCATCTTTGCATATAAGGGTAATATAAGACATCTTCTGAGATTTTGACAAATTACAACATTCATAAGACATATTTATTATTTCATATAGTGTATCACCAAATAAATTAAAGAATTTCAAATAAAAAGAACAGGATAGACCGTCACTGCCAGGGGACTTGTTTGGTTTCATGTCATTAAGAGCTTGTAAAATTTCATGTTTTTGTATTTTATTTTTCAGGGAATTATTATCTTCAGGGTCTACTTGAGGAAGGTCGTCTAAAAAGAGAGAGTTCAAAGAGGGATCAACAGGTTCGTCAGAATAAAGGTTTTGATAGAAAGTTTGGAAGCAGGAAAGTATATCTTTAGAATTTTCAAATGTTTGATTATTACATTGTATAGATTTTATAATTTTATTTTTAGATTTAGCAACTTCTTTCTGAAAAAAATAATTAGTAGGGTTCTCATTTGAATCTAAAATGTGCGCTTTACTACGAATAATCGAACCTTTTAATAAAGTATTTTCAATATCATTTAATTTCAATTTAATTTCATGATACAAATGCAAATCTGATTCCTGACTCAAATCCAAGTTATTAAATTGTTTTTTCAGAGTTTTTAAATCGCCATATAATTTTCTATTTTTATTCTTACTAAAATCGATGCAAAATAATTTTATATTTTCCTTTACAGAATCCCACCATTCCAAGGTATATGTATCAGTACGAGAAATCAATTTCCAGAAAAAGGTAAAAGAAGTTACAAAATCATCATCTAATAATAAATTATCATTCAGTTTCCAGTAGGATTTACCAATATCAATTCCTCTATGA
>JAHXIV010000049.1 GCA_025655455.1 gamma proteobacterium symbiont of Taylorina sp.
ATTCCATATTCGCCTCTGTTGTTGGTATAACATGAGGCTAATATAATGCTAAAATTAGTTTAAATCACGCACGCTTGCCGGAACTATACGAAAGAAATGATAATGGTCCATTGGTAAAATGGTTAATAGATAATTTAAATGAGCTTAGGGATAAAGTGTGTATGCTTGTTTACCCATCCCATATAGTTGCTGATAGTATTATTAGAGACTTGCATATAAAAAATAGCGGAAGTTTACCAACACATGTAATTCCAATTCATTTTTTAAGTTCATATTCGCAGTCTTCCATTCGTATTCCTTCATTAACTTACGATCGTATCCGTAGGCTCATTGAAACTGAAAAAGAAAAAAATGTGATTTTTTTTGATGATGGGACAATTACGGGTAAAGTTGCACGAGAGATAGAACATTTATTAAGAAATGCTGGGGCAACAAGAGTTTATTCCATTATATTAGGAAACAGGACTGGATTACCTTTGTATCGAGAATTGATAATAAAGACAAAAAATTATCGACGTAACTACTGGCGTTGGGATGTACCTGCATTAGGTAATCATAGGACATGTCCTTTATGTAAAGCGCTGAGTAAGGCTGAGATAATTGTAAATAATATACCATATGGTGAAGAAAAGAGAGTAATAGAAACTTGGATTAATACTTGGAAATTACGCGATGTAACACTAGATTGGGAGAATCATGGACTTGCTCCTATACCCTTGCCTGATATACGTAAGATGACTTTTGGAAAAGAATGGTCTGCTGACGGGGAAATTTCTTATGATGTTAAGCATACAACAACTACAGGCCTTGCTTCAATGGTAATTGAATTGATGAGAGTTACCTCCTATAAAGCGGTAGGAATGCATGTGCTTGAAAAACCAGCAGGCAAATCAGGGTGTGAAAAAGAAGAAGATAAAGATATTTGGAAGCGTGTTCGTTTTGAGATATTAATTACTCAATTGTTATTATTTTATGATGATTTTGATATTTATGAATTAAATGAAAGGTTTTTATTTTTGTTTAAATTGCTTTTAAATTCAGATGAAAGCACAACAGAAATTGAATCTTTAGCATATTTTACAATGTTGCTATCAGAACCTAATAATGCTTTATATATAATTAATGAATCATTAAATGAACTTTCACAAAATCAAACAAGTTCCTATCATTCAATGCTTACTCTTGCGCATTTATTATCAATTTCAGATAAAGATTGGTTAAGTTTTATCCCAAAAAAAGATGAAAATAATAAACAGGATAGATCATTACTTGGTGAAAACTTAAGCTATGCATGGTTCATATATGCCGGAATTGACAAGGATCCCAATCAAGTACAACGTTCTGCACTTAGAATGGTTGTACAATTACTTGGAGACAAGATAGATACATCTCATCAAGTTATATTACGTGACCGTACTATTTACAATAAAATGGTTAATATTAACTTATTATTACGTGATTTAAAGTTGCTATATAGTGCTTTTAAAAATATTGGTATTGGGCTGTATATATCAGATAGTACAACAGAAATTAACCCAGATAAATTTGTAGAAGAAGTAAATGTTTGGGTAGATAGACTGGAAGAAAAAAAATACCTGTCAGAAAATAAAACTAAAGATATTATATCGTCTCTTCATCAATGGCTGTTTAACGAAAATGGATTAGCTATTCGTTTTCAAGAAGTTTTCCTTTGCCAACTAGCTGAAATTTATAATTATTTGTCTATTGATGATAGCGAATGGGTTAAAATAATTGAAGAAAAATCTGTTAAAAAATTAATGATTAAAGAAAGTTGGAGAAATCCCAATAGTGAAGAAAAATATTACATCCCAGAGATAGATGTAATTCCAGCAAACTTTGATAATAATCTTACGATTGTTTTTTCTCCTTTGATCCGCCAAGTAATAAAAGATCATATAATTAATGTTATACATTCTGCTAAACCCCTTATACAACATAATGATGTTGGAACTGTTGATATGAGATGTTCATTCACTTTAGAAGATGATTTTGTTTTTTTTAAGTTGGTTAACTTATGTAGTGAAGAAAAACAGCCAAAATCAACTACGAATAGTAAATTAATACAATCATTTCAGCATAATAAAAAAATAGAATATAGCTTTTTAAAATTAGAAAATAATTTATATGAGTTTTCTGTAATAATACCTATTATGACAGTGGCAAGCCTTGGAGGTGTACTGTGAAAGAATTAAATGTTCTGGTTGTTGATGATGAAGCTGGAAAAAAAGGAAAAAGAACTGATACTTATATGTTTTTAGAAAAAGAAACAATTGATGGATATCCTCTTAAATTAACATTTGCTGAATCACAAAGTGATGCATTATCCAAGATTCATAATGGACATTTCCACATAATACTTATAGATGTTGTTCTTGCTGGATGGGGGGATAGTAATGGGGAAGCATTTGATCAGATATTAAAAATAGCCTCTGAATACTCACCGGTAGCAATAGTCAGCAGTGAATGGGATATGACAAGTATTCCTCTTGTAAGAAAAGCATTACAAGGCACACCTAGTATTGATATTCGTTTATTCTTACGCTGGCAAGATCTTGTAAATAAATCAACTCGAAATATGGTAGTGATGGTTTTACAAAATGAAATTAATCGATACTATGGTATTAGGGATATCAATAGAGATGGAGAACAATCAATAAGAATTTTACATTTATCTGATCTTCACTTTGGTAGTAATAAAAATACATTGATTGGTGCAGAACTCCGTCGAGTAGTAGACAAGATAAAAAAAGAGTGGAATGATGGACCAGATTTTGTTGTTATAACGGGTGATATTGCCAATACAGGGCATCCGAATGATTATCGGCAAGCAACAGAATGGTTTGAAAAATTTGCTGACTATTTTAAATGGAAAATACCTTCTAGAAGGTTTCTTATTGTACCTGGGAATCATGACTTTAACGTGGCGCTTGCTAATGCTCAAAATGCATCCATTATTAGTGGAGGAAAACTAAAATATAAACCTTCTATCAATTGCATAACACCAGGACTTGAGAAATATGCGATGGTACCATTTCAACAATTTGCACAAAGTATCACAGGCTGGAAAGATGATACTTGGAGAAATATGCCATTTGGACATTGGGTGGAAACATCATACAGAATTCATGGTATTGTATTTTCAGGATTTAATGGTTCATATAGGGCAACAGAAAATGGGTGGCCTAAAAGATGGCTTAACGAAGATGACATTACAGATGTTGAAGATATAATTAATAATACAGATAATTTCATCTCAGACTTGTTTCATATTACATTATCTCATCATAGTCCAGTAAAAACAGAAGCTGAACAACCTGTAGAAAATTCAGAGGCATTTCGCACTAATTTGATTGAAACCAGTGCAATTCCTCATCTAATTTTTCATGGTCATGAACATAGACGAGATGCACACCTATATGATGGGAAATCACTTGTGGTTTGCGCTCCCACTCCTACTTTACGTGAGGAAAATCGCCCTCCTGATTGTGCTAGAGGGTTTAATATGGTGGAATTAAATAGGAATGATTTTTCTGTAGATGGTGTTAAAGTGTTTTCTTATGTTCTAGATTCGAATCGTTGGAATCGTATTAATATGAAAGAATATACATTTTCCCTTTTGCATGGATTTCGCGAAGTCAAAATTAGTTGAGTAATTGTCTTTTTAGAGCAAATCTATTATCGAGGCCAACATGAAGCCAAAGAAAGCTCTAACAAATCGTCCAATTCGACCGGTGCAAACGATACGCGTCAAGTTAACTCAAAAGTTGACTTTAATGGGACACAAAAGAAAGAATACAACAATTAACATGGGATATTTATTAATATGGCAATTAGTGATTTTAATGAACAAGAATTTGTTGAAATATTAAAAAAATATCTTTCTCCTGCCAAGCCTATAGGTTCAATTGAGCGTTTACATGGTAGAAGTCGTGCATTAAGAGATATTGAAAAAGCACTCTATGCTGATGGAAGAAACGTATTTATTTATGGTGATAGAGGGGTTGGTAAATCATCCTTAGCACAAACTGCTGCCAATCAATACCAATCGTCAGATAATAAATTTATTTTAGTAGAATGTTGTCCTGATTCAACCTTTTCAAGTATCATTAAATCAATTGCAAGAAAAGCAGTTAATAATAGTTCAGAAAGAATTGAGAAAATTACTAAAACAAAAATATCTGCAAAAATCCTATCCTATGAAAGTATTAACAAATCAATATCAGATAACACATTGAGTTCATTTGATTCAATAGATCATGCTTCAGATATAATTCAATATGTCTCTGAAATTCACTCTGAGAGACCTATAGTTGTTATTGATGAATTTGATACAATTAAAAGTGAAGAAGAACGAAACTTATTTTCTAGCTTTTTAAAGCATCTTGGCGACAAAGATATTAAAACCAAATTTATTTTTGCTGGTATTTCTCAAACGCTTGAATCTTTACTAGGTGCTCATATGTCAAGTATAAGACAGTTAGAAACAGTTAGACTTGAGCGATTGTCATGGGATGCCAGATGGGAAATAGTTGATGATGTTGCAAAAGGGCTAGGATTAAAGATAGATCGAAACCTTTTGATACGGATAGCTGGGATTAGTGATGGGTTTCCTTATTATGTGCACCTTATTGCTGAAAAGATAATGTGGCATATATTTGAAAAAAATAATTCATGCATAGAAATTAATATTGAAGATTACTATTGTGGTATTAATAAGGCAATTGACTCTATATCACCTCATCTAAAACATCCTTATGAGAAAGCAACTCTAGCCCGAGATCAACAGTATCATTACGTATTATGGTCTATGGCTGACGCATATGACCTACAGAGAAACACCAATAATATCTATAAATCATATGTACAAATTATGAAGGAAATTAATGAGAAAGCATTAGAAAAACCTGCTTTTTTAAGAAGGCTTAGTACATTAAAGCAAAAATCATCTGAATTTATTTTAACCGGTGTTTATGACAGAAAAGGATGGTATCAATTTAGAGAAAGCATGGTTAGGGGGTACGTTCGTTTATTTGCTGAAAGTAACGGTATTGAGTTAAGAGCAGAAACATCAGATGAGCCAAAAATGCCGACTGCTCTAGGAAGAGAAAAATCAAGTAATAGGGCACATCAATCAAGCACTTATCCAAAAGGATATTGGAGGAGTTCATAAATTAGATGTGTTTCTGTTCTTCAATTTATTAGAATATGGTATAGTTCCGGTAACCATGCTTGAATATCAGCAATAATACTCCAAAAACTACATCTTACAGGATCTAAAAATAAAAAAGAACGGGACACA
>JAHXIV010000062.1 GCA_025655455.1 gamma proteobacterium symbiont of Taylorina sp.
GATTCCATATTCGCCTCTGTTGTTGGTATAACATGAGGCTAATATAATGCTAAAATTAGTTTAAATCACGCACGCTTGCCGGAACTATACGTTATTGTGTGAGGTATAATTATTTAGGCTATGTACTCGTTAGGTGTTGGTAGAATTACAACTTATTGAATTAAAACTATTTCTCAGTAATATATTTTGGTATTTATTTAACGCTATAAAACTTGTACCTCAATACTTCGAGCGAATAATATTCCTCTGACCAACACTTAACGAGTACATAGCCATTATTTAAACCAGCAAACTATTCATTCATAATGTTAATTACAGATTAAGAAAATTCATTGCATATACGGTATGAAAAAAAATACTTGAGTTATCGCAACTTTCACTATTATTTATTGCACACTGTAATACATTATTTTGAAACGAAAGAAGAGTTTGAATTGAACGTTAAGGGTTTTGGTATAAATTACTGTTGATAGAGATAATATAGAACTAGAGAATTTTTCTGAGAGTATTGTAGATGACAGTATTGAAATTGACGAGATTACAAGCATCGAACTGTGCGAATAAATAACTCCAGCAGACAATTATTTAAACCTTATGTAAAGGCTGTTAAAATGCTTTAAAATATCTCTTTAAATGTGTCGCAAATTTGATACGACTTGTTCGCAAATCTGTTTGCGCGCTACAGCCACACCCCTTGATGAGTGATGGCAGTTTGCAAAAGCAAAAGCAAAAAATAAAAATGGCCATGGCAATAGAGGGTAAGAATCGACACTATCGTTGGAATACCATTCGTTGCCGTTATTGGTATGAAACGGCGAAAAAATATCGCTTTGATAAGAATGAATTAAAAACCATTATTGATGAATTATGTGACCCAATGAAAAGCCGAATTTAATGGGTAACTGAAAAGATACCCGATGGATTTCCAGAAGAAATTGCTCAAAGTATATTTTATGGAATGATAACGGCACGGGATAAATTGGTTAATTCTGGATAATACCTGAAAATTAACCACTTTGGGACGGATCTGTACATTTGTCATTTTTCTTTTCTTGGTTTTACCCGATGGGTTGCCTGAGCTTGCAGGGGATCATCAGGCCAATAATGTTTTTTGTATTTACCACGTAATTCTTTCTTGACGTCATTATACGTGTTTTCCCAGAAGCTCGCCAAGTCCAGAGTGATTTGCATTGGACGGGATGCTGGTGATAGAAGATGTAATAAGAGTGGAAAACTGCCTCTGATGATAGCTGGTGTTTGCTTTAATCCAAACAACTCCTGTAAACGTACGGCTAAAATAGGTGCCTCTGGATCACTATAATTAATATGAATTTCAGAGCCACTGGGTACTTTTATTTTTTCAGGAGCCAATTCATTGAGTTGTTTCATTTGTTCCCAATTAATATTGGCATTAAGAATCTGTAATAAATTCAGTGTCTGTAATTGTTTAATATTAGTTTCTCTCTTTAAGTGAGGCTGAAGCCAATGTTCGAGGTTATCTAATAAATAATCATCAGAAAAATCCGGGAGGTCAATTTGATTTAATGGGTTTGTATTAGAATCATTGTGTGTTTGCTGATATTGGATAAATTGCACTCGCTGTTTTAATTGCAGCGCCTGTTTTGACCAGGGCAGGCAATCCAGTCCAAGTCTTTTTATACCATGAAATAATATTGGGTGACATTGTGTTGTATCAATGATGGGATTGAGCTGTTCAGTTAAAATCAGACTGCCCAGTTTTCTACTAAATACCGATTCAACTTTTTGTAATTGTTGATTCCATGACAGCGTATTTTGCTCATCAATTAAATCAATAAAATACTCATCAAATTGCTCATAATTGATAGGTGCTGCTGTAAAAATTCGGGCATCTGTTTTATTGCTTTGTTGATGTAAATTAGCAATAACCAGATAAGGTTCATTGGCAAGAATATCCTGATGCGTAAAAATAGCACCTTTACCATTACTCAAAAGATAACGACGATCTTTATTATTGCGTAATTTAGCAATACGATCAGGGTAGGCAAAGGCTAATAAAATACCTGCCATATCATTAGAGGATTGATTAAAGTTTGTTATAGAATCTTGACTACTGTTTTTAGCCAGTCTTCTAATTTTAGGGAGTCTTCTGAAAAACTCTTTGGCTGATTGTAAAACTCGCCTGCATTGTTGTTTATCAACTACATTATTTGTATTTGTGTGTTCTACTTGCATTGGTTCTTGTATTTGTTGAAGTATAGATAAACGCTCCTCTATATTAGAGGATTGTGAATCTCTCCTTGTGTTGAGATAAGAGGTGTTGAGACGAGAGGTGTTTCTAATAATATCTTTTTCGGTGAGCAATGCGGCTAACAGGCAACTGGTTTCAGCCAAATTAATTGCTTGTCCTCTTAAAATCATATGAGCCAAACGAGGATGGATACCAAGGGACAGCATTTTTTTACCATGAGCCGTTATTTTTCCGGACTCATTGATGGCATTGAGTGATTCCAACAAGCTTTTTGCCTGAGCGGTTGTGCCTGCTGGAGGTCGATCAAGCCAATGTAATTCTTCGACATCCTGTACTCCCCATTGAGCTAATTCCAGCATCATAGGAGCCAGATCGGCAGTTAATATCTCAGCACCTTGATGAGATGGTAAACGTTTATGCAGACTTTCAGTCCATAAGCGATAACAGGTTCCGGCACTCAGTCTCCCTGCACGGCCGCTGCGTTGTGTGGCAGAACTTTGAGAAATCATTGTGGTTTGCAGTGAATCCATACCTGAGCCCGGATTAAATCGGATTTCTCTTTGCAGACCTGAATCTATCACAACACTGATACCTTCAATAGTTAAACTGGTCTCAGCAATATTAGTTGCTAGAACAATCTTTCTTTGTCCAGATGGAGGAGGGGATATGGCCTGTTCTTGTTGCGATCTCGACAGATCACCATAAAGTGGAGCAATAATAACCGAGCCCTTTTTTTGAGCGATAAAGTTTTGTTCGATAAGGTTTTGCTCAGATAAATAGATCTGCAACTGACTTTCAACTTGCTTTATTTCTCTTACCCCAGGTAAAAAAATCAGAATATTAGCCTGATGATGAGTTAAAGCATCTATTGCTTGTTGGCTGACTATTTGACTTAGATTATGACTTAGATTCAATTGATCAATACGAGGACAATTTTCAGCACGAAAGATAATATCAACAGGATAGCTTTGACCCTGGCTACGTACAATTGAGACTTTTTCTTCGGATGTCGATAATATATCGGTGAGTTTATGACTATCCAGAGTGGCAGACATCAGCAGAAGTTTGAGGTTTTCATTTAAAATTTCCTGACTTTGTAAACAAAAAGCCAACGATAGATCAGCCTGTAAGTTACGTTCATGGATTTCATCGAATATAACCAGAGCAATATCTTCGAGTTCTGGATCAGCCTGTAACCTGCGAGTCAAAATTCCTTCGGTGACGACCAGGATTTTTGTCTGATCACTATAACATTTGTCCTGACGAATTTGATAACCAACAGTTTGACCAACTTTCTCTCCCAATAATTCAGCCATACGTGCTGCTACATTACGAGTTGCCAACCTTCTGGGTTCCAGCATAATTATCTGTTTTTTACCTAACCATTCCTGATCCAGCAATGCCAATGGCACTAGAGTTGTTTTTCCTGCGCCAGGTGGTGCTTGAAGAATCAGACGGTTTTCTTGGGAAAGATGATTTTTGATCTCAGCCAAAACTTGAGTAATAGGTAGTTCATGCATGGTTACATTATATCTTAAAAAGCAATTTGTTTTAGAGAAAACTATTTAGCTTGTTAAATTAACAATGAATATCATCCATCACATATCTTTCTGAAAAAAGTTAATATCAGTGAAGCAGACATTTTCAAAAATAAGAAATACTGAAGCTGATTTATTTTGTGTTTAATTCCTCTAATGGGAAAATTACCACATTGCTGTCATTTACCATTTTAATAAATAATAATGATTATTAAAATAAATAATACACTTAAAATATATTATATGATTATTTAATGATAGAATAGCTGTATTCATCTATACCAATAATAATTGAGTTGAAGTATGAAAATTAAAAAAGCTATTAAAAAAGCAACGAAATATAATCATAAATGGATTGCAGTTGATATGGATTGTGAAATCTATTCATATAGTAAAAAACCTAAATTTTTTAAATGTGGTTATTGGGCAAATGATAAAGCTGATGAACAATTTATTGGTCTTTATACTGGAAAAGAAAAAACATCAGCCTTTTTAAAAAAATTAACAATGTAACAGTGAATCAATAACAGGTATCTAGCAGATTAAAATGTTGGCTTTTTCACTGTCTAAAAGGTTACTTAGGGTCGAGATGAGACGTATTAGAAAATCTTCGTGCATCTTACTTTGAGCGGTTGGAAATTGCTGTTAACTGGAAATTAAGCCTAAAATCATCTACCCCTCCAACCACCAACAACTGCAATAGGTCAAATGGCTGCCATTCAGTGAGCTTACAGATCAATGAAATTGGTTTGTTACCTATTAAATCACTGAACTGGGTATTCAGTATCCTTACATAATCATTTAATAGATTATTTGAGCATCTTGCTCAATGATTGATAATGTATCATCACTCAACATCAATTCTTCTTTGATAGTTTTTCTTCATGATAGCTCAGATAGTCAGGGTAATGTGCACTCATAACCAAAATACCTGCATTATGAAATAAACCAGCCAAATAAAAGTTACCACCTTGAAGATTGGTTTCTATTTCAGCAGATTAATCATCCAAGAAATAAACAATATATTACATAAGACTGATCGTTCGCGCTATCCATAATGCGACACACCTGGAAATTCCACCTTATTCCAACAATATACTGATTACCATAACTCTGGCCAACTTGAGAAGCTCCTTGATCAATCCGGGTTTCAAAATAAAGCATTTGATTAAACTCATTAATGCTATAACGTAATCCTAAGACGCCATAGTTTAATTCATAATCACCGGCCTGATATTTTTAACTCAACGTTTTTCTGAAATTCATTATTATAAAGTATTGTTTAGTGAATTATTCAATGAGCTTAATTCATAACAGGGCTAGATCATTAAAAATAACTTGACATCAAAGACTTAACTTGATCTAATTTCACTTTTTCATAAGTGGAACCCAAGATGAGCGCC
>JAHXIV010000092.1 GCA_025655455.1 gamma proteobacterium symbiont of Taylorina sp.
CCTACGCTTAGAAACATCTCGTTCGCTACGTCTCTCGACGATACTCCTCCATGTACCCAAGGCTCGATACGGGTGGCTGGCTAAGCCTTAAAACATTGCATTACTGCAATGACCCCGACAGGGACTTGCACCCTGCAAGATACACCGAGCTTTGCTCGGCGCGATAACGCCTTGCTGTGCCGACCGTAGAGAGCGCCAGCGACCGAAGGTTCAGTACCAGCAAATTGTTATATCCCTTATGCTGCAACTAACTGAGTTACATGAAGTTCATCACGATGTAATTCAGCCTGCCAAAGATCATATTGGGACTGTTGATTTATCCAGCTTTCTGATGAAGTATTAAATGCGATAGATAAACGAATAGCCATTTCAGGACTTATACCTGCTTTGCCGTTAATAATACTTGATAATGTTTTACGGCTAACACCTAATCCTTTGGCCGCATCTGTTACAGTAATTCCAAGAGGAACAAGGCAAAGTTCTTTTATTATTTCACCTGGATGCGGTGGATTATGCATTAGCATTTTATTTTTCCTCAGTGATAATCTTCATAATTAACTATTTCTGCTTCATTACCATTAAATCGAAATGTTACTCGCCAGTTTCCACTTACTCTAACAGACCAAATATCTGATCTATTTCCAGATAAAGGATGTAAAAATAGACCCTGTAATTTCATATCTTCTGGCGCTGTAGCCGCATTTAGACGACCCAAAATTAGTTTAAGTTTTTTTGAATGTTTTACTTGAATACCAGATGTTCGTCCAGTGTTAAAAAATAACTCCAAGCCATTATGTTTAAAACTTTTTATCATTTACAGAGTGTAACCAGTAACGCATCAAGTTGCAAATTTTTAAATATAACGTCGTGTTCAGTGGCGCCCAAAGTGGAGCAGGTCTTGTGATAAAATGGAGCGTAGCGCAATGAACAAGACATGCGGAGCTTTGGACGTCAACTGCAACACTTTGTTGGACGAAGCCGCTATGCGGCAGAAAAGCGTAGCAACTGTCACAGTGTATAATTTCCCAGCCCAATATCGGGTGATCATTAAAGGAAAGTATACCATGAAAAAACCAGAAGACCTCCCGTGTTATGAACAGTACCTGCGCCATGTGAAATTACTAGAGCTTCAGGGAAAAGCAAAGAAAACGGTTGATTCTTATTCTCGTGCTATTCGCCGTGTTTCTGACTACTTTGACTGCTGCCCAGATGAATTAACACCAGAACAATTGCAGAATTACTTTGCTGACATGGTTAAAAATCACTCCTGGAGTATGGTCAAAATTGATCGATTAGGACTTCAGTTTTACTGGAAACATATTTTGCAAAAAGACTGGCAATGGATCAATATTGTTAAGCCACCTAAAGTAAAATCCATACCTGATATCTTGACACCCTCTGAGATTGAACGCCTTATTACTCACACGCATAAACTTCGGTATCAGGTTTATTTATTAACGGTTTACTCTATGGGTCTGCGCTTGCAAGAAGCTTTATCACTACAAGTCAGTGATATTGATGCTGAGCGTAAACTGGTTCATATCCGTCGTGGTAAAGGGGCTAAAGATCGCATGGTGCCATTACCAGAGCTCACATTGAAAGCCCTGCGTCACTATTGGTCAACACATCGACATCCTGAATTGTTATTCCCAAATGTCAGAGGTAAGAAAGAGAATTATTACCTTGCAGAAGGTCACATGGATCGTGGTGGTGCTCAACAAGCGATGAAACGAGTGATTGAAGACTCTGGTATTACCAAAAGTAGGCTCTCTTAGGAGAAAAAAAGTCTCAATCCATTCGCTCAGACACAGCTGGGCGACCCATTTACTCGAACGTGGCCTAAGTCTCCGCCATATTCAGGATCTTCTGGGGCATTCCAGTCCCACAACAACAGCACGATATACTCATCTCACTCAGGTCACCGAAGAAAGTTCTAAAATCCAAATTGATGATTTAATCAATTCCCTTCATATTCAATTTAAGAAGGTATAGGCATGGAACTCGATACCATTATCAACCAATATAAATCATCATTTTTAGCACAATATGGTTCCAATTTATTGCCAGAACAGCTTCAAGCCATTCATGCTTTACAACGTTGTCGTACACCCGATTCAGGTGAAATCTATGTGCAATACACTCAATGTAATGAGGCACATTGGCGACCGATGTCATGTGGTCATCGCAGTTGCCCTAAATGCCAAAACTTTGAAGCCAGTCAATGGCTTGAACGACAACAAGCCAAGTTACTGCCCGTCGAGTATTTTTTGGTGACTTTTACATTACCCCATCAACTAAGGGTATTAGCATGGCAGCATCAGAAAGTGATTTATTCTCTTTTCTTTGCTTGTGTTTCAAGTACCTTAAAAGATTTTGGTCTTAACCCAGAGAAGCTGGGGATTAATATGGGAATGACAGCGGTGTTGCATACCCACAGCAGAAAATTAGATTATCACCCTCATATCCATCTGGTAGTTCCTGGTGGTGGCGTGGATAAACGTAAAAAACAGTGGAAAAAATTGAAAGGAAAATACCTCTTTAATGAATTCGCCTTGGCAAAAGTATTCCGTGCCCGCTTTCTAGAAGCCATTGTTCAAAAGGGATTGGCCATTCCTTCTAAAACACCCGATAAATGGATCGTCAATTGTATTCATGCAGGTAAAGGATTGCCTGCTCTTAAATATCTTTCACGTTATTTATATCGAGGGGTGATCAGTGAAAAAAATATTGTCGCCAATAATAATGGTTTGGTGACCTTTAAATACACTGAAAGTAAAACAAAGAAAACTCAACTGCGCACGCTCAAAGGTGAGGATTTTTTACGACTTGTGTTTCAGCATGTTTTACCAAAAGGTTTTAGGCGTGTGAGAGATTATGGTTTTCTTCATCCCAATGCTAAGAAGCTATTATTACTGGTTCAGCTTATCTTAAACGTATTTATTCAAGTGATCAGCCAACAAGAAAGACCTGTTTTTAAATGTCCAAAATGTCAGTCTCCCATGGCAATTATTACGTTTCGAAGGCCTGATAAGTCCAGTTGATTATTCGCAAACTAAAATGCGTTAAAGTCACCCGATATTAAAGGAGGTTAATCACAACCCTATGGCTGTGTATTAGTTTTTTTTGCAGCTTTCATGGCTGAGGATAGAACTCGTCTTTAGTAAAGTGATCTAAAATCAAGAGCGCTTTATTCCTATGAGTAAAAATAATATATTTTCTTATTAAGCTAAATCCTGGGCTTGTCCAACCCAGGATAAGATTGTGGTTCGTTCCTCACACAATCTATCCTTATTCGTTATAAAGCACTTTACAATGTTTCAACTTTTAGTTTGAGTCCAAGAGAATGAATAACTTTTTGAATAGTATCCAATCTTGGGTGACTACCGATAGAAAAGGTTTTATAGAGATTTTGTCTACTCACATTTGCTTTGTTTGCAATGTCCGTCATTCCTTGAGCTTTGGCAACATCACCTAAAGCCGCTTGCAATAATTCAGGGCTTCCTTCTTCTATTGCAGCATTAATATATTCTTTAATCATCTCTGGGCTATCAAGGTACTCACTTGCATCCCAACTACTAATTTCAGTTTTCATCTCAGTTATGCTCCAGTCTTTCGCATAATTTCTTTGCTTGTTTTATATCTTTTTCTTGGGATGATTTATCTCCACCCGTTAGCAAAAAAATAACTTGACCATTTTTAATTGTGTAATAAATACGATAACCGCTACCAAAGAAAAAACGTAATTCAAAAAGGTTTTGCCCAAGTGATTTATGATCTCCAAAATTTCCAAGAGATACACTTTTTAGTCTTAAAGTTATTCTTGCTTTGGTTTTAATATCTCTAAGATTTTTATACCATTTCTGAAATTGAGTTGTCTTTTTTATCTCGTATGTCATACCTTGATTGTCGCTAACAAAAGACAGTCTGTCAAGAGTATTCAATGATAATATTTTTATTTGCACAAATTAACAGTATCTTCGATGATCGTGTGCTTTATAACGCCTGTTTCATTGGAAAACTGGTCTTCCAAGAAACTTAATTTTGTACAATGAAAGCCAAACCACACTTATAGTTTAAACAAAATCGCATAGACCAGTTATTCCAATGCAAACTTTCGTTATGCATTTTTGTCTGACCATACTGCAAACTCATTACCGCTTGGCTCTATAAAATGAAAACGACGACCACCAGGAAAAGGAAATGTTGGCTTGATAATTTCGCCACCTGCTTTCTTGATTTTTGTTTGGGTTACCTCAAGGTCATTACTATAAAAAACAATAAGTGCAGCCCCATTGCTTACAGATGAATTTAGCTCAGCTTTATAAAAACCACCATTAATTCCTTGATTAGAAAAAGCAATATATTCTGAACCAAAGTCTTGGAATTTCCAATCTAAGACTTGAATAAAAAATTTCTTTGTTGCTTGAATGTCTCTTGCTGGAAACTCAACGTAATTTATTTTTTCATGTTCGTTCATTTCATTATGCCTTTTTCTGTTTTGTTAAGGATTCGCTTTCGCTTTTTCGTAAATGCCCACCAAGGCTGTGATTCCCCACCTTCCATATAATGAATGATTGACATAAACACGTCAATTACACAGTGGTCTATTCGTTGGTCTTTTTTATTGCAAAGTAAACCGTATAGTTGTAATGCATTCTTTCCAATCAGTTTTTGAGGGTGGTCAATCCCTATTGAGCAAAGATCTTTGCTAATTGCTTTTCCAATGTTTGGAAGATCTTCAAGTTCAGAAACTGTTTTTCTATCAGGAGCTTTCATATTTCATTATTTTGCATAACGGCCAAAATCATCGGGGTGTCTTTTTGCTTCCGATGCATTTTCTTGATACTAATTGAGCCTTCTCGCTTCATCACTCCGTCTCACGGTATGATGAAAAGGCTAATTTAAACAACGGAGAAGACTCAATGCAATT
>JAHXIV010000039.1 GCA_025655455.1 gamma proteobacterium symbiont of Taylorina sp.
TACACTCAGTTTTATGCCATTTGACTCCGACCCCTGGTACGTAATACCTGGTTACTTAACTTTAGTTTCCAAAGAGTCACTCTTACCTGTATTATCTGTCCAGGTGAGCTTAACTGCATCACCGGATTTACCTGCAAATTTGAATGATAAATAAGGATTTTTAGAGATTGCAACACCCCATTCTGCATTCATTACAGCAGCACCATTGTGCACACAATCAACAGCTTGAATAAAATGTGCTGGAATTACTTTACCAGTTTTTTTATCTTTGCGTAATCCTGTTTCCATTTTGTGACTGATTAAAGCTTTAACTGTCACCACACCATTTTTTGCTTTCGCGCGAATTTTAATAGAACTCTTAGCCATTTTTATATACCTGCTTTAAAATTTTTTTATACACTGATTTGCTGATGACTTTTCATGTCTTAATCAGCCTTATGAATCAGTGCTATTAACCACCACACCCACCGATAGTGACTTTAACTTCTTTATGAGCTTTGTAAAATTTACCACCAGATTCACAAACTGCAATAATATTAGAAGTTTTACCCATTTTAATTCGGGTTGAAACATAGGCCTCAGAACCTGTACCCAAATTAAACTTAGCAACTAAAGGTGTACCATTTTTTTCTGAAATAATAGTAATTGACTTTACATCACCAAGAGTAGAGCTAATGGTAACAGGGACTACAGCACCATTTTCTGCAATGTCAGGTGCTTTAATTTTAATTTTATCACTGGCTTCTGCTGAATCAGATCCAACAGCACCTTTCATTGCTGAAGCAACGTCTTTTGCATCAAATGCAGCTTTATTCCATGCAGCCAGAACTTGTCCGGGAATTAACAGACCACTGGAAGCAGCTAATACTGCTGCACCGGTTGCCATGGTATTTTTCAGGAAGTGTCTACGTAGCATTATTGATTCCTTATACTATTGATTAGTTATTAATTTGAATGTTTCTGTATGTTTACTAGTAGCAGTACTCATAGCTACAGAAATAAAGCACCAATCATGCCAGATTTTTTATCTTTTAAGATTCAAAGAGTTATGAAATTTAAGAAAAATAGGAATTGAATATAAGAGGCATATTGCATTTTGCAATTGCAAAATGCAATGATATTGATCGATAGAAACTTACTATAAGAATGTTTTTAATTTACGCCATAAGGTAGATTTATTAATTCCTAATAAAGCGGCTGTTTTTTCTTTATTATCACTATTTTCATCCAACAATTTAAGAATATAGCGTTTTTCCAATTCAGCCAGAGTGGGGTGATCTGCATCAATTTGTTCATTGTTCCCACTCCCTGGAGCATTAACAGACTTTGGAATTTCATCCAGATGAAGAATTTCTTTGTCAGATAAAGCCACACTACGTTCAATAATATTACTTAACTCCCGTACATTACCCGGCCAGTGATAGGCTTTCAGCAATTGCAGTGAGGATTGATCGAAGCCTTTTATGTTGCGCTGATATTTCCCAGCGAAGCGCTTAATCATAACATCTATGAGTAGAGTCATATCTTCTAAACGGGTGCGTAATGGCGGAACATGGATATTAATGACGTTCAGACGATGGTATAAATCATGTCTGAATTGTCCGTCCTGCACCATTTTGTCCATTGGCTGATTAGTTGCCACCACAAAACGGACATCAATATCAATTCTCTCTAAACCACCGACCCGAATAATCTGCTGTTCCTGAACAACACGTAATAATTTGGTCTGCATATTATCTGAAATATTGCAGATTTCATCTAAAAATAAAGTACCGCCGGAAGCCGTTTCCAACAATCCCTTTTTTTGTTTGTTCGCGCCTGTAAAAGCCCCTTTTTCATGACCAAATAATTCACTTTGCAGCAGGCTATCAGTTAAGGCACCACAGTCAATGACGATAAAAGGCTTATCTGCGGATTGGCTTTGAAAGTGGAGCGCTCTGGCAACGAGTTCCTTACCAGTACCTGATTCACCCTCAATAATCACATTACAACGTATATCTGCAATCTTATCGATCACATCATAGACTTTCTGCATATTAGCACCGCTGCCAATCATACGATAACGGTCATCCTGATCATGCTGCTCTTTAAGCTGTTCTTTTAAACGGCTATTTTCTGCCTTAAGCAGAGAGATATTCAGTGCTTTATCAATAATGAGTTTAAGTTCCTCCATATCAAAAGGTTTTTTTACAAAATCCGTAGCACCAAGACGTAACACTTCAATCGCATCATCCACATTGGAAAATGCAGTAATAATAATAACAGGAATTTGCTTATCCACCATCCGTATTTGTGCCAGCACTTCTGCACCGGTTAAATTAGGCATTTGCATATCAGTAATTACTAAATCTGCACTTTCCCTTTGGAAATATTCCATGGCAGCAAGGGGATCCTGGAAAATATGACACTCATAGCTATCATCCAGATAACGCGCCATTAGACGACCGGCTTTCGGTTCATCATCAATAATAATTAGTTGTTGTTTCATTGCTGTATTATCGTCAATATCAGTTCAGGACGTAGTTTTTTTATGAGTATACTACTTATAGCAGACTTTCCTGCTTAAGAAAATTAATTAATAATTTAAAAAAAGTATATATCTATTAACATCAACTGCTTAAAACAGACACACCTTTCTTTTAGAAAATAAAAATACTTTTCAGGTAAACATTTAGGTAAACATTTTTCTGAATATCGTTATTTTCTATAATAATCACCCCCCATTCCACCTTCATCACAGTGATGTCACAAAAGATATTTCATTCTTGCTGGGTAGGGAATTATTCTTTCCATATTGGTAATTGTTTCCAATCAGTTGGAAATCCCATTTTTGCAATATCAACTTTATGAGTTTCTAATAGTTTTATTAGACGTCCTTTCCAGTGGTTCTCACCACAAATTTTATTCATAAAATAGGCTAGCATTACAAAGGTGTTATAGAGTTTACGTAATCGCCTGTCATTATCCGGCAGTCTATAAAGACTATTTATCAAATCTGTATCACCATGAAGAGGTAACATCGGTGTTTTAGTAAAGTCTCTATTCCATACACGAGCATGGTGAGCTGAATGATTGCGAACAAGAGAAAGATGTGCGCAAAAGGAAGTCATTATTTTTTCATCCAGGCCATAAATACGACTTATATCCTGCCTATCAGTCCTAGTTTTTATATTGGAAAACCATCTTGAAAGTTGCCCTATTGTCATTAGTTCCACTACTGCCCATATAGGTGGTAGTAATTCTTCATATTTTCTTGTTAAATGTTTGATAAAGTCTTCTTTGCTACGTTTAACATCATTATCCATCTTGCTTAGGCTTGAACCATATACAATAGGATTAAAAAATACTTCAGGTTTTAGGTGTGGGTGAGCTGTTTGGTGGTTATGACTGAGATGGTAAGCCAATTGTGTTCGGAGTGATACCTCAATACGCTCAATAGCATCAAGCACCAATAATCTTAATTCTCGATCAAAAACATATAAATTTTTTACATCTTCAAAGTATATATTTTTTTGAAACTGATGTGTCGTATGGTCTTGTTCAAAAGGCAAACAATATGCTGCAAAGCGATAGTAGTTGAGTTGGGCAAGGTAGAATTCAGCTTTGTCCTTATCTGGTATGTTTAGTCCGCGTTGTTCTAATAGTTTAACTTGAGCAGCAAAACTGGTTGGAGGCTTGTTGTATGGTATCTTGCGTAAACGGTTTTCACTGGGTTTACTCATTTTTTATCCCCCAGAAAAGAGTAACCCCTCGCGGTGCGCTGTTCTTACGGGAAGCGGGAGGGGTGTTGTTATAGTTAATTATATATTCAATTATTAATTTAGCAATACCCATAATAGAAGGTTTTCTGTTAGTATATGATTTATAATAAGTTTTATTTTTACTTGGTATTTCGGGAAGCTCTTTTTTACAGTCGCAGAATATTCATCATTTTACCTACAACTTCAGAGGAAAGGTGAACCCAGATTCAAGCCCACCTCTACGTTATTTTCTGGCTGCAATGCCCGCTCAACTTTTGCAGACCATTTATTTAATGCTTCTCTACGGTTCTCAAGCATTTTGCCTTTATTATAAGTGGCCTCAATTTTCCCCAGGCTGTGATTTAGACACTTCTCTGCAACCCGTGAAGGCACGCCCATAAATTCAATATGAGTTCTAAATACTTTTCTGAGAGTATGGGGCTTAAAATAAGGTAGGTTATATTTTTTTCTTAATCTAACTATAGTAGCGTTCATTGTTCCATGAGAAAGGCCGTTCATATAATATTCATTATCAGAACATTTCTCCAATTCATCAAATAGAGATAAAACATAATCAGAAAGCGGTACAGTCCATCCAGTTTTTGTTTTTGTATTATTTTTTGGAATATACCAGTCATTACCATTAATAGATCCTATTTTTGCTTTAAGTAGTTCACCAGAGCGAACACCTGTCAATAAAAGTATTTTTAATCCAGTTGAACTAAACGGCTATCGCCGTAGTGAGTCAAGACTGACCTTCTGAGTACCCACGAAAGACAAATCTATTATTCAAACTATGCTTAGT
>JAHXIV010000101.1 GCA_025655455.1 gamma proteobacterium symbiont of Taylorina sp.
GAGTATCCAAAAAAGGAAAAAATGCAGGTAACAAATTTTTGGGATGTAGTTCTTTTCCAAAGTGTAGAACCATAATTAACATCACCTAACAAAAAAATTCATCGGAGGCAAAAAGACGCCCCGATGATTTTGGCGTTATAAGAACAAGCCCAACTCCTACTTTGCTTGCCTATTGAAAAGATAGTTGAATTAATATAGGATACAACCTATATTTAATGTATTGGAATCATTTATGTGGGAAATAATAACAACAGATACATTTGATGACTGGTTTGATAACTTAAATGATTCAGATCGAACTAATGTCATCGCAGGTATGTTGTTATTAGAAGAAATGGGACCTCACTTATCAAGACCTTATGCCGACACGGTTAATGGTTCTGACTTTGTAAATATGAAGGAACTGAGAGTTCAAAGTAAAGGTGATCCTTTAAGGGCTTTTTTTGCCTTTGATCCTAAAAGGAAAGGGATTCTACTTTGTGCTGGAAATAAAGTGGGTGATGAAAAACGATTTTATAAACGTATGATCCCAATTGCAGATAATGAGTATAAAGCCCACTTAAAGAAGATGAGGTGATATTATGGCAAGAACATTACAATCAATTTTAAAGAATGAAAAGCCAGAGATTGTGGCAAAAGCTAAAAAACTTGCAACAGATATGCTTTTAAACATTCACTTAGCTGAACTTCGTGATAAAACAGAATTAACACAAAAAGATGTGGCATCAGCAATGGGTGTTAAGCAGCCAACAGTCGCAGGAATGGAAAAAATAGGTCAAGATATTAAACTATCTTCGCTTAAAAAATACATCGAAGCAACGGGTGGAAAATTACGCTTAGATATTGAAATGTCAGATGGTAGTCATTATGACTTTTCAGTATAAAAATTCTTATAACAATTTGCTTAAATCTGACGTTAAAAAGCTCCAGCCAAAAACACGGCCTCCACTTTTTAACGCAGTTTAGCAAGGCGTTAGAGAAGCTTGAAAGGTATATATGGAGTCAATAATTCCTAAAAAGCACCACTATGTTCCTCAGTTTATTCTTAGAAATTTTAGTATTGGAAAAAAGAAAAGAATTTTTGTTTTAGATAAAAGAAATTTAAAGGTATTTACTTCACATACAAAAGATATTGCACATGAGAACCATTTTTATAAAGATGATGAATTTGGGTTTGAAGTTGATACTGAAACAAAACTAGCAGACTTAGAAAGTGAGTGTGCACCAATATTTAGTAGGATCATATCTGAGGAAAGTATAAAGAATATAAATGAGTTTGATAGAGCATTGATATGCCTGTTTACTACAGTTCAGCTAACTAGAACGAATAACACTAGAGAGTTTTTGGCATCAATGAATAAGGCTATTGCTGATTGGGCAAGGAAATCAGGCATTGATCCAAATATAGATATTGAGAACTTTTATGAGCAGACAGAAAAAGAAATAAAAGAATCATCAATAAAGATCCTGAGATCAGTGCCTGGAGATACAGCAAAACACTTGTTAGATAAAGAAATGGTTTTGGTTAAAAGTCCTAAAAGAGAGCCTTTTTATATATCAGACCACCCTGTAGTTATGTACAATCACTATCCTAGGCAAGGTAGAGGTAATCTAGGTATTGGTCTTAAAGGGATAGAAATTCACTTCCCAATAAGTCCGAGACTTTGTCTAATGTTTATATGTGGTGAAACGATAGAAGAAATCAGGTCTAAAGTATCTGAACACAATATTAGAATTCGACTTGGCACAGCATTCCCCGTTGATATGTCAGAGCCTGAAGAGTATGTGGAAGATTTAAATTGTAAAAAAACAAGATTACTTAAACCAGAAAATGTTGAGTTCCATAATTCGCTTCAAGTTATCCAATCGTCAAGGTTTATATATTCTGGAAACAAAGAATTTGAACTAGCGAAAGATATGCTTGATACTGAACCTGAATTAAGGTTTCCAGCTGAACTGGAGCAAAATGAAATCGCTTTCTAACTAGCCTATAGAGTGGACCGCTAGGTCTTGGCGGTTTCCAATAAACTTATGGGTGTTACGGCAGAGTATTCTTTTTAAGAACGGCTTTCCCTGACCTGGCGCCCACTCATAGAAATGTTAGCTAACAAAAAACTTGCCAAATCAAAAGTGATAGTATAGTATCACTTTTATGAAAACTGAACTTGTTACTACATTAAAACGTCAAGCAACCAAAATACTTGCTGAATTACACGATTCGAAAGAACCTGTCCTGATAACTGAACATGGTCAACCTTCTGCATATCTTATTGATATCAGTGACTATGATTTAATGCAAAAGCGTATGCAAATTTTGAAAGGTTTGTCTCGTGGTGAAACCGCTATTCTGGAAAACCGAACCTATAACCATACACAAGCAAAAGAAAAAATGAGTAAATGGCTCAAGTAATCTGGACTGAGCCAGCTTTATCTGATCTCGATGAAATTGCTGAATACATTGCACTTGATAAGGTGAGTGCTGCCAAATATTTGGTTAAAAAAGTATTTTCTGGTGTTGAGCGACTTGAAGACTTTCCTAAATCTGGTCGTACCCCTCCAGAGTTGGAGAACTCAATATACCGAGAGATTATAGTTAATCCTTGTCGAATTTTTTACCGCTATAGCCAAGACAAAGTATTCATTTTGTATGTCATGCGGAGTGAAAGAAAGCTTCGAAAATATTTACTTGATGACAGAACAAATGAAATAAGCTAACCAGAGCATCCAATTTAAAAAGCGGTCGATGCGACTTCTTAAAATTAGGAATTTTGGTTAAACTTATGTCATCCTCGAAAATTCAGTGGGACGACCGCTTTTAAATTGATGCAAACGTTATATTTATTTAGGATGAGATTATGCGAAATTCATTAACATTAATCTTGGTATTTTTCTTTCTCACTGCATGTGCAACTAATAATAAATCTTTATTTATAGAGATTGAAAGCCTAGCCAAACAAGGGTCTCCCGAAGCTCAATATCATCTTGGTATGTTTTATAATAATGGCATAGGTACACAAAAAAATACTGCCAAAGCATTTGAATGGTTTGAGAAATCGGCACTGACGGGTGATCCTCTTGGGTATTACAAGCTTGGATGCTATTATGCTGGTCAAGGGCAAGAATTCATAGCTATCGATAGTGACAAGGCATTGGAATATAAGCTAATTGCCGCCCATAAGGGATATTCTTTTGCCCAATCTGATGTCGCAAGTACCTATTTTGAAAGCGGAGAAATAGATGAGGCAGTGAAATGGTGGAAGAGTGCCGCTAATCAAGGTGATGCTCAGTCCTTTTATATACTCTACGAGCTTTATTCAAAAGGCATACGTATTCCCAGAGATGCCATATTGTCTTATAGATATTTGAAAATCATTGAAAGAAATTCGAGTACAGATCAAAAGTTGATAATTGCGGAGAAATTGATTGCGTTAGAAAAAGAAATGACAGATATGCAGCTTATAGAATCCAATGATTTTGTGATAAAATGGGCTGCAGAACAAACACCACTAACGCTCAAGGGAATCAATGGATTGGAAACAAGTAAACAACTTGTAAATAAAAAAAATGGGAAATAATATCTTTGGGTATAAGAAATATAACCAAAAAATGCAATGTAGGCAAAAAGACGCCCCATTGATTTTGGCGTTAGGGCAAAAAATAGGAAAAAAATATGCCTGAAATAGCAAGATTTTACGGAATTGTAATAAAATTATTTTTTGGTGATCATCCGCCGCCACATTTTCATGCAGTTTATGGTGAGCATGTGGGCTTATTTAATATTGAAACGCTTGAAATGATAGAGGGTGATCTACCAAAAAGAGCAAAGAAGCTCATTATCGAATGGGCAACATTAAATAAATCCCAATTAAAAAACATGTGGGAAACTAAAGAATTTCATAAACTTCCACCATTGGACTAATTATCAACTATCCTAAAATTAAAAATGCAAAAACGATTGATGACCATACGTTGTTAGTTGAGTTTGATAATGAAAAAAAGAAAACATATGATGTTACCCCTCTATTAAAAAAAGATATTTTTTTACCTTTAAAAAATCTTGCTTTATTCAAATCTGTTCAAGTAGAAAAAGGTGGGTATGCAGTAGTATGGACTGATAATATTGATATTAGTGAATTTGAATTATGGTCAAATGGTCAGGCATTGCCCTAACCAAAAAATCCAGTGGATGCAAAAAGACGCACCACTGATTTAAGCGTTATCGCGCCGAGCAAAGCTTGGTGTATCTTGCAGGGTGCAAGTCCCTGTCGGGGTCATTGCAGTAATGCAATGTCTTAAGGCTTAGC
>JAHXIV010000073.1 GCA_025655455.1 gamma proteobacterium symbiont of Taylorina sp.
TAAGCATAGTTTGAATAATAGATTTGTCTTTCGTGGGTACTCAGAAGGTCAGTCTTGACTCACTACGGCGATAGCCGTTTAGTTCAACAGATATTGAAAACATAAATAACGAGTTAGTTATTTATCCTTCGAAAGAAAAGTATGATTCTTCAAAAAAACAACCATTTGTCGCATATTTTGATCGCCTAAAAAATACATTGCAAAATGGTGAGTTGCTATTTATCTTTTCTGGTTATTCTTTTTCGGATCAACATATTAATGAAATAATTTTCAATTCTCTTAGGCAAAATAATCGTTTATCCGTTGTAGTATTTTTCTTTGCTGATAAAGAAGTGGAGGATCTCTACAGTGAGTCATCGTCTTATCTCAATTTAACAGCCTTCGGCCCCACCAAGGCAATAGTCAGCGGTACACTTGCAGATTTGGAATACAATACCGATGATTTAAAGCCGAATGAAAGTTCGGTTACATATTGGGACAGTGAAAAAAATGAGTTATTGCTTGGTGATTTCAATAAATTATCTAATTTCTTTATAACAAACTCTGGTAGAAAAGAGCATATAGAGGTTGTCGCCAATGGATAGCGATATAACATACTTAGGAAGAGTTATAAGAGTCGATTCCAGTACTGTTGAAGTTGAAATCTCAGATGAAATCCCTTCTTCAGCACCGATCATAAATGGACGTTTATATAAAATTGGTCAAATTGGTACATTTGTTAAAATGCCTATGGGTAATATAACAATATATGGAATTGTATCTTCTGTTAGTAATACCTCAAGTAAAGAGACTGATTCACAAATAAAGCAACTAGTTGGTTCACGATTTCTTAGTGTTCAACTCGTTGGTGAAAAAATCGGTGATGATGAGTTTGAAAAAGGGATTGGTACTTATCCAACAATAAATGATGAAGTGCATATTGTAATCGAAAGAGATCTTTTTGATATATATGGTGAGAAAGATGCTGGTTCTATAGAGGTTGGAAAACACTCTTCATCAGATAATTTAAGAGTATACGTTGACATACACAAATTGGTATTGCGGCATTGTGCAATATTAGGCTCTACAGGGAGCGGAAAATCGAATACAACAGTTAGCATACTAAAAGCGATTTTGGGGGGGTATAACGGTTCACGTGTGATGCTAATTGATCCACATGGTGAGTATTCATCAGCATTTCCGAATGCAAGAACATTTAAAATAAATGACGAAGCTAAGCCAATGTATGTTCCTTTTTGGTTAATGAATTTTGACGAACTGGCTTTTTTTCTAG
Organism: gamma proteobacterium symbiont of Taylorina sp.; assembly: GCA_025655455.1. Lineage (GTDB taxonomy): Bacteria > Pseudomonadota > Gammaproteobacteria > GRL18 > GRL18 > GRL18. The sequence continues at coordinate 1,274 of JAHXIV010000073.1, forward strand.
TTGGAGCAAAGCCAACTGACGATCAAAGACCAGAATATAGGTTGCTGAGAGAATGGGTAACGAACTACAAGAAAAAAAATTATAAGTTAAAAGCTGGTGATGTAAATCCTGACTTTATAACTGCTGATTCTCCTATTCCTTTTAGCGTAAGAGAATTGTGGTACGACATGAATTGTTGGCTAAATGCTAGTTTTCATTCGACAAAAAAAGATGAGCAAACAGATATCACAGGTTTTCAAACTGATAAAGGGGACTTTGGAAACTTAATAGGAGCAACTTTCACTTCGCATCAGACTACAACGAACGCCAATCCACCGCATGTCTCGAAGCATCAAGAATTTTACTCATATGAAAAAAAGCTTCTTTCTCGGCTTAAGGATTCTAGGTTTGACTTTATGTTTAACTCTGGTGAATACAAGGATGCGTATTCATCAAAGGACTTACATGATTTATTAAATGACTGGATTGGTAGTAATGATCAGCTAGCAATACTTGATCTAAGCGGTGTGCCATTTGAGGTTCTTGATATAGCAATAGGACTAATTACAAGGTTTATCTATGACAGTATGTTTTGGGGAAGAAATGAACCTTATACTGGAAAAAATAGACCAATTTTACTTGCATATGAAGAAGCTCATACGTATCTAAATAAAAATGATAGTCGTAGTTATTCAAAAACTGCTGTTGAGAAAATTTTTAAAGAAGGCAGAAAATTTGGTATTGGTGCTTTGGTTATATCCCAAAGACCGTCCGAGATATCGGAGACCATACTAGCACAACTAGGAACTTTGATAGCATTACGTCTAACAAATTCGAGCGATCAATCCATCGTTAAATCATCATCACCTGATAACTTGAATAGCTTAATCGATTTGTTGCCATCCTTAAGAATTGGTGAGGCAGTTATAGTTGGTGAGTCAATAAAAATACCATCGAGAGTTAGAATAAAACTAAATAATCCGAGACCAGCAAGTGAAGATCCAGAACTTGTAGAGTGTTGGGAAGAAAAACATGAAGAATCTGATGAGAATTATAAGTCAGTAGTCACAAAAATAAGAGAACAGAGAGTTTAACTTTAAGTAAGGTAATATCATGGATAGAAAAGTTATAGAATCATCAATGCTCCGTAGTATTGGATATGATCCTGAAAACGCAATACTTGAAATAGAATTCAACAGCGGCGATGTTTGGCAATATTTCGATTTCCCAGAGGCTATGTGGTATGAATTTGAAGGAACAGATTCACATGGAAAATTTTTTCATCGAGAGATAAAAAATCAATATTCTGAATCCAGAGTGTAAAATAAAGCACATAACAAAAGCATCAATTAGGATTCCGTAAGCTGTCGCAGTTTTTGCAAAAAGACGCAAAAAAACCGCCAAATTACTCCACCTATTATGCTGGCGTTATACTACAAAGTTAATCCACCTCTTAAAACTTGTTGTAGTGTCCTCCAATCGCAAAAATATATAAATAGTTAGCATCAAATTTATACACAACTCGATCTTTTTGGCTCATACGCCGAGACCATAAACCAGAAAGATTGTGTTTCAGTGGTTCAGGTTTTCCTGTTCCTCTGCTTGGGTCATCACGAAGCATCTCTTTTATTAGTCTTTGCAGAGTCTTATGTAACTTTTGGTCTTTTTGCCTTAATTCTTCATAAGCAGTCCAAGTATTACCCTCAAAGATCAAGGATCTCATTTATTTCTCCAGAAGTAGGTTTATAACCTTTTTTCTTCTCATAAGTATTAATTGACGTAGCAATTTGCTTCATTAAATCAGTATTTTGTAAAACATAAAGGGTTTCCTGTTCACGGTTCCAATCATCTGCACTTAAAACAATAAAATCTTCACCATTTCTTCGAGTTACTTTTAGAGGTTCGTGTTCTGAAAAAACTTGCTCTACAAAGGTTTTTAAATTGTCTCTAAACTTATTTACACTTATACTATTCATAACTTTACTCAATATTATGTACGACTATTCCGTACACTTTAACATAAAAAGTATAACTATAAAATACACTGGACGCAAAAAGACGCGCCAGTAATTTTGGTGTTGGCTATGTAAATAGATTATGGGAAATATTTGAAAGTGGATTACAGGCATCTTGCAAGAAAATCTGTTGAGCGTGCAAAAAATGAACTTGATAAAAACATTGTTCATAACTTGCCGTATGCTGCTCTTGAATTGCGTATGGCTTTAGAATCAATAATATATGAACGAGCGGAAAACTATAAAGAGGAATTATCAGGGAAAAAACTTAGTACATGGCAACCAAGAAAATTATTGATGCTAATATTAGAAATAGATCCACATGTGGATCAAAACTCAAGTATAAGTGCAGGAATTGAGGAAGAATATGGAAAACCAGCAAAACAAATGAATTTTGTTGGTAGTGAACGAGTACTTAGTTTAAAAGAATTATAAAAATACTATGATCGTTTAGGGTCATATTTGCATACTCAAACATTAGAGCAAACGGAACAAGGGAAAGGGCCAAAACCAGAGAGTATAAGGACTAGGTGTAATGAGTTAATTAAAATACTTGAACAAGTTTTATCTTCTTCAGTATTTAATGTTAATTTTAGGACAATCGTTTCTATACCATGTGAACAATGCGGTACAAAAATTGTGCGTAGGGTACATCATGATCAAGAGGCATTTATTGCAAATTGTATCGAATGCTCAGCAAGTTACAATATAACAGAAACAGATAATCACCAATTTAATTGGAAACCACTTGTTCGTGAAATAAATTGTATAAATGAATCATGCAATGGCTCTGCTCAAATATGGGAAAATGATATAAAACTTGGTTCACAATGGGAGTGTGCTGATTGCGGTGGAAAAAATAAATTTTTACTTGGGATAGCATATGTTAGTCAGCCACAAAATAACAGTGGCTAAATCGGGTAGCCAAGGGTTTCTCTCCCTCAGCCCCCACACCACCCCTCATGCGGATCCGCAAGGGGCGGTTCATTAATGCGGATAATGA
>JAHXIV010000043.1 GCA_025655455.1 gamma proteobacterium symbiont of Taylorina sp.
GTTGAAATTGTAATAACAAAGGGCTTTATAAGATAAATCAATATAGATTGAAGGAGGTATCTTTATCTTGAACTGCAGAATGCAAAAAAACTACAATACAGACTGGTTGAGAAAAAATAATTGTAAAAATAGTTGCTAAATCATTGTATTTCAATTGTATTTTATGCTTGGTTGTTAAATTGCATTCAAGTGTTATATGAAAGTGATATAGGCAAGTCTCTATTACAAAATATCTTGTTCATAATAAAATATGGTGAAATAGAATGAATACAATAATGAATCAAATGCCCGGGGTGATGATTTTCTCTATACCGGTAGATAATGAAACACTGAACTCTGCGGTGAATCGTATCTTATTATTAATAAAAGATTATCAGCTGGATAAAACACCTAAACTTGTCGTTACGATTAATGTTGATTTTTTAATCAATTCATTAAGCTGGGTACTGAGAGGATCTGCAAGACATCCGGAATTATTAGACATACTGAGGAATGCTGATTTGGTGACCGCCGACGGAATGCCGATTGTCTGGTTATCTCGTTTATTAAATGCCCCGTTACAGGAAAGAGTGACTGGTGCTGATTTAGTCCCTGCTTTGGCACGGGCAGCTGCCAGTAATGGACATTCCCTGTTTTTTCTGGGAGGAAAGGGAAAGGTTGGGCAAACTGCAGCAGACATTTTAAAAGCAAAATACCCTAAGCTTAAAATTGCAGGAGTTTACTCACCCTTTGTACAGACACAGGGTGAGCAAATGCTGATTTCTGAACAACAGGATGATGAAATTATAAAACAGATTAATCAGACTAATCCTGATATTTTGCTGGTAGGATTTGGCAATCCAAAGCAGGAACTCTGGTTTAATCGCAACAGAAATAAAATCAAGGCGGCTGTTACTATTGGTATAGGAGGCACTTATGAATTTATTGCAGGGAGTGTCAACCGCGCACCAGTCTGGGTTCAAAAAATGGGTATTGAATGGATTTACCGAATAGGTCAGGAGCCAGGAAGATTATGGAAACGTTATGTGATTGGAATAATGAAACTAACTGCTCTAACGATCCCCTTGTTATTGTTGCAGCAACTGCAAAATATCTATTTTCTATTGAGAAGAAAAAGGCAGAATTCTATTGCCGTTTATGCTGATTATAAGGGGAGTGTCGTGACGATTCATTTGTCAAGAACAATGAATTGGATGTGTTTAAATAAAATCAGGGAAACTTATGTCCAGTTAATCAAACACTTTCATAGGAAGACTTATAATAAAATAATATTTGATTTTGAGGCAGTTGAATTTATAGATTTTAATGCACTGTCTATTTTTATACGATTATTAAAACAGTTGAAGCAGGAACAAATTGATTCAAGCATTGTTAATGTCGTTAATCATAATGTCATCAGCCTTCTAAAAGCCAGTCATGTATGGGATTTATTTAATGAAAAAATAGAGTCAGCAAAAACAATGACTATCAATCATTCTGTTAGTCATGATGAATTAATTGTGATTAATCAACAATCTGAATGTTTAACGATTGCCAGCTTAACGGGTCGTCTTGATGCAGCCTATATGGCGAGTAGAAATATTGATGAAATAATCTCATTATTTGGCATTCATCACTGTATTCTGGATTTATCAAAACTAAACTTTTTGGACAGTACGGGGCTGCGTTTCTTTTTTTATCTACAACGTCATTTAAAACAAATGGGTAAAAAATTAATTCTGCTAAAGGCAATAGAAAGAGTCAGACAACTATTTGAGATCACTGATCTGGCAGATTATTTTAATCTTTGTGAGAACATGGATGAGGCTAAAAAATTTGTAACTATTTAGCAATAAATTGTGATTAATCCGCACTAAGGTATGTTTTAGAGTGAATAGTTACAAAATTTTCACACAGAATATCGGGGGTAATAAAATGAAAATATTAGTGGTTGATGATGATTGCTCTGTTTGTGTGTATCTTAAAAATAGTCTGGAAAAATGGGATTATGAAGTGATTACTTGTCACAATGGCATGGATGCCTGGAATATTTTACAGACTGAAACAATCAATCTGTTACTCACCGACTGGATGATGCCTGGTTTATCTGGTATTGAACTTTGTGAAAAGATCAGGACGGATTTAAGAAGCTCGCATTATATCTATATTATTTTATTAACAGGCAAAAGTGGCAGAGAGGATAGTATTAACGGCTATCAATCCGGTGCGGATGATTTTATCTCTAAACCAATTCATCCCGGAGAGTTAAGTGTGCGTATTAAAGCGGGTGAGCGTTTACTTCAACTGGAGGATCGGCTATTACAACAAAATCAGAAACTGGAAGCGGCAAATATTCAAATTAAAGAAAGCTATCAAACGATTAAAGACAGTTTAAATGCAGCCGCCAAAATTCAGCAAACCTTGCTGCCTGACTCACCAAATACGCATTTACCAGTCAATCTGGCCTGGGAATTTCAACCGGCAGATGAGCTGGCAGGTGATTTATTTAATTTTTATCCTCTTGATGACACGCATCTGGCAATGTATATCATTGATGTGGTTGGTCATGGTGTTCCAGCTGCTATGTTATCTGTTTATTTAAATAAAATGTTATTACCGGTCAAAAGTAATGACAGTTTGATCTATGATCAGTCGGCAAAGCATTTATCAGTCACCTTTAGAAGTCCTGCAAAGATATGTACTTTACTCAATCAAAAATTTCAACAAAGCTCGGCTCGGCAGAATAATAATGAAATGCTTTATTTTACGATGATTTATGCAATAATTAATACGGCGACAGGTGCCGGAAATCTGTGTCAGGCAGGGCATCCCTATCCGTTAATCAGTAGAAAAAATGGAGCAGTAGAAGTGATAGGACAGGGTGGACATCCAATTGGACTATTTGAACAAACTCATTATCAAAATATTGATTTTTCTCTGCAATCTGGAGATCGTTTTATTTTATATTCAGATGCCATTACAGAATGTTCTGATAGTCAGAATCAATTTTACGGAATTGAGCGTTTACAAGAGATTTTAAAGCAAAGTATTCAACAACCACTGCAGATAACGACCAAGCAAATTGTTGAAAGTGTAGAACAATGGCATGGAACAGGAAAAATGAATAATGGCCTGGATGATGATCTTTCACTACTGGCTGTTGAATTGAAGGATCGCTGTTAAAAAATGAATAATCCGGTATTTTCAGGCTTACTTGAAATCAATAGTTGTCTTGAATCTGTTCCACAGGTTAATACGCTACTCAGTCTATTTTTTAAGCAACATCATATTGATGAGAATACCTGTTTTCAGTTAGAGCTTTGCGCTGTGGAAGCAGTTAATAATGCAATTATTCATGCCTATGCAAATAAACCAGGCGGTAAAATTACGATTGAATACAGCCTCTTTCATAAACAATTGGAAATAAAAATCTCAGATAGCGGAGCTGCAATGCAGCAGGCAATACCAGAACATCTGGTTGCCCCTGAAAGTGAAGGTGGAAGAGGTTGGTATATTATGAAGCAATGGATGGACTCTGTAGAGTACATGAGTAAACAGGGCACAAACACCGTTATTTTAAGAAAAACTTTATAAATTATTAATTCACTATTTTTTTCTGTGGCAACTAATCAGGATGAACTTTACTCGGTCTCTGAGTAGCCAGCAACAGTCATTTTAGGTTGATAAAATCTGATTAATGAAAGTATTCAATGTACTCATAGTGTGAGTTGATGTCTTGAAAAAGCAATGACTGCTTACCTTCCAGTTTGCAGTTGTTCATTCTATAATAATCCAAATTCTGCAAAAGTGACATTCAGACTATATATTGATATGAATAAAACGCTATAGACTAAAAATACTGATTTTTATTTATATAAAGTTCATTTAAGCTTTCCACCTCCATATTATAAGTTTATTATTATAGACTATAATGTAACTGTTCAGCGTAATTAAAATTAAAAAAGATGGAAAAAAATACTTGACAGGTATTTTAGTTTACATTTGAAAAAATCACAGT
>JAHXIV010000077.1 GCA_025655455.1 gamma proteobacterium symbiont of Taylorina sp.
ATCAATGTAAACGTCTTATAACAATCGTGTCAACGTGAATTTTTTTGTTCGCTGGCGCTCTCAAAAAAAATCACGTTACACAAAACGTTATAAATAAAAAGTACCTATGAAAATATTTATTATTCCTTTTGTTTTAATACTTCTTTCTGGTTGTATGACAAATGAAAAAGAAATATGTACCAACTATGGTGAAGATGAATTTACGCAAGCTTTAAAATTGAAATTAAATAAGATAAATTTTTCATATAAAGTAAATGATGATGGTTTTATTTGCATTGCCGAATCAAAACACAAAGAATTTAAGCAAATAGTTGATGTTGTTGATAGGTACTATAGAGGTTTAGCAACAATATTAACAAACAAAGATGATAAAGAAAAAATTATTAGTTGGCTTAAAAAAGATAAAATATCATATCATACGCAGCCAAGTAAAATGGGTATTTTTCTTGTTATTTATTCAATGACAGAAGAAAAAGCCAATGAAAATCAATTTAAACTTGATGAATTATTACACAATTTATAACAAAATTTAGGAGATGGATCACTGGGGCTTAGCGATTTTTATCCAACTAATGAGTGTGCTTCGAGAGTGTCTTTTTTTATCAACCTCTTTCCTTAGCCCCGGTGACCACTCAAAATGGCGTTAGCACCTGTAGATCTGTGTTTAAATTAGGATTACTTTTAAAATGAGAATATTAAAGCTTAAAATTGAAAATCTACGGGGTCTAAGTGATGTCGATTTTGAATTTAATCAACCGATAAATGTAATTGTTGGTCCAAATGCTATTGGTAAAACAACCATTCTCGAAGCTATTCGTCTTGCAAAAGCCTTGCTTATGCCAAGATATTTTCAGGAAGGGCAGCAAGTTCTTGTGTCGTTAGGAGCAATGTCTCCTCATCCACAATTAAACAATTATGTAGATTTCTCTTCTCTAGCACGAGATGAAAATTTAGCCATTAAAGTAAGAATGGATATTACTATTAATGAAGAGGAGTTAAATTACCTTTCATCAACAAAACAACAGTTAAGCTTAGAAGTTCTAAAAGGACAACTGGGGAGAAATGAAGATCAAAACCAACTAGCTCTTACACAATTCTTATCCTCAGAAGAAGGGAAGAAAAAATTAGAAAAAACATCGTCTGATATTGAAAGTTATCTTTCCAGTATCCAATCACCCTGTACTTTGCCTATCGAGTTAACACTGAATCCAAAAACTGGAAACCTCCAAGGAGCAAACCAATTAAATCAGACAATGATCATCCTTCTTGAAAGAAGGAATCCCCCACATAAGGCATTATTCAGTTATTTTCCTGCAGATAGAGCTTTTCCAACTGGAGAAACAAATGTTCAAATTGGCTCAGCTGAGGCAAACAACCAAATTCAATCACATTTAGGGCAAGCATCAACAAAATATCAAAGACTCAAACAGACCATAGTTAATAATTTACTAATGTCAGGAGTAAATCAAAATGAACTCCAAAAAGATTTTACGGCAGTTTTAGAAAAGCTATTACCTGGCAAAGAACTCGCTGGAATATCAGTTACTCAAATGGGTACATTAAAGGTTGCAATACGAGAAATTTCTTCAGGAAAGGTATTTGATATTGATGGTATGAGTAGTGGCGAAAAAGGGTTAATTCTTACATTTATGCTTCTTAGGAGAACACTTGCTTTAGGAGGAGTTGCTCTTTTAGACGAGCCAGAATTACACTTAAATCCTGCCGTATGTAAAAATATTGTATCTTTCATTAGCGATGAAATTATTCAACAAAATGATATTCAAATCATTCTTTGTACCCATTCGGGCGAAATATTAGGTGCTGCATTTGATAGAGGTGATTGTACAGTTCATCATTTAAGATCACATAATGATGCTACTAAAATTTATGAAAAAGATAGTAATGAAGTTTTTAGTGCTTTAAATAGATTAGGTACTTCTGCAGCTGATAGTTTATTTTCTCAAGGCAATATTTTTGTTGAGGGTGATCATGATTCATTATTATTAGAAGATGGGTTTTACGATCTTGTAGCTGGATATAAAATTACCAGTCTTGGAGGACGTTCAGGAATTGAAAAAGAAATATCAACACTTCAAAGTGCAGAAAAAAAAGGTGATTTAGATAAAATAAATTGCTTTATTTTCGATTTAGATAGAATGCCAACAAATATTATTAGCAGTCCATTGGTTAAAATTCTTCAATGGGATAGGTATTGTTTGGAAAACTACCTTATTGGACGAAAAGAATTATTTGATGAACTTTCTGAATTAGGTGTTAATGACCTTGGCTCTCGAGGTACATTTGAGAAAAAAATTAAAGAGATAGCATTGCAACAGTTGAATGAAGTTGTGGCAAAAGAGATCTATGTTCAGGAGTCTCCAGAAAGTGTTGGTCATCGGTCTAAAGATATTGAAGGTAAAACCTTTGAAGAAATGGCTAAAATTTTATCAAATAGACTTGAAACATTAAAGTCAGAAGTACAAAACTATGATAATTCAACATGGGAAAGTCAATTTGTAGAAAAGTGCAATAGTAGGCATTCTGAGCTTTTACCCTCATGGAATGATTCTTGGGTTAAACATGTAAGTGGAAAGAGGTTGATTGATGATTTATATAAAGAATATACCATTAATACCTCTAAACTAACCCTAAAACGAAAATTAGCCAAGAGAATAAAAATTGATACAACAGAAGACTGGACACTTGTTAAAAGCAAAATTATTGATGCACTTAGATAATAAAAGTGCTAACAAAGTGTTGCAGTTGACGCCCAAAGCTCCGCATTTCTTGTGCATTATGCTGTGCTTCATTTTAGTACAAGACCTGCTCCACGTTGGGCGCACCTGAACACGACGTTATCGCGCCGAGGAAAGCTCGGTGTATCTAGCAGGGTGAAAGTCCCTGTCGGGGGATTTGCAGTAATGCAAATCCAAAAGGGTTAGCCACCCACCCGTATCGAGCCTTGGATCTATGGAGGAGTATCGCCGTGAGGTGTTGCGAACGAGATAGATTAAGCGTAGGCAGAGGATCATGTAGGCCGTAGGGGTGACGCGCACCCTGAAGTGTTGATACAGCTTCGAAATGCAAATTGTGGATGCCGAGGGTTTTAACGTACACCGAAGGCAATACAGAAGCATCCAATAATGGCGAGGATGTGGAGATCCGTCGGAGTCAAATAAGACCGTGGCATGCAGGAAGAGATACACCGTAGAACTCGGGAAGCCCCAAAGGCACCTGTTTTAAATTTTAATTATGAGGATGGTATACAGACACTGAGGCACGAATAGGGAAACCTTGAAACAGAACTCTGCTGGAACCTAATCTTATGATGCGAAATAAATTTAAAATAGGTGGGACAGTCACTCATACGTGGGTAACTATCTATATGCCAATGGGGTGTCTTATCAGACATACTACTCAGCGCATGGGAAAGCCATGTACAAGGGGAAGGATCTGACGGAAGTACGTAGCTCGCAAAGGAAACTCATGCCGGACATGTAGGGCTGGATAACATGAGCAAACCTCACTGTGGGGAATAGCAATTAAAGTGGGACTGTAATTCTACAGATTTACTTTACGCGAAAGTGAGTACAACCGAAGAACCGGATGCGGTAATACCGCACGTCCGGGACTGTACGGGGGGCACTTGGTAACAGGTGTTCCTACCGTGAGATCGCGCCGAGCAAAGCTTGGTGTATCTTGCAGGGTGCAAGTCCCTGTCGGGGTCATTGCAGTAATGCAATGTCTTAAGGCTTAGCCAGCCACCCGTATCGAGCCTTGGGTACATGGAGGAGTATCGTCGAGAGACGTAGCGAACGAGATGTTTCTAAGCGTAGGCAGAGAATCATGCAGGCCGTAGGGGTGACGCGCATACCTGAAGAGCTGGTACAGCTTCGAAATACGGTTATGTGGTTGAAGCCGATATTAAAGGATTCTTTGATAATATGGATCATCACTGGATTTTAGAAACCCTCAAACAGCGAATAG
>JAHXIV010000089.1 GCA_025655455.1 gamma proteobacterium symbiont of Taylorina sp.
ATAAATAAGATACTTGAACAGTCCACGCGGCATTGTTCAACAGACATTTATACGTAATGCTGCGCACAACGTATAAATGCTAAGACGTTAGCATCCCAATGATATTGAGTGAGCAAAAAAAAAAGGAAAAATAAATGGCAAAGTTTTTAAATACAAGTGCAACCAATTACTTTTTGGAGGAACTTATAAAAACTGCAAATGACAGGCTTATTTTAATCAGCCCCTTCTTGAAGTTAAATGACCGAATAAAAGAGCTTTTAGCTGATAAAGATCGTTTGAAAATTGATGTCAGAATTATTTATGGTAAAAATGAACTTCAAAATGATGAAATTAGTTGGTTAAGTAAACTGACATATATTAGAACCAGTTTTTGTAAAAATCTCCATGCTAAATGTTACCTTAACGAAGAAGCATGTATTATCACAAGTTTAAACTTGTATGAATTTAGTCAAGTCAACAATAATGAAATGGGAATTTCTGTATCCAGAACAGATGATGCAGAATTATACAAAGATGCCTATGAAGAAGCACAAAGAATTATTAGAATCAGTGATGAAGTTAGGATTTCATTAGAAAAAATAATACCAAAAGAAGAAACCTCTGAAAGCGTTCCTAATGATAAAGAGAGTAATACAAAATTAACCACTTCAAAATTGGCAAAGAAACTAAGTAAAACAACAGATGAACTCAATGAAGATTTACTCTCAAATGGTTACCTTGAAATAATAGATGGAAATAATGAATTAACAGAAAAAGGAAAGCAAGCTGGCGGTGAATATAAGAAAGGTCGGTATGGTTCCTATTTCTTATGGAATGAAGACCTGAGTATTTAGATAATGCTAACAAGATTTAGGAGATGGATCGCTGGGGCTTAGCGATTTTTAAAAAACATTTTGAGTGTATTTTGAGAGAGTCATATTTTATCGGCCTCTTTCCCTGCCCCAGCGACCACTCAAAATGACGTTATACAACGAGAAAGTGGAATGCATTCTATCTTCGATGCCATTGAAAAATATGTACTTCAAAATAACCATAATTTATTAGAACATGTACCCAAGCAATTTTTTCATTATACAGATGCAGGTGGAGCTATTGGTATATTATCTTCAGGAAAAATTTGGGCATCTAATTTAGGCTATTTAAATGATAGTACAGAATTTAACTATGCTAGAGATTTAATTGTTTCTTGTATAGAGGAAAAGTTTAACAAAGCTACCAATAAAAAGGTAGTTAATGTTTTCAAACGCATATTTAAGAATATTAAAAAGTTTGATAATGGCCATACTAGTTTTTTTATAGCTTGCTTCTGTGAAAATGGAGACCAGTTAAGTCAATGGAGGGGCTATGGGGCTAACGGAGGTGGGTATTCAATTGCTTTTTACCCTAATTTAATTGGAAAAAGACCAAAATTTGGAGAACCTGAGTTTGACATAAGGCCAATTATATATGAAAGAAAAAAGCAAGAAAAATTAGTTAATTCATTTTTGGAAATCGTTATTGAGCAATTGCTATCAAATAAGGTTAAATTGAATGAACTGAAAAAACCAGAGATCATTAATGATATTATTGGTTTTCTTTTAGACTATTTATTAATTTTTAAAGATCCTTCATTTAAAGAAGAAAAAGAATGGAGACTAATTATATTAGCAGACATAGATAGAGTTAAGTTTAGACCCCAAAACTCCAATATAGTACCATATGTTGAAGTTGATTTGGCATTTAGCGATGATAACAATACTAAAGGTCTTCCGCTAAGTTCAGTTGTAGTAGGTCCAACAATCAATCAACATAGAGCGGTAAACTCTATACAGTGGTTATTAAGAAAATATGATCATGATGAATTAGAAGTAAAAACATCAAGCATCCCACTTGTAAACTGAATGTATAACAAAAATTTGCAATGGATCACAGGGACGTAGCGATTTTTAAAAATAAACCGAGTGGGTTTCATGGAAGTACTTTTTTAACAAAATTTTTCCTTGTTCCTGTGCCCATTGAAATTGGCGTTGGACTGCAAATATCTCTAAATCCATAAATATTGACAAAATGTATAAAATTATATACATTTATAGCTATGGATAAAGAAAAACCAATTTATTGGGTAGGCACAAGCTACAATGATTTGCTTGAATTTTCTGCTTCAACAAGGCAGGACGCAGGGTATCAGCTTCATCGAGTGCAAAATGGGCTTGATCCTGAAAATTGGAAACCTTTTCAAAATATTGGTGCTGGTGTAAGAGAAATACGAATTAGTGATGATGGAAATGCTTTTAGAGTAATGTATGTCACTAAATTTGCAGATAAAATTTATGTTCTTCATTCATTCCAAAAGAAAACTCAAAAGACCAGCCCTAAAGATATTAACATTGCTAAAACTCGATATAACGCAATAGTACGTGAGGAAAAGTCATGAACAGTACTGATACTAATATCACTCATATTACACCCTCAAATGGTAATATTTTTGAAGATTTAGGGTTTGAACCACAAGAAGCATCCAAGTTAAAAATTAAAGCACAACTCATGTGTCAAATTAGTGAGTGGATAAAAAAAGAAGAATTAAAGCAAGAAGAAGCTTCACAGCTTCTACATGTTACACGGCCAAGAGTTTCTGATGTTCTCCGTGGAAAGTCAGGAAAATTCACTATTGATGCTTTAGTCGATATGCTTGAAAGAATTGGTAAACATGTTAGTGTTCAAGTCAATTAACACAACAAAAAGTCCAACTAGAAAATGCATCGGAGGCAAAAAGATGCCCCGATGATTTTGACGTTGGAACCCCAAACAACCAATATTGACATTTCTTGTTTAATAAGTACAATGTACATATGAATAAGCTTAAATTTGAATGGGATAAAAAGAAGAGAAAATTAAACACTAACAAACACGGTGTTGACTTTGAAGAAGCCCAAACCGTCTTTTATGATGAGTATGCTATACAATTCTATGACCCAGATCATTCCGAAGATGAAGATCGCTTTATCTTACTCGGTACAAGCTTTAAATCTAAAACCCTTGTAGTTTGTCATTGCTTTAGAGAGGAAGAAACAAAAATACGTATTATCTCTGCAAGAAAAGCAGATGAAAGTGAGCAACAGGCATATTGGAGTGAAAGAAAATGAGAGACCATTATGACTTTTCAAAAATGAAAGGTAAAAAAAATCCTTACATTAAATATCTGAAGCAACCAGTAACTATGCGTCTTGATACTGATTCTGTAGATTACTTTAAAATCATGTCAGAAAAATCAGGTATTCCATACCAAACACTTATTAACTTATACTTACGTGATTGTGCTCTAAATCACCGTAAACTTAAAATTCAGTGGTCATCTTAAACTAATTTGTCCAACAAGAAAATGCATGGTAGGCAAAAAGACGCCACCATGATTTTGACGTTATCGCGCCGAGCAAAGCTCGGTGTATCTTGCAGGGTGAAAGTCCCTGTCGGGGACATTGCAGTAATGCAATGTTTTAAGGCTTAGCCAGCCACCCGTATCGAGCCTTGGGTTCATGGAGGAGTATCGTCGTGAGACGTAGCGAACGAGATGTTTCTAAGCGTAGGCAGAGGATCATGCAGGCCGTAGGGGTGACGCGCATACCTGAAGAGCTGGTACAGCTTCGAAATACTACATTGCGGATTGTCGAGGGTTTTAACGTACACCGAAGACGAAACAGAAGCATCCATTAAAGGCGAGGATGTGAAGATCCGCCGGAGTCCACAGGCCGTGGCAAGCATGAAGAGATACACTGAAGAACTCGGGAAGCCCCAAAAGTTCCTGACAGTGATCTGATTCTAAGATAAGGTTGCAAAATCCACTTAAGAAGGAGGAAACTCCTGTCGGACAGATTTTGAGCCTAAGTTTTACTATTACCAAGGATTACAGGCAGGTAGGAAATTGATTCACAAACGACACAAATCTATACACCAATGGGGTGTCTTATCAGACATAGT
>JAHXIV010000008.1 GCA_025655455.1 gamma proteobacterium symbiont of Taylorina sp.
AGGGAGAAATTGGTTCGGGAAATTTAATTCGGTATGAAAGCTACCGCGAAGCGGTTTTGTTCAACCAGTTGTTGACTAGTTTTCGTTTAATTATGCCTCACTTTTTATTATTACTCAAGAATACTTCTTGTAGCTTGCAATTCCTTTCTGGATAACACACAATTAAGCGCAATAAAAAGTTTTTGGATAAATCTCATGCAGAAATTAAATTTGAGTTTTATAAATTGCTGCATTATAAATTTGAAAATAAAAATTAGATTTTACTAATATTTCTGCTTTGGAATGGAACCTTAGTATTTATTCAAGTTCAATATATTTTATGAAACAAATTCTTAGCAATAAAAATATTCATGATCAGCAAGTATATATTTTATGTCTTTTTTCTTCAGCTCTTGCTTTTCACATCCAGGAGAGGGAATGATGTAGGAGTGATTTGGAGTATGGTGTTATGTTTAAGGGAATTGTGAAAACACGGATGCTTTCACATAGTAACATATGGATGTGCTTGAAGCGTCCCCTGAAACAGGGAACCATCACCCTAAGCGCGTCACACTATTTCCAAACGCCCCTTTTTTTGTCTCTTGAGCTTTTGTCCATTATGGTTGTAGATCTGACATAGAGTACACAATTATGCTAATTGATCATCAGCTACATGATATTTAGGATCTTCTATCACATTGACTTCACATAGATTGCCGGCTTTCTTTAATAATCTTCTACATTCAGGACTTAGATGTCTGAGATGCAGGCGTTTGTCTGCACTGAGATAGCGTTCTGCCAGAGTATCAATGGCTTCAATGCCTGAGTGATCAGACACACGGGAATATTTAAATTCCACGACTACATCATCCGGATCATTTTTCGGGTCAAACAATTCCTGAAAATTATGCACTGAACCAAAAAATAAGGGGCCATGTAATTCATATACCTTTGAGTCTTCATTATCACGTGTCACATGCACCGTAATATGCTTTGCATGATTCCAGGCAAATACCAATGCAGCGATAACCACCCCTATCACCACAGCAATAGCCAGATTATCAGTAATTACTGTGATAGCAGAAACAGATATTAGAATAAAGGCATCTGACTTTGGAATTTTCCCCAGAATACGAAAACTGGACCATTCAAAAGTTCCTATCACCACCATAAACATCACTCCCACCAATGCCGCCAGAGGAATTTTTGCAATCAGTGCAGAGGCAAACATAATAAAACTTAATAAAAACAGAGCTGCTGCAATACCGGATACCCGTCCACGTCCCCCTGAATTCACATTAATCATAGATTGACCAATCATTGCACAACCACCCATACTGCCAAAAAATCCGCAGGTGACATTGGCCAGCCCCTGACCAACACATTCCTTATTACCCCGTCCACGTGTTCCTGTCATTTCATCAATCACCGTTAGAGTTAATAACGACTCAGTCAAACCAATCGCAGCAAAAGCCAGAGAATAAGGGAAAATAATAATCAGTACATCCAGAACTTCTGAAAAAGAGGACATTGGTATCATGGGAATATGAAATTCAGGGAAACCACCGGCAATAGAAGCAATATCACCCACCGTACGAGCAGGCAAACCCAACACAATCACTAGAGTAGAAACCACTAAAATACCGGCTAAGGGAGCAGGTATCGCTTTGGAATATTTTGGTAAAAAATGAATAATAGTCATGGTTAAGACAATCAGGCCAATCATCGTCCACAACATCGTCCCTTCCATCCAGACAAGATTGTCACCACCCTGAGGATCAGGTATTTTAAATTGACCAATCTGAGCCAGGAAAATAACAATCGCCAGGCCATTAACAAAACCCAGCATAACAGGATGAGGCACCAATCGAATAAATTTACCTAAACGCAGTAGACCAAATAATATTTGCAGCAAGCCCATTAGAACAACAGCAGCAAAGAGATATTCAACCCCATGAATCACCACCAGACCGGTCATAATAACAGCCAGTGCACCAGTGGCACCTGAAATCATACCCGGCCGACCACCTAGAGTAGCGGTAATTAATCCCACAATAAATGCCGCATACAAAGCAACCAGAGGATCAACTTGGGCAACAAAGGCAAAGGCAATAGCCTCTGGAACCAGTGCCAGAGCCACGGTTAGGCCTGATAAGATTTCAGTTTTAAGATTACAGGGGGTATTATTAGGACAAAGATCAATCATAGAAGTTCCGGAAAAAGTTTGACTAGAAAACATATTAGTTTATCAATAAATACTAATAGTCTTTGAAAATTGCCGAATTATACCTGTATTAAACTTTTTTTTCCAGTTGCATTTGAGTTAATCTAACCCAGTAACTAACCCCTAAAGTCAGGATATCATCATTAAAGTCATAGTGCGGATTATGCAGGGAAGCACTATTACCATTGCCAATGGATACATAACAGCCTTTACATTCATTAAGGAGAAAGGAAAAGTCTTCAGATCCCATACTGGGGGGATTGTGACAAAGAATATTTTCTTCACCCACAATATCAGCGGCAGCCCGAAAAGCATGTATAGTTTCTATCTCTGTATTAATAGTGCATGGATAACGCTTTTGATAGTTCACTTCAGCTGTGGCACCATGAGCCTTACAGGTAAAATCAACCAGTTGTTTTATTTGTGCAATCGTCTTATCCTGCACCTGATGGTTTAAACTTCGTACCGTCCCGCAAAGATGAGCTGTTTCAGGGATAATATTATAACTGTCACCTGCCTGAATGCGGGTAATAGAAAGTACCACGGAATCCAGAGGATTCACACAGCGACTGCTGATTGTTTGTAATGCAGTCATCACATAACCAGCAATAATAATTGGATCAATAGTTTTATGAGGTGCAGCTGCATGCCCTCCTTTTCCATAAATGGTGATATCAAAAATATCATAAGCAGCCATGATGGCACCACTGCGAATTGCAAATTTTCCAACTTCAAGACCTGGCCAGTTATGCATCCCGTAAATAGCATCAATAGAAAATTGATCAAAAAAGCCTTCTTCAACCAGTTTTCGTCCTCCTCCCTCATTTTCTTCTGCAGGTTGGAAAACAAAATAGATGATGCCATCAAAATCAGCATGCTTTGATAAATATTGGGCTGCTCCTAAAAGCATCGTAGTATGACCATCATGACCACAGGCATGCATCATCCCGCTATGTGTAGAACAATAATCCATATTATTTTTTTCAATGATGGGCAAGGCATCCAGATCAGCCCGCAAAGCAAGAGATTTGTTGCTTATTCCTGCTTTAAGTGAAGCAATTACACCAGTTCCAGCCATCCTTGGATAAACTTTCAAACCAAACGATTTCAGTTTCTGCTCCACAAATAATGCTGTTTTTTCTTCCTGAAAAGCAATTTCCGGAATAGCATGAAGTTCATGCCGCCATTGTTTCAATTGTTCTTCATCAATATTCATTACGTTCACTTTCTATTCGTTCTTCATAGGGAGGATCTTTAGAGCTTGATTTGAAGCCATTTTCATGATCAAATAGTTGTTACCACACAATATTTTTTCAAAAAAAGACTTCAAAATGAACATTAGCATAATCACAAAAAAACTGAAACTAATTTTAAGCGAAAAGAAACTGAACAAGCCGGGCAAAGAG
>JAHXIV010000058.1 GCA_025655455.1 gamma proteobacterium symbiont of Taylorina sp.
TTTCAATAACAAAAATGCCAAACTTTGAGACAAGTATGTGGTCTATTTGAGTTGTACCATCTTCTGTTGGTAAAGTAACATTTTTAATTAAATAGTAGTCTTTCTTTGGAAGAAAAAATTTTAAAATCAAATTTACCTGAAACTCTCCAATTACTCCTTTAAACCAAGGAGATTTTAAAATTCCTGCAAGTATGGCTAAGGGTATTAAATACCATAATATGCTGTAGACTTGGCTTATAAGAGGACTAATATCCATGAATATTTCTCATTATTTTGATTTAGCATCTAACGTTTGCATAACCTGATTTTAAACCAGAACGAAGTGGAGGTTTAAAATTCAGAGTTTATGCTTTTGTTAGCTTTTTACTTAGGTTATTTTAAGTAGCCATTATTATAAGACCTTAGTCAAAACATAAAATAAGGCAATTTTTAACTTAGCTTCAGGGGGGAAAGTTTAAGAGGGATTTACTAGTAGTAATTTGAAAAAGTTGATTAATCGATAGAGGTAGCCAATTCAGGAGATAAATGTTGTAACTTAAAAATATCTGCCTGAATAGGTCGGGAAAGAAGAAAGCCTTGTAACTCATCGATTCCCAAGCTTACTAAGGTATCTTTTTGAGACTCAACTTCAATCCCCTCTGCAACAACTTTAAGATTGTTTTCTTTAGCTAAGGCTATAATGCCTGTTATTAATGCTCTAGCTCGTTTTTTATTTCGAGTCAGCAGTCCATCAACTAAACTCTTGTCAATTTTCAAAGAAGTTAGACCTGAAATTATGGCTAGATATTCGATTTTTGTGGTTCCTGTTCCAAAGTCATCAATTGCTATTCTCGTTTCTTCGGGTAAGGTGCTTACAGAATGTGAAACACTTTTATGTTCTTCTGCATCACTAATCCAATCTTCTGTAATCTCAATTGAAATATGTTGGACTAACCCATTATCTCTAGCCTTTTCTCTAAATATCTGATTGAAAACATCATTACCAGCAAGTGATGGAGATAAATTAATTGCAAAATCGAATTCTGTTGGTAACACTCCGTCATTTTTCCAATCACAAAGGATTTTTATAGCTTCATTTAGAACCCATAATCCAATTTCATGTCCAAGATTAGCTCGATGAGCATCATCTAAAAAAATGTTAGGAGTCATAGGAAACTCAGTGTTTGGCCTAAACAGACGAATAAGAGCTTCTACACCGACTTGACTGCCAGTTTTTGCAGAATATTTAGGTTGTACAAATAATTTAAATAGACATTTTTTAGGATCTTGAGTAGTGTTACTAAGGGCTTCACGCACCCAACGAAGGCGTTGAAGTTCTAATTTACGAGTAGATGAGGATTTATCTAGTTCACATCTTCGTTCAAGTTCTGTTAGATTAAATGAAAAATCAACTATATGTTTAAATTCTGTAGCGTTTGAAAAAGAAACATAGTTTTTAAATCTATCATTTCTGTTGGCTCTGGACTGGAGAATCATATTATCTGCTTTTTTTAGTGCAAGCAGTGCATTTTCATAACCTAAGTCAGCAAGGTGATCAGATATAGTAGATTGGATAAATTTTGCACGTATATCCCTAACAACAACTTTTATATGATTTACTAATGCATCTAACACATCAGTAAAAGCTGCGGAAAGAGCTGCTTCTGCTCTACCAAAGGCAGATTCCCTATCTTTTTCATTAGTTGATAACCTAACATCTACATATGCTCTAGCAAAATATCGTATCTCGTTAAGTACTGATTTTTCGAAGACATACGTTACAAGTTGACTTAATTTAAGAACTTCTTCTAATTTATTATATCCATCAAAAAGTGTAGATTCACGTTCTGATATTTCGCCGATTATTGGCATATTTACATCCTGCATTAACTATATTTATTTTAGAGAAACTCTATAAAGATAGGACTTTTGAATTAGAGCCAAAAGAACTATTACAAATTATTAGATTATTCTTGTCTATTTTTTTGGGATGCACGAAGCCATTCAAGTTCATCATCGATATTGAAATATGTAGTTTGACTGTGTTTAGTACAAGCAGAACTACTTTGTCCGTTTTGTAATGCCCAATTATTTCTTGTATATTCTCTTTGGGACTCATGTGCGTGTTGTTGAACAATACTTGTTTCAGACTTTGCCATTACTCATACCTTAAAATTATTTTAATAATTTGTTTATGACCTAAAAGAAGGCCTATTTAATTAGATTTAGCCACGGCAAAGGCAGCTAAACAGTTATTGAATCAAAATCGGCTCAAGATTATATTAAATTTACGTTCTTTTGTCTACTTATAAATACATTTAGTTAATTTATGAACTAAAAAGCTAACGTCTGCATCACTGGAAAGCTTGTCGTTCCAGAGACTTGTTTTTGGCACGAAAGGCCAAACAAAACTCAGAATTTTGAATAGGTGCGACGACAAGGTTTTCCATGTGAATGCTCTTGTTAGATTGTGTTTTGCCTTATATGTTCGGCTTGTTCTATTGGATAAGTGTCGACCCATTCTTGATAAGAAAATTCACTCTCAGGGAAAAAATGTTTTTCAATTTCTTTACATGCTTCAACGGATGTATAAAGGACACTTTTTGCAATTTCGTATGGTTGCGAGTAATTAGTAAAGTCGTTTAATTTATGTATAATATCATTTCTTTTTTTTGTTATAATTCTCATGGCTTGTAAAGAGCCACAAGATAAATCTAGTTTTTTACCAGTTAATATTTCCGGCCATTCTTTAATTGCTCTACTTATTCCCACTTTTCTTATGCTGTTGTTTTCCTTCCAGTCAGTCATTAGTCTCGCTGTTAGTTTGTTTGAAGTTTCGTTTGACTCATTACTTAATATCTGGGTGCAGTAATTTTCAATAGATTGTGTGAAAACTTGTTCGACGAGGTAGCTCGACGAAATAAAAACAATTCTAAGAAGGTAAATGCAATTTATATTATTGTTTCCTTTTTCAAGTTCTTCAATTTGTTTAACTAGAAACCTTAATCCTTCTAGTGTTTCAGTCCACCCATCTTTGTGTATTGAGTAACACATTGTGAAGGTAGCAGTTACTGGTTTCATTTTATTTCCTTATTGGAATCTAACATATATTATCTGCTAATAGTAAATTGAGACACAATCTTAAACCATACCTATAAATAGATAACCTTATAAAAAATAAGAAAATTTTAGT
>JAHXIV010000096.1 GCA_025655455.1 gamma proteobacterium symbiont of Taylorina sp.
AAAATTCCATATAAATATTATCAGGCTATTCCCGCATTCAGTCCAACTAAGTTTTTATGTCAGGTATGACATAAAAACTCTTAATTCGTTGTGAAAGATAATAATTGGCTTATCCGTAAGCATTTAATAAATTTTTTTAAACAATACTCAAAAGATATTAAGGAATTATTAATACAATTAGCAGAGGATAAAAAAACCGAAACTTTTAATAGGGATATAATTTCATCATTTCTTTCCAATGAAAACTTTCAATATTATGAGTTATATCTTGAACCAAACAAAATTTATGATGAATTTTTCCAATATTGTTTAAAATTTTCTACTACCCACTTCCCGAAGGTATTCCCTCAAAAAAAACTATCAAAGAAAGAGATAAACACAACTTTTTCTAATTTGTATACTGAGTTTAATGACGACATAGATTTATTAAATGATAAATTATTTTCGGATCTAGAACCAAATCATAAATTTGACAAAGAAATTGAGTACCCTTTATCTGCAATAATTTGTAGGTTTTTTGATTCTCTTTCTGTAATTGATAACAAAAAATCAATCACAATTCTTCTTCAAGAAGCTCTAGAGGATGATAAATATGAAAATATAGCAAAAGCCGTATCTATTGATCCAAATATTTTAAAAGTTTCAAAAATTGATGAATATATTAATAAGCTTGATCTTGAAATAAAAACAGAAGTCTTTCAGAAATGTTTGATAGAAAGGAATAAACCTTTTTTAAGTAACAACAAAAATCAGATCTGTGAATTACCTTATTTTTATGTCAGTTTTGTTTATTCAGTAGGACTTATTGATGGAGCCATACCATTGCCATATAAAATTCATAAATCCTTCGCAGATAAGATTGGAGCCTTAGATGATCTAGAGGACATTGAGTATTTTAGAGAAATATTTGATAAGTTTTGTAAAAGTCAAGGGATCAAATGATATAAGTTTGTCCTTGGAATCATATTTCAATAAGTATCAGAATTCTTCCTAACAAAATTATTTGTTAATTTTATTAGGAGAATATTTATGTCATTAGATACAAAAGTTCAATTAGATAATGAGTGTGGTGTTTTTGTTGCCCCTTCAGGGCGATGTAGCCCGAAGGAGCATCAAACACACCACAATATTGATACTTCACAGGGTGCCTCATCCTGTAACACAGCACCCTATAAATACAATAACAATAAAAACCAGTATATTTTTCCTTTACGAAGTGCTATTGACAGCTTATATCTATCTTTTAAAGGAATATTATCCGACAAGTCAGAAAAAAGGTTGCAAGAGCTTAAAGACATTGCTCAGGATAAAACCTCCATTTCAAAATCAGAATCAGTTTTCCGTATTTTTGACCATCATTTTGAAGTTAAAGCCAAAGGTTCCGGCAAGTTTGCCTTTGTTTTAGAAGATAACTGGTTTCGTATAGAAATTTCCTCTCGAACTGCCAAGAATATGCCTTTGGCATATGCTCAGATTAGAAGTGAATTACTGACTTTTAATTCATTAAAAAGCATCATTGATAAACTAACATTTATTGTTGAACATATAGGCAAATTAGATAAAAAACCAACTATCAGTCGTTTAGACATTTGCTTAGACTTTTCTGCTTTAAATGAATTTTCTTTTCAGCATTTTAATAATAAAAATTGGCGTTCAAAAGCACATCTGATTAACTCCTATTGGATCAACAACAAACATTCTGGTTTTTCTATTGGGAAAGGTCAAGTTGTTGGGCGTATCTATAATAAACTGCTCGAAATTAAAACTTCTCGTAAAGATTATCTTCTTGAACTTTGGAAAGCAAAAAAATGGGATGGGATATCTGATGTGTGGAGGGTTGAATTTCAATTTAGAAGAGAGTTTTTACAAAGTGTAGGAATTTTACATATTCAAGATTATTTAGATCGTCAGGAAATTCTCTGGAATTATGCAACAACCCAATGGTTACAGCTTATTATCCCAAACATTCAAGATAGTAATTCATCTCGTTGGCCTGTTCATCCTGCATGGGAAGAAATAAGTCGAGCATGTTTATTTGATTCAACTGAAACACTTAAACGAGTGAGTAAAAAAAGGCTTCCTAGTGATCAGTATTTATTTATTAATGGTCTGGCTGTATTTAGTTCATTTATGGCGCGTGAGGGAATTACAGATGTGAGTGAAGCTATCATGGAATATTTACATGAAGCAAAAAATTATCACGCCACTTATAGAGATGATGATTTAAAGACTTATTTAATCACTAAGGCAAAAGAAAAATCTAAACGCTTTAATATTCCATGGCAGGATTTATCTAATGAGTGATGAAATTACAACATTGACACTTATTCAAGCCAGTGAATTTTTACAATGTAATCCTGAAACTGTCAGGAGATTGGCTAAATCCAATAAAATTCCAGCTTCTAAAATTGGTCGTAAATGGGTATTTATTAAACAAGACCTTGCACAATTTCTTAGAAAACAATATTCTAATCCTGAGAGTGTTGTGCAAGTTGTTGACAAAATGGGAGATGAATCCTTATGTCAATATACAAACGAAACACTATCTGGTGGGTTGAATTCATGGCACCAGATGGAAAAAGAATACAACGCTCTACTCGGACTGGAGACAGACAACAAGCCTCTGAATACGAAGCAAAGCTAAAATCTGATTTATGGCGAATTTTTCATTTAGGTGAAAAGCCACGTCTACTTTGGAAAGAAGCTGTTTTGAAATTTAGAAGTGAAACCCAAAATAAAGACAAAGTAAATGAAATTAGTATTTTCAAATACCTTGATCCTTTTTTTGGACATATGTATCTGGACGAAATCAGGCGAATGCATGTTGATGAAATTATTCAAAAGCGTTTGAATGAGGGCGTTAAGAATGCAACTGTTAATCGCATACTTCAGAAACTTAGAGCCGTATTAAATAAAGCACACAAAGAATGGGAGGTTAAATGTGATCCCCCTTATATTAAACTATTGAAGGAACCAAAAAAACGTATCCGTTGGTTAACTGAAACAGTAGCACAAAGACTGTATAGTTCCGGTAACCATGCTTGAATATCAGCAATAATACTCCAAAAACTACATCTTACAGGATCTAAAAATAAAAAAGAACGGGACAC
>JAHXIV010000032.1 GCA_025655455.1 gamma proteobacterium symbiont of Taylorina sp.
ATACAATAAATCCATCATCCGCATAAATTTATATATTACCATCCCAACCTCAAAATTGTGCACAAAATTAAATTTATGCGTAGGGCGGAATTACCCAACAAGAGGGGCACACCGAGCACAGCGTTTTCCGCCATCAAGCCACACGCACGAAACCAAATATCAAAATAATACAAGCATCAGACAACAGCACATACATCAAGCATATCAAATGTTGGATAATACATTACAGCAATGTTTACGATACGTTAAATTATGGTAAATATCGGATTACGGTAAACGTCGGATTACGCTTCGCTTATCCAACCTACGGTTTCATATCCGCCTTACAGGTCTTGAATTAATTCGAGCATGAATCGTTGAATTTTGTATCATTATAGCCTCCAATAAGTTTACAATCTTAATGTGGCACAAATGTTATACAATTTCATCATTATCTATCAGTTTCACAGTCTCACTCGGTACATATCATTACCAATTCATTTAGCTAAAATCCACTCCACTACATATCATTGTCAATGTATTTAATGACAATAACTTAGGATATTTTTGCTCTGAACCCTGATGATTTAAATAAATTAGGATGTAACACTGATACATTCAATATTTATGCTAAAATGGAAATTATGCATAAGGCTCATGACCATTCTTATAAATTACTTTTTTCTGAACCGCAAATTGTTATTGATTTGCTGCAAGGCTTTGTGCATGAACCCTGGGTAAAAAAACTAGATTTTAGTACATTGGAAAAAGTACCCACCAGTTTTATAAGCGATGATTTACGAGAGCGTGAAGATGATATTATCTGGCGCGTTCAACATCAGCATAAATGGGTTTATGTGTATTTACTGATTGAATTCCAGTCCTCCATCGATCCTTATATGGCGGTACGTGTTCCATTATACACCTTATTACTTTACCAGGACTTAATTAAGACAAAACAAATCGATAATAAAGAGTTATTACCCCCGATCTTTCCAGTCGTTTTGTATAACGGCTCAAAACGTTGGAATAGTGCTACTCAATTGAGTGATTTGATCATAAATTTACCCGGTGGTTTGGAACGATACAAACCCTCATTTGAATATTTGTTATTAGATGAAGGAAATTACAAACTCAGTGAATTAGAGTCCCTTCAGAATCTTGTTGCAGCAATATTTAGACTAGAAAATGCAAAAAGTCCTGAAGAAATTAACCGGGTTATTAACCATCTTATAGAATGGCTTAAGTCACCTGAACAAGAGAGCATTCGACGAAGTTTTGTTATTTGGATAAAGCGGGTATTACTCTCTGAAAAAGAGATAGATCAACCTTTGCAAAGTATTAATGATTTAACGGAGATTAGGATTATGTTAGCAGAAAGAGTTTCTCAATGGCAAAAAGAATGGTCTCAACAGGCCTTGGCACAAGGACATGAACAAGGGCTTGAACAAGGGCTTGAACAAGGGCTTGAACAAGGGCTTGAGAATGAAAAATTATTACTTTACCGCCTGATTGCAAAGCGATATGGTGATGCAGTTTATAAAAAGTCATTTCCAGTCATACAAAAAATCCAATCAACAACAAAGCTTGAACAAATTGGTGATTGGATTCTTGATTACCCAACAGGTGATGAATTTTTGCAGCAATTATTCTCATTGTAAAACAGACTAAATAACTAAGGGGACGGGGTGAAGCTTCGGGTTGACTCCGGTACAAATAATTAGCAATCTATTTTATTACAATGACTTATGCTGTTTTGACTCCGACCCCTTTGATTCTGTCCCACCCTGCCCGCTAAGGCAAAAGATAAATAATTTGTTTGTCGCCATCAGGGAAGACTACTTCAAAATCTTTAGTTCCATCATTATTTTTATCACCTACCGTATTAAAATATAAAGAATTTTTTGTATTCTTAAATCCTGAGATAACAGCAGAGTCCATCAGTGCTTTATAAGTCTGATTTCCAAGGACTAATGTGATAACCCCTTCAATATCAATACTGACAGAATCAAAAACAGTGCTTAATGTGCTCTTTAGACTATCCCAGTCAGCTGGAGTAGAATACAGATACTGCCTGTATAAAATACTTTCCTGCTCATATTGTTGAGCCACAGTAAAAGTATTTTCTAATTGCTCAGAAGACAAGGTTATCAGACCTGTTCTAATATCTGATTTATCATCTACAGGAGAACTAACAAAAGATGCTCTGGTGCTATACCAGATACTACTTGCACTTCTTTAACTGGAAATTGCCACAAATCGTAATTCACCATATGCACCACGTTCAATATCAAAACCGGCACTATTGAGTAGTGTTGTGAGTTCATCCAACTGTTGCGGTTCAGCCAGTAAAATAACCTGCTGTCCAGAGTCTGTGACCATTTTTACCGTTCCATCGACAGTGACATAAATACCTGCTTTAGTCCCTTCTGGTGCCTGTGTCACTTCGACAGGTTTTAATTCAAAGGTCAGACTGCCAATTTTATCACCACTAGCATAAGTCACATTATTCAGGCGACCGATATTATCATAGCTATAAGTCATAGCATGAACATTAAAAACCACTAAACCCATCAATAGAAAACCGATTATCAAGGTGGATTTTAAGCATAAACAAGCAGTTTTCATTGGTTTTTCCCATAGACAGACGACAGGCAAATATCGCCTGTTGTTATTTGGAGTTTATTATTTGAGGAATTTAAGAAATAGTGTACAATATTCAGGTGCCTGAGTGGGAGCAGGCAAACAGCTTTGGCTACTCTTAGTAAAGAGAAGGCTAAAGTTGGATTGGCGCACCAATTGATGCGCCCATCAACCAAGGAGGTATTATGAGAGCTCTCATAGCTACACTCATAACCCTTGCGTTAATAGTCTGGAGCAATCCAGTCTATTAACGTATTGAGTGGGGTAGTTGGATCTACCTCACTCACCTTTCCAATATACGCCAAAATCATTATTTTTTCAATCCTGTTGTTTTACACAATCAGTAGGGCGGAATAGCGGAGC
>JAHXIV010000024.1 GCA_025655455.1 gamma proteobacterium symbiont of Taylorina sp.
GCTCCGCTATTCCGCCCTACTGATTGTGTAAAACAACAGGATTGAAAAAATAATGATTTTGGCGTATATTGGAAAGGTGAGTGAGGTAGATGCAACTACCTCACTCGATACATTAATAGACTGGCTACGTTTCAGAAGAAGTCCAGACTATCAATGTAAGGATTATGAGTGTAGCTGTGGTAGCTCTCATAATACCTCCTTTTGTGAAAGGCGCATCAATTGGTGCGCCAATCCAACTTTAGCCTTCTCTTTACTAAGAGTAGCTAAAGTCTTCTGCTTGCCATCACTCAAGCACCTGAATATTGTACACTATTTCTTAAGTTCTTCAAATAATAAACTCCAAATAACAACAGGCGATATTTGCCTGTCGTCTGTCTATGGGAAAAACCAATGAAAACTGCTTGTTTATGCTTAAAATCCACCTTGATAATCGGTTTTCTATTGATGGGTTTAGTGGTTTTTAATGTTCATGCTATGACTTATAGCTATGATAATATCGGTCGCCTGAATAATGTGACTTATGCTAGTGGTGATAAAATTGATTACTACTATGATGCTGCCGGCAATATCACCCGTATTGCTGCATCTGTATCCACACCACCAACACCAACACCAACACCAACACCAGAGCCAACCCCTGAGCCTGAATCAACTCCTGAGCCAACTCCTGAGCCAACTTCTGAGCCTGAACCAACACCTGAGCCAGCTCCCGAACCAGCGCCTGCGCCAACACCAGCACCAGCACCTACGTCAGCACCTGTGCCTGAACCAGCATCTGATCCTGCTCCTGTTTTAACAACAATTTTGCCGCTTGTTGATTTGAGTGAGAATGAAACTCTGACTGAATTGCAGAATTCACCTTCTATTGTTGGTGATAGTAATCAGATAACGCTATCACAAAATACTCCGTCTGATAATCTGGAAATTAAAATTGGCAGTCTGACCTTTGAATTAAAACCTGTCGCAGTGACACAGGCACCAGAAGGGACTAAAGCAGGTATTTATGTCACTGTCGATGGAACGGTAAAAATGGTCACAGACTCCGGACAGCAGGTTATTTTACTGGCTGAACCGCAACAGTTGGATGAACTCACAACACTACTCAATAGTGCCGGTTTTGATATTGAACGTGGTGCATATGGTGAATTACGATTTGTGGCAATTTCCAGTAAGAAAAATTCAAGCAGTATCTGGTACAGTACCAGACCCTCAATTAGCTATTATCCTGTCAGTGATCAATCGGATACCCGCACAGGTTTGATAATATTACCTTCTGAAAAATTGGTGAATACGATTGAAGTTGCCCAGCAATATTATCAGGACAATATTTTGTACAGGCAATACCTGTATTCTACACCAGCTGACTGGGATAGTTTGAAGCGTATATTCAATACTATTTTTGATTCTGTCAGCATTGATATTGAAGGGTTTATAACATTGGTCTTTGCAGATAAGAGCTATAAGGCAATGATGGACTATGGTGTTACTTCAGGCAGCAGCAATACCACAGGGAAACTTTATTTTAATGCTGTCGGTGATAAGAATAAAGATGGAACTGCGGATTTTGAAGTGGTCTATGAAAATGGAGATAAACAAATTATTTATATTTTGCCATAGCAGGCAGGATGGGGACAGGATTCCCCATTAAATGCTGCTATTTTTTTAAACTATCTCTTATCTTTTTGATATCAGGAATCAATGGGGTCGGAGTCAAAATCTCGTAAGTATTTGTTTTATTACTGGTAGAAGGGTGGGCACTGGCTCGGCAAAAATAACCAATAATATCGAAATTGAATGAATGGCACAAACGCAAAACAAAATGGTTTGAATTGGGATTTGAAATTAAAAGGAGATAAAAAGCCTGTTGTTTAAGCCGCTCTTGCCTATCTAGCCTGCTAAATATCATAATCCAGTTACATACCAGCCTACAATTCAACTCTGCCGCCATTATCAACACCCAGCCATTTTTCTATTTTTAAGGCCATTTCGGGAGAGATCCCTGTATGTTCATTTAAGATTCTGGATAATGCAACCCGTGAAACGCCGATCTGTTTTGTTATCTCAGTAATAGTCAGGTTTAATTCCGGCAAAACATCTTCACGTAAAACACTGCCTGGATGGGGTGGATCATATATAGTCATTTTCTTTCCCTTTCTCCTGATAATCAACTAAATCTGTATTGTTATTCTCAAACACAAAAGTAATTCGCCAGTTCCCATTAAACTTAAACTGACCAGTAATTTTCTAAAAACCCGGAAAGTGGATGCAAATTCCAACCAGGCAGATTCATATCTTCTGGATAAACAGCTCGATTCAAAACCGCTAATCAATAGAAATGAATAATGAAAAAGTGGGATTGAAAAAATAATGATTTTGGCGTATATTGGAAAGGTGAGTGAGGCAGATCCAACTACCCCACTCGATACGTTAATAGACTGGCTACGTTTCAGAAGAAGTCCAGACTATCAGCGCAAGGGTTATGAGTATTGCTATGAGAGCACTCATAATTCCTCCTTTTGTGAAAGGCGCATCATTTGGTGCGCCAATCCAACTTTAGCCTTCTCTTTACTAAGAGTAGCCAAAGCTGTTTGCTTGCTCCCACTCAAGCACCTGAATATTGTACACTATTTCTTAAATTCCTCAAACAATAAACTCCAAATAAAAACAGGCGATATTCGCCAGTCGTATGTCTATGGGGAAAACCAATGTCTAACTTCAGGGGTCGGAGTCAAAACAGCCTAAGTCATTGTAATTGAATGCATTGGCAATTATTTGTACCAGAGTGGATATTAATAGCAGAGTTTTTTGACTCCGATCCCGATCTAATAGATAAGGTGCAAGATTGGCAGTATTCTTCTTTTCATCGTTGTGTTAAGCAAGATATTTATCCAATAGATTGGGCAAGTGATACAGAGTT
>JAHXIV010000060.1 GCA_025655455.1 gamma proteobacterium symbiont of Taylorina sp.
CGGCTGGTCTTCACCCGAATGATATTACAGGGATTTTTAAGGTAAGTCAGTTTGACTCTACCTTCTCAGTTTTACTTGCGAACACTGATACCGTGAACAAAATAGATAAATTGGGCCAGATAAAGACAAATAAAGTAACGTTTGACGTAATGAAAATGGACGAGCAAATTGTTAACATCAGAATTCATTGGTTACCGCTTTACTATACGAACACCCTGATAAAAGCCATGTTATGCGAGTATGGGGAAGTGATGGATGTGCGAATGATGCATTCCACACATGAAAAAGTATTTGCGTTTAATGGGGTACGGGAAGTTAGATTGAAAACGGATGAGGTACACAGGCAGAGAGTACCACACATGATTAAATTTACGTCGGGTCAATCGGCGCTCATAACAATGTATGGACGTCCACCTTTGTGCCTTAAATGTTTGGAGGTTGGGCATGTTAGAGTACGGTGCCCCCGGAATCTCACTTACGCCAGAAGTATGGAGAACAACCAAGAAACAGAACCGCCTGCGACTGTTGAGAAATTGCAACCTGAAAATGTATCTGGTGGTGTTTCGGGTGGGCCTCCCGCCCCGGTGCCTGCAGTGGAGCCGACTGCTGAGTCCCGTGAGACTGAGTCCACGGGTTCGGTAGATGTCTCTGCGACCCAGTCGTCTGGGTCTGTGGGTTCTGGGGTGGTGGGGCCGTCCTCGGAACACCAACCGGTTGAGACGGAATTTGAAGAAATGGAGGCCGATAGTAGGCTGTTGAAAAGGGGGAGAGACGACGAGGAATTACTGTCCTGGATAACGCCGAATAAAACGGCGAAATCCAGGACAGTCTCCCAACTGTCTGTTCCCGTTCTCAACACCTTCACGCCTATTATGTGTGTAGAAGACATCCTGAGCCAGGGTGACGACTAGGTTTTTTTCCTCATACACCACATTATGACTCGGAACGGATAAAGGATTTTTCTTTAATGGATTACGGATGTACACACAAGAACCTCGATAAACGAACCCGGACCGATCTACCGACTGCGACATTGCTCAACGATTTCAATCATAAGGCTTTTGTCATTGTAATTGCCTGGATTATATATTTTTTTTCACACTGGCTCTGGATGTCTTTTTCTCGACATTTTGTATATTTTCCTGTACTAATTTTTGTGAATTACTGTATATATATGTAGATTTTATATTGCCTGGCCATACTCAATTTCTATTTCATACGCGACTCGCTCTGGATTTGACATTTACTTCATATATATTCATGTACATGACTGATTTCGTTACTAAATTCGTTCAAAAGCCTTTTAACTCACTTAATTTACGCGTGCTTCTAAACCACATATCTACATGCATGACTCGCTCATCTGATATAATCAATTATGGTCTCTTCAAAATTGAAAGTCTTACATACATGTATATTAATGTTTTCTTCTTTTTTGTTCCCATGTTTTTGCCTCATTTAAGTTTATACTTCTTATTTGCTAGCATTTACATAACCCGGTTACCTGTTCAAAATATATCATTCCACTTCTATCGTACGATTTTCCGCTCGCTGATTTCTCATATACACACTCTACCAGTTTTGGTCAATATTTGCTACTATATACATGTCATCGATAAAATACCTACTAACAATCTTTTCTGTCGCTTTACTACACTTATTTCTAATTATACATGTAAATTGGTAGATTTGTCGCTTTGGACTACCGGAAGTTGTGATGTACTGTTAATAGCCGCATCGTACCATATGGTGTCGGCTGTTGATAGTCGTCGCATCTGTCTGTGTTTTAAGGAGATTTTATTGGTCTTTGGTATTATCACTTCTTAATTTGCACAATGGCTTTGAAAATAGCAAGTATTAATATTAATGGATTTCGATCTAGGCGTAAACATGCCTTGGTAAAAACTTTTGTTTTGGAAAATAAAATAGACATTTTACTTTTGCAAGAAACTTATGTAGATAGCTTACGCTTAGCAAAAAACATTGAACACTTCCTCCATTTGAATGGGAGATGTCTTTGGAACTTTGGTAAAGCAGACTCGTGTGGTGTAGCAATTTTCTTGTTCAATGACAATATTCGTATCGAAAACTTTCATGCTGATGTTCTAGGTAGAGTTATTCGTTTAGATTTTGCTGTCGATGGCTATTCAAACTTTAGAATTATAAACGCTTATTTTCCGACTAATTCGACGGAACGTTTGGATTTTATGAGTAACTTCTCTCAATATTTAAGTGGAGCTAAAAATCTTATTCTTGGTGGCGATTTTAATTTTATCATGGACCCAAAATTGGATAAAATTGGAGGCAACTTGGCATTTGGTACTGTCGGGTCGAAAGCTTTTAAAAATATCATGAAACAAATAGGATTGACTGACTGTTTCAGATATTTATTCACGGATAAGAAATCTGTAACTTGGTCTCGAAGTAATTGTGCTGCTGGAAATAAAACTTCCAATTATGATTTCATAGGTACTCGATTAGATAGATTTTATATTTCTTCTCTTATTAAAAATGCAGTGACATCTTTTGACAATCTTCCCTGTGTTTGTTCTGATCATAATTATATTGTTATAAACTTGGAAAATCATAGAGGAATTGATATTGGTAAATCCTACTGGAAACTGAATGATAATTTATTATTAGATGATGATTTTGTAACTTCTTTTACCTTTTTC
>JAHXIV010000104.1 GCA_025655455.1 gamma proteobacterium symbiont of Taylorina sp.
TTTGAGTAAAATTTCGATTTAAATCATCCGGTAATTTTTGCATAAGCTTTATCCATAAACTTTTTATTGCGCTTAATTGTGTGTTATCCAGTAAGGAATTGCAAGTTACAAGAAGCATTCTTGAGTAATAATAAAAAGTGAGGCATAATTAAACGAAAACTAGTCAACAACTGGTTATAGGATCATAATCTATCATCTTTTTAAGATAGTAATAGGTGCATTTTACAAAGTTAATTGGTAATAATAAGCTCAGAGCATAAATTGATTTTTTGGTTTCATGGCATTAAAGCAAGGCAATAATATTTTAATTTTGCATTACCAAATATCACTAATTAAATTTTGATTTTGGCTTAAGCAATCAATATCAGTATCAGTTTTTAAAAATGCAATAAAATAAATCATTGGTCTGGGTAACAGCAGTGTAAATTATTACCCTCTAACAAAGCATCCAAGCCGACGCTTAACCAATGGTTTTTTTCAATAAACTAAGGATTTGCGCGGCTTAATGCAAACGTTGAGGCTGTAGAATTTCTCCAAAATGCTCTTTTTTTTACCCGCTTTCATCCCAGTAAAAATTAGCTAAAATAGTGCTTGAAGCTATGCTCCATATATGATCTAATAGATCTTATTCACAGTGAGTAAGCAATTATGGCTAACTACAAAGAAGATTTATCCTATCAAAATAAATTCATTCCCGTTGATTTTGCAGAGCAGGTTCTCCCTGGAACTTTTGAATATGCTCTGGCTCATATTGTTGAGAATCATCTGGATTTATCAGGGTTTGATAGCTGGTATAAAAATGATACAGGGGGAGCTGCAGCCTACCCACCTTCGGTGATGCTAAAAATCATTCTGTTTGCCTATTCCAGAGGGTTAATCAGTAGCCGACGTATTAGCAGAGCCTGTAAAACCAATATCACCTTTATGAGTTTATCAGGGGATATTCAACCTCACTATACGAGTATTGCCAGTTTTGTTGCCAGCATGAAAGATCAAATAGAACCCTTATTCACAGAAGTACTGATGATTTGTGATAAAGAAGGCTTAATTGGTCGCCAGATGTTTGCCATAGATGGCTGTAAAATATCCTCCAATGCCAGCAAAGAATGGAGTGGTACATTTGAAGAACTAAAACGTAAAGAAAGCAAGCTACGCCGTGCCAGTAAACGTATCCTGGCACGCCACCAGGCACAAGATGGATTAAATGAAGAAGAAATCAACCATGACTTAAAACAGAAATCAAAACTGGATAAAAGTGCCGATAAAATCAAACAATTTCTAGCTACCAATAAAGAAAAGCTTGGTTGTCGAGGTAAACCCGTTAAAAGTAATATCACTGATCCTGATAGTGCTAAAATGACGACCAGCAAAGGGACTATCCAGGGCTATAATGGCATAGCTACCAGTGATGATAAACACCAGGTAATCCTACAAGCCACAACCTGTGGCTCTGTCGGTGAGCAACAGACCTTACAACCTGCCGTAAAGCAATTAAAAGAGCAGCTAGAGAAATTATCTACAGAAGACACCTTTAAGACAGCAAAATTCACCGCAGACAGTGGTTTTCACAGTGAGAAGAATCTTGAATTTATGGCCACCACAGGATTAGATGTTTACATTGCAGATACAGGATTTAGAAGTCGAAACCCTTTATTTCAGGAGAGTAAAACTTATCAGGATGAGAAAGAAAAAAGGCGTTTAAAACGAAGCAAAGGCAAAGACAGATTATTTGTTCCAGCTGATTTTTATGTAGATAAAAAAACTATGACCTGTCGTTGTCCTGCGGGTAAATTGATGTGGTTAAAGAGTCGAAATGCAAAAATAACGGGGCGTTATTATTTTACGTTTGCGGGTTATTTAAAGGACTGTAGGAATTGTTCTATCCGCCCCAAATGCATGAAACATACTCCAAAATCATGTGGTCGCCAAGTCTCATTTTTAAAGGATAAACAACCCGAAATAGTCAGTTATGGTCAAAAAATGAAGGTTAAAATAGACAGTAGTTCAGGTAGACG
Source organism: gamma proteobacterium symbiont of Taylorina sp. (assembly GCA_025655455.1). Classification (GTDB taxonomy): domain Bacteria; phylum Pseudomonadota; class Gammaproteobacteria; order GRL18; family GRL18; genus GRL18. The sequence continues at coordinate 2,016 of JAHXIV010000104.1, forward strand.
ACAATACAGTAAACGATTAGGAACCATTGAACCGGTATTTGGCAATATTACCACCAATAAAGGCATGAACCGCTTTACCTTATGCGGTCAAGAAAAAGTTAATGCTCAATGGCAGATGTATTGTCTGGTTCATAATATAGAAAAACTCAGACACAGCCTACATTGAAGGTTAAAGTGGCTATAAGCCTTGCCATATCCTACCCACTTACCTCATATTTCATTAAAACATCCTACTTTTTGTATAATTCATTTTATTTTATATGGTTATTGCTTGAATCAAAAATTTAATTGAGTTAATGTAATTTCTAACTAAAAAATTATTGGCTGAGAATGCGTTTTTCTACAGCCTCGTTGAGGCTGTAGAATGTAAACGGTCAAACAGAAACAGTCTTGCTTGCTGTTTCCAAATCTGATAAAAGCGGGTTGCTGGAAAACTTTTCTTTCCATAGTCTTGGGATCAAC
>JAHXIV010000086.1 GCA_025655455.1 gamma proteobacterium symbiont of Taylorina sp.
GTGTCCCGTTCTTTTTTATTTTTAGATCCTGTAAGATGTAGTTTTTGGAGTATTATTGCTGATATTCAAGCATGGTTACCGGAACTATACTTTCTTTCTAGTGCATATGCTTTACCTATATTTAAAGTAAGTAGGTCATGATGTGAACCATATTGCCAATGTCCTAATTTTAGTATGCCAAGCAAAGAAAAATGATCATAGGTAGCTTCAGGAGTTTCACCATATAAAGATAGTTTATTATCAAACGCAACAATTTCTTGTGTTGGTCGTTCAAACCTTCGTACTGGTATTGCCTTTGGACCGCCGCGACCAATAAATGGTGTACCTGGAATTCGTTCATACGATAGATTATCTATTGGACAGGGTAATATTTTCGGTTCTTTTTTTAGCCAATTCATAACTACAATTTCTTTAACAAAGTCTGGTTTATTCCCAGTAAATTTTACATGCAAATGATGAAATAGATGGATAACCTTGTCGTTATTTTTCTGATGATTACGATTAGCAGTCCCGCCAGTAACGAGCACACTACTGACAATTGTTTTTATTTTTGTTTTGTCTCCTAGTTTTACATATTCAAATTGAATTGATTCTTCAGGTAATAATCCATCCAATAACCTATCAGCAGCAATACAAATTGTATTTGGTGAGAATAAAAACCAAGTTCTTATAAGTGCACGCTGACAAGCTATAACTCTATATGGCTCGATGAGAGCCTGAGGAAGATCAAGATAACCTTTTAAAGTGGCTTTTGTAGTACCATCTCCCTCCCAGTCCACGGCTTCATACACAAAAGGAATATCGTTATTCTCTGGTTTAGTTGGTTCTAAGGGTATACCTTTCCAAAAAATAGTGGAATCAATATATCGGAGTAGGCTGAAAAGATTTTCTATATTATTGTTAATGAAGATCGTTGCTTCTTCCGGATGAAAACTAAACCTACCATTAAACTCGAGACCAGCGTTAAGACAAATACAACGCCAATCATTACTAACAATAATAATTTTTATTTTATTTTGACGATGAATATATACATTCTTTATAATCTGGGCTAATGGGCCAGCTTGATATGCTGGTATATCAGCTATTATCCATGTTTTAATACTATTTACTGCTTGCTTACCAATATCACCACATATTTTGCTAATCCATCTAGATACATGTTGTTTTGTTACATCTCCTGGCAACCATAGAAAATTTGCTTTTTCCATACATTCTTGCATATAAATTTCTGTTGATTTACATCCCATATTACGTTCATCAATCCACCCCCAATTGGAAAGTTTATGTAATAAAACATCTGTATTAGTGATTGTTCCATCAATAGATTTCCTGACATTAAAGTCAAGTGAAACCCAGTCGCTAGATAACTCTAAACCATGAATCTGTAACAATAGACAAAAATTCCAAGCTGTTCCCTTTGTATCAGGATACTTGGAATATTTATCTCGTTTTTTTAGATTAATCATTCCACTGGCAGTAACTTTTTTCCAAGGATGTGGAGATCCTGACCATTCTCTATTAACAGATAATCTTGCAAAATCACGATTGTTTGATAACACTAGACCAATGTGTTGTAAGCCTGTAAGAATAGTTAAAGAGTTTCTGGTATAACGAGAAACGGCCTCTGAAAATATTAGATTGCTGATTCTATGTAGGTGATTTGAAGTTGTATTTAATGCTTTATTTAATATGTTTACAATTGCATGTTGTTTCTTCTTATCATCAACGGCCAGCTCATCATTTGTTAATTTCTTGGATGCTAGTTTTGTCCAGGTTGAAAGATCATCCAGTAGTCCGCGACCTGGATCATAATAAAATAGATCAATCCAATCACTGCTATTACTAACATTAAAATTCTTAAGAGTTGGACAATGAGTGTTTTCTCTACTTTTTGCTAATTGCCACAGTTTTTCACCATCTATATTTGTCGCGTTTTTACGTATTCGTGCATATATACCAAAATAACGACTTGGAAAAATTTCTTTCTCCGTGTCAAAAGCATGTTTGAATGCATTATCTACAAGCTCAAACAAAATCACTCTTAATTTATAAATAATTATATCAATTAAATGTGGTTGATTTGAAAACATGGGAGATAAGCCATAATCTCTTATTTCCTGTAAACAATTTGAAACAATTAATTTTTTTTCATCTTCGTCTGTGACCGTGTTCTCGGGTGTTATAAAAACCCTGGCTCTAAGACATAAAGCATTACTATATGTCAATTGAAATCTAGCCGTTACCTGCTCAATATCTCTTTCAAGTGCAACAAATGACTTTTCTTCATCTGTATATTTAGAATTGCCCCAAGAGTAATTGACATATTTACTATTTTGAACATTATGAAATATTTTTAAAAAATGATGTTTGATGTGGTCTAATGGATTTGTACAGTCTAGTTAAGTAAGATCAACTTAACAGGAGACTGAGAAATGAGTAAAAGGAAAAAATATACAA
>JAHXIV010000025.1 GCA_025655455.1 gamma proteobacterium symbiont of Taylorina sp.
GCTGCTAAAGGTGCCTGCAAACTCGCCCCCATTACAGCCCCCATTCCCAATAAACTATAAAATCCTATGTCAGCATTCATTTCAGGAAAAAATAAACGTACTAATAACGCAAAGATGGCGCCCAGGCAAGCACCCAGAAATAATGCCGGGCCGATCACTCCTCCAGGAATACCCAATCCCAGACAAGCAACTGTTGCCAGCAACTTAAATAGAATCAACAACAGTAATGAATTTAAAAGCACATTTCCTGCCAGAATCTGTATCAATGAATCATAGCCTACGCCCATAACACCAGGCTCTATCATGGCAATCAGACCAACAATAAAACCAGCCAGTATCAGCTTAAAAGAAAAGTTTAAATGACTTGTTTTTGTTGCGACCAATTGTAACAGGTGAATAAATAAGGCGGAAAAAACACCTACAATAAAGCCTAATAATATGACTAACGGTATATCGGATACTGTTTCCAGATAAAATTCATGAGTTAATAAAGAAGGTTCATGCCCAAGAAAAAAAACAGAAATCCAGGTTGCGCTTCCTGTGGCAAGAATAATAGGCAAAAAGCTCACCACAGTATATTCCATCATGACCACTTCAAGTGCAAAAATAACTCCGGCAAGTGGTGTATCAAATGATGCAGCAATTCCAGCAGCAGTACCACAACCGACAAGAGTACGGATGCTATTATTAGGCAATCTTAAAAACTGGCCAATCAAACTACTCGACGCGGCACCAAGGAAAATAATGGGGCCTTCACGTCCTACTGAGTGTCCGGAAACAATGGCAATTGCCGCACCAAAAAATTGTAAAAAAAAGTCTCTTAATGTTAAATAACCCTGAAAAAGAGCCATACTTTCAATTACACGGGCAACACCTAATACCTGAATACCTCTGGAAAAATAACGAAATAACAATGCAATAAAAATACTGCCAAGCACGGGAAAAAGCAGTCTTTCCTGATATGTTAAAATTTCATAATTTTCAGAGCTTCCCTGTAGTATATGAGATTGAGAAGTTTCCACCAAAACTCTGAAAAAAACAATAATAATACCACTGATAAAACCGCTGATAAGTCCTAAAAAAGATAGTTGTACTAAAGCATCCGGGCGGGAAAGGTGTATTCTCAAATTATCCATTCTATGAGATAACCAGGAATTTTTTTTACTTTTATCGAACATAAACAGCCCTGAGCAAATAAAAAGTTACCCTGTCTTTCTTTGCTATAAAAAATATTAGCAAAATGCCCCCGAATACAGATCGTCTCTGCATCTTTTTTTCTGAACGCTGATCTTTCTGAACTCTGTTCTACCTGATCTGTTTATCTCATATTTTGCAAGGCTGTAATACGCTGTTCCAGAGGAGGATGAGTCAGAAAAAGTGCTTTTAAACCCCCTCCAACACCACCGGATATACCAAAGGCAGCCATTTGATCAGGTAAGTCTTTCGGTTCATGTGTCTGTTGCAAACGGCGTAAAGAAGCAATCATTTTTTCACGACTGGCTAATTCAGCTCCCCCCTGATCAGCACGAAACTCACGTCGTCGTGAAAACCACATCACAATAATGCTGGCTAACACTGACAAGACTATCTGAGCAATAATACTCGTAATATAATAAGCAGGTCCATGTCCCCTTTCAGTTTTAAAAACAATCCGATCAATCAGATGTCCAATAACCGTTGAGAAAAACATAACAAAAGTATTTACAACACCCTGAATCAAAGCCATAGTAATCATATCACCATTTGAAACATGACTGATCTCATGACCTAAAACGGCTTCCACTTCATCCTGAGTCATCTGATTCAACAGTCCGGTACTCACTGCAACCAATGCTGCATTACGATTAGCACCTGTAGCAAAAGCATTGGCTTGCGGAGAGTCAAAAATTCCTACTTCAGGACGACCAATACCTGCTCTGTCTGCCTGACGGTATACCGTTTCCTGCAGCCAGCGCTCTGCATTATTCTCTGGTCGTTCAATAATACGAACTCCCATCGAACGTTTAGCCATGGACTTTGACATAAACAAAGAGATTATTGAGCCGCTAAAGCCAACCACCAGAGACATGACCATAACAGCCTGAAGATTTAGATCAACACCATTAGCAGCCAGCATGCTTTGAAAACCAAAGATTTGAAAAACAATACTGACTAAAACCATCACAGCCATATTAGTAGCAAGAAATAAAAAAATTCTACTCATGAATGAAACCCTTTCTGTTTATTAACTATTAATAACACAATATGGTTCCTTTATATCAGAATGTCAAGATAACACCACGTAGAATTACCACGCTGGAGAAAAAGAAAAAAGGAAAATAAAATCAAGACAAAAAAAAGCCCGAATACCTTCCGATATTCGGGCTTCTTGTTTTAAAGCAGTTGCTTTTTATTTCATCAGCACTGACTTA
>JAHXIV010000012.1 GCA_025655455.1 gamma proteobacterium symbiont of Taylorina sp.
AACGATTAAATTGTTAAAGAACGACAAAGAAAAAATCTTATTTTTTTCTTTGTGATATCCTATTGCCTGTTGACAGGAAAAGGCTCATATGGGTTATGTTTTTTTGTTTAAACCGCTAGCTTTTATATCAGCTACTAAATCTTCTAAGGATGGATCACCAATGATCTTATCCCGTTCTTTTGTATAATCACCATATCCAGTTTCAGTTTGCTGTAAAAAGCGTATTGTTTCGGTAACACCCATATATTGACTCAGTATTTTTATGCCTGTCATTCTAATTTGTTGTTGTGTCATTGTTTGAGTATTCATATTTAAACCACCTTGTATAGCCAAAGTAGAGGGTTTTCCACTTCAATTTTTATATCATTAAAATTTCTTTTTACTGCTTTTATTAAACGATCATCGGTTGTTAAAAACACATCAGCATGTGCATTTTCAGCACATGCAATGTGTAATGAATCGTATGTTTTAATTCCACATTCTTGTATTTGTTTAGCACGAGCATGTATTTCATCATTTATAGAGATAAATTCAGAAGCTGAATCAACTAATGTCAACAATCTCTCTTTTCTTTCAATATCAGAGGTATTGTTTATCTCGTAGTTCACTATACCACTATTGAGCAACACCCAATCTGAGTATTCAATGTGTTTGAGTATTGTGATTATTGCTTCAGACTCCATGTGGATTCTATCTTGATTTTGATCATCATAAGGTCGGTTTAGACAACAAACATCAAAGTATATTTTCATAATAATAGACTATTTTTACCTTTGGTTAAATGTATGAAAGCAATTTATGCAACATAACGTTTTGCGTAATTTGATTTTAACCCGAAACGAAGTGTAGGGTTAAAATTCAGATTGACGCGATTGTTATAAAATACTTTTTCTAATTTTGATAATTAATTACCACAAAATTTACTGATTTTTTCAAGATACATTTGCTAATTTACTTTCAATAGCTTCATTAATAAATTCATTTAAACTAATCATTTGTGCTTTAGAGGTTGCTACAATTTTCTCATGCAATTTTGGCTTGATCCGTACATTAAATTTTCCAGAGAACTTTTTATGAGGTTCAACTTGTTCTTCTTTACACATTTCCATAAAAACCTTAAGTGAAATTTCAGCTTCCTTTTTTAATGTTTTAATATTGTCTGCATAGAAATCAGCACTTCCATTAAGCCCAACAAATTCTCCACGGAACATATCAATATCTGGATCATACTGAATAAATGCTTTTACATTATCAATTTCGATTAAATTCATCATGGTTTTACTCCATTGACTTTAAGCCAGTCTCTAATACTTGCTATAGCACCTTTATCAGTATTTGGTGAAGGGTGGAGTCTGTGGAAAACTCTACGATCTCCAAATAATTTAATACCTACACGGGAACCTTCTCGCTCCGATATTTCAGCACCTAATTCAGCTAGTAGCATTTCAATTTCAGACCATTTTACATTTGCACTTACAGGATGAGTAAATAGTTTTTTTAAAATAATCTGGCTTTTCTTCTTCATTTATTAATAGTACTAAAATAAAGTACTATCTTCAAGAAAAAGTTGAAATTTGTAATACTGCTGATTGTATTTTATAACGCCAAAATCAGCGGGACGTCTTTTTGCCTCCGCTGGATTTTCTGGTTAGACTACCCTATACTATGTAATAACATTCGTACTAACAGAAAGGCATTAGTTATGTTAAAAGTAAAAGTTACCTCAATTGGGAACTCTATGGGTATTTTGCTTCCAAAAGAAGCACTTAGCAAGATGAAAGTATCAAAAGGAGATGCTTTATATCTTGTAGAAAACCCCGATGGCTTCACTTTAACACCCTATCAGGATGACTTCAAAAACCAAATTGAAGCAGCTGAAGGTATAATGAAGCGATATCGAAACACTCTCCATGAGCTAGCTAAATGAGAGAACCTATCTGGGTGCTTGATGAAATTGTTGAATCCGTACACTCCATGCTTTTAGCTGAACATGGTGGTGGAAGTGGAATTCGAGACAAATCATTATTAGATTCTGCTCTTGCTAGAGCCAAGCAAAAATTTAGCTATGACTCTAGTGTTTCAATTTTTAATCTTGCTGCTGCTTATAGCTTTGGTATTGCAAAAAACCATCCGTTTGTTGATGGAAACAAAAGAACAGCATTCACTATTGGTACTTTGTTTCTTGAAATTAATGGCTTTAAACTTAATGCAACAGAAGTAGATGCTACGATTGCATTTGAAAATTTAGCATCTGATGTTCTCAAAGAAAATGAATTGTCATTATGGTTTGAGGAACACTGTATTAAGGTCTCTCACGGTAGGAACACCAGTTACCCAGCGCCCCCCGCACAGTCCCGGACGTGCGGTTTTCTCGCATCCGGTTCCTCGGTTGTACTCGCT
>JAHXIV010000071.1 GCA_025655455.1 gamma proteobacterium symbiont of Taylorina sp.
AATTGCATTGAGTCTTCTCCGTTGTTTAAATTAGCCTTTTCATCATACCGTGAGACGGAGTGATGAAGCGAGAAGGCTCAATTAGTATCAAAAAAATTCATCGGAGGCAAAAAGACGCCCCGATGATTTTGGCGTTATGTGCTGGCACCATTCTAAAATACATCACTGTGCGAACCTATGCGAGCTAATTGCAATGTGTTTTCATGAGTACGGTAGATTAGAATTAAATCAGGTTTAATGTGGCAATCTCGGAATCCATTCCAGTTTCCAGACAGAGGATGATCTACATATTTAGCATCGAGAGGATCTCCTTTTTGAAGGGTCGAAATTACATTCCCAACTTCTATAATATCTGGGATTGTCATTTTTGTTACTTTTTTAAAGTCTTTTTTAAATTGAGTGGAGTAATCAAGAATGTACATTTTTAACTTTGTCTTCTGTTAATTCAGAAATAAGGCTTGTTATATCATTAATCTTGTGCCCTTTACCTTGGGAAAGTTCTTGAATTGCCATTGCTGTTATAGAATTGGGCTGTTTAGCTTTAAGCTCAAATGGTATTCCACCATAATTTATAACGGCACGAGTAAATAACTTAATGGCTTGGGATGTGCTTAAACCAACTTCTTCACAAATCTGGGTAAAAGCAAGCTTAGTATCATGGTCAATACGAGTTGTAAGCATTTCAGTTTTCATGGTGATTGCCTGTTGTCTTTTAGTGTTGTTTGTAATACATTGTATATCAATTGATAGTAAAAACACATAACAATCGCTTGCATCTGAAAAATAAAGCGCCACTTCGTTATGCTTTATTTTCAGATGAAGCAAGGCGTTAGCAAATCAAAATTTAGTAGTAATAAAACTAATATATAGAATACTCTTTTACAGGTAATAATTAAAAATAGATCAGCTAATGAATAAATTTCGTAATCATCTTAAAACAAAAAAAAACAAACTGAATAACTTATATAACTCATATTCAGGTCCTATCCAAGCTGGAGAACTTGTTAAGCCAAGTCTGATCTGGGAGCATGATGACTTAATCTGCTGTGAACAAAGAATAAAAAGTCATTCAGCAAATGTTATTTTTCCACAGAGTGTAAATTTGTTATCAACAAGTATTTTTTTTGATCAAATTTACATTCATCTAAATGATTTTACTCCAGAGTACAGGAGAATAAATTCTGAAGATGACTTCCGTAAAGCATATCAAATGAGTCCATCAGATTTTATAGAACTTGTAAGAGTGAAAAAGGTTGTACCAATTTTATCTAACTCATTTGATGAAAGTAAAGATTATTTCTTACAAGAAATACTTTCCCCAATTTTAACAAATAATCTTCCATATATGACTTTTGAAGGCCATGCCTTAATTTGTCAAATGTGGCAAAAACAGCACAATGCTTTTCCAGATCCAGAACAGCAAAATACTTGGGGATTTTTAATGGACATATGTAGTTCATTAGGAATTAAATCTAATTTGGTTCGTCCAGAATTAAATACCGATCTATGGGATAAACATTTATTAATTTTTGACATATTTAAACTTGATAATATAACAAAATATTTTCAGGGTAATGAAGTTTCTCTTAATAATTTTTTTATATCAACAGAGTTATCATATGATAGTAGACTACCAATTAAAGAATATTTATCTGCTTTTGAGGATATAGATAGAAAAAAAGTGTTCTCAATTTATAAAAACCTAAAAAATAAAGATGAATATTATGAAGAAATTATAAAAATTAATAAATCTATTAACCTACTAAGTGATAAAATTGATTCTGCCCACCAGTTTAAAAAGATCTTGTCTAGTCCTATGGTTTTATTATTTTATTATATCACTGGATTAATTGCAGAAATATACGGAAGTACGTTTATTAATGCGGTAAAAAAGATGACAGATAGTGAATTTATAGACACTATAAATAAACGAAAAATGGAGTTTATTGATAAATTAGCAATACAACTTGAGAAAGATAAAGAGTGGGCAAATGTTGATAATTTTTCTGAAGTCATGGAATTGGTAAAAATAAAAAGAGTACTAAAGAATAAGTTATAAAAATAATTTTAAGTAAAAATATTGCTAACAATCGCATTAAATCTGACTTTAAAACCCGCCACTTCGTTTTGGGTTTTAAAGCAGCTTATGCAAAACGTTATCGCGCCGAGCAAAGCTTGGTGTATCTTGCAGGGTGCAAGTCCCTGTCGGGGTCATTGCAGTAATGCAATGTCTTAAGGCTTAG
>JAHXIV010000076.1 GCA_025655455.1 gamma proteobacterium symbiont of Taylorina sp.
AGGGAGAAATTGGTTCGGGAAATTTAATTCGGTATGAAAGCTACCGCGAAGCGGTTTTGTTCAACCAGTTGTTGACTAGTTTTCGTTTAATCATCTATTAATGGATAAAATCCATGTTTTGTATTAGTAATAGTATTTGGTCTCACACTGAAAGATATCTATAAAATGTTGCTCTAGATATTTTCAATGACTCACAAATTTCATCAATTGACAAACTTTTGTCCTGGTGCATTTTTTTGGCCATTACAACTTTAGGATTATCAGCTTTCATTGCCCTTCTACCACCCACTTTCCCCCTAGAACGTGCAGCTTCCAATCCTGCTTTGGTTCGCTCTTGAATGAGCCTTCTTTCAAATTGTGCCAGGGAGGAAAAAACATTAAAGATCAATTCCCCTGATGCAGTGGTTGTGTCAATCGCTCCATCACAGATTGATCGAAAGCCAATACTTTTACTTTTCAACTCTTCAACTACAGAAACAAGGTGAGGCATTGAGCGTCCCAATCTATCAAGTCTCCAGACTAAGAGAGTATCTCCTTCTTCTAATGATTCAATACAAGCATTTAAACCTGGTCTTTCAGATTTTGCTCCAGACACCTTATCTGTGTATATATTTTCTTTATTACACCCTGCTTTTATTAAGGAATCAATTTGTAGATTTAGACTTTGATCATCTGTACTAACTCTCGCATAACCAACTATTTTACATACATGCTGTTTTTCTATGCTTTTTCTCACTTATCACCTTCCAACTGGGTTTGTGAGATTATAATATATGAGATGGCAATATAAGACAAGGAAACATAATAAACTTGATGTTTTTATAGCTCAACTTTAACGTCTCATTAAACGGTCGTTTAATGAGATTGGTTATTGATTAAATTTGATAGGATATTGTTGAACTGCTATACTTATCATCAGAAGATAAGAAAGGGAGCTACTTTGCGTGATATTGGCCTTGATGTACTGTTGGATTTAAACGGAACGGAATACACTGAAGAGAACGGCTACTGGTATAAAATAGAAGCATGGGAAATTGAGCCAACAAAAGAACGGCCTCATGGTATCCGGTATAATTTAACTTTTCATAATAATTACAGTAAAAGAATTATGGGGTTTGATAATGCTCACTTGCCAAAAAACCGAAAAAAAGGATATAAAGGTCAAATTATTGAATATGATCATACTCATGATTCCCCTTTAGATAAAGGAACTGCTTATGAGTTTAAGGATGCAAAGCAATTATTAAATGATTTCCTTGATCGAGTAAATAAAATAATGGATGAATTATAAAACAGGTGAACTAATGGCAATGTTAAAAATAGGTATCATGCCTAGAGAAGAATTTCAAAAAAGAATATTAAATATAGCTTCTGGAAGCTATAAACCAAAAAAGAGCGAGCCTAAAATATGGTTTCATTCAATAAAATCAATAGGTGAGCTATTGAGTGAAAACAACGTTCGACTTTTAAAGATGATTGAGAAGGAAAAACCAGAAAGCTTAAAAGTACTATCTGAACTATCCGGTCGTCAAGTTAGTAACCTTAGCCGAACTTTAAAGAAAATGGCTGTTCACGGAATTGTAAAACTAGAAAAACATAATCGCTCAATAAGGCCTGTAGCAAAAGCAACATCTTTTAATATTATGTATCCCACCTAAAATTGCGGATTAATCCGCAAATCAAAAGGGTTCTATTTACTCTAAATTTTAAGTCCAGTAATGATTTAAAATCATACTTTTAGTTCAAATGATTCCTTCTCCTAAGCTACAACTGTGTTAATTTCTCTGGAATCACAGCAAAAAACCTGAAAAACAAGTTTTATTACTAGTTTAAATGATAGGCTTTATTTGTAAATAATAGGATGGTTTTGGAGGGTTTTTAGATAAATATCGTGATAGTTTGTCTCACGTCAATTACTTTGTCCGATCTGACGACAATTACCTTGTCCGGTTGAGATTTAGTTTTTGTAGTCCTTTGGGTGATTAATAAAT
>JAHXIV010000068.1 GCA_025655455.1 gamma proteobacterium symbiont of Taylorina sp.
TATTACCAGGAGGTGTCATAATTTCCTGTTGAATTTGCTCTATGACATCAGGCTCATTAAGCAAACTTGTAAATAAATCATAATGAGCCTGTTCTTCAATCACCAGCTTATCAACCAGATAACGAATTTGTTTGCTCACTTTAGGAGCCAGATCGGTGTAAAAGTCCCTGGCTGTACGTTCAAATTGTGTTGCCTGTTCAAGGATAAAGAAGACGCTACCCAATGTCATTAAGTTAGTAAATATTCGGTAGCCCCTCCAACTAATTCAACACTTTAACAATGAGCGAAAGTATTTAAACCAGTAAGTCTTCGATTGGAACACTCTGTTTTCCTGATGATGTAATTTCCCAATTTAAAGCCCGTCAATCACCCATTTCTGTACTTTTTTCTTATCGAACAATGTTCTCCCCATTATAATGGTAATCTGGCAAAGCGAGTTTTTTTAAAAAGCCACGAAAATTATTTCTCAAATTTTTTCGCCTCAGAATTTGTTAAAATCCCGGCATGAAAAAATTCATTGCCAATATCGAATCACTGCACCAGTTCACCCTGAGCCTGGATTCATCACCAGAGTCTGCAATCTGCTCACAATGCCATCAAGGTAATTAATTTGTTTCCCATGGTTTTGTTTACAAACAACTTAATCAGGGTAAAAGACAAACCATCGGCAAGCGTATTTTTTGCTCCAATCGCTCAGGGCGAACAGGTTGTGGCAGTACCTGTCAGTTGTATCTTAGCCATGTTCTGCTAATCTTAAAGAAAGACATGAGGTTATTCTTCAGGCCTTAGGTTCACCTTATGATTTTTATTATTCATGAAAATTGGTGCGGAATGACGGATAATAATTCAGAATGTTTTATAATGCAGTTTGGTCGGACGTATGATTTTAGTGTGGTCAGGTGAAATTATCTTATGATGGGAGTGTGGGAAAATGGGGTGATTTTAGCTAAATCGTATGATGAATAATTTGGGAAATTGTACGATGGGAGTTTTGGGTGCTACACCTATCGGGAACTCTAAGTATTTATTAAAAAAGATATTAGAAATAATATAAAAAGTAGCATTATAAAAAGATACATTCCACTAATAAAAAAAACATTACTGTTTATAAAACCTTTATAACACCCGACTATTCCAAATGGAATCAACAGAGGCATAAGAAAATTAACAGCATGCCCATCAATTGGTAATAAATTAACAAATAACACCCAAATAATTGGTAATAGCATTAAGATAAATATAATAAGATTTTTTTCTTTTTTATTCTTAATCACAATTACTAGACTCTAACTTTCTTCTTTTATGAAAATCATGAATTATGTTATTATTTTTTAATAATAACTCCAATGCATTATCATCAAAGCTTGAATGATCTTTCCCTGTTGTCCACAAATCAAAAAATGTTTGATTATGGTGAAGAAGTTCATGGAGTAAAGTATGAAGCATTCCATTCGCTGTACTATCATCTAATTTTTTTAAGAATTGATCATCAAGGGTAATATTTTTTGTAAATTTTGAAGTATGAGCCCTTGGATCTGTTGCTATGATTGGGATTTTCCATAAATTATCAACAATAACTTTATTTGGAACTTTTAAATATGGAAAATTTTCTCTAAGAATCTCTAGTCCAGTTTGGATATCTTTCTCAGTTAATCCAAATAAATCAACATACCTTAATGGATTACTTTCAACATAGGCATAGGTATTCAGCCCACCTTCAAGCCCAATCGGGTCACTTGTGATGTAACGTCCTAATGTTGGGTCATAGTATCGAAAGTAGTTGTAAAACAACCCACTTTCCGAATCCTCATACTGCCCCGGCAAACGAATATTAAAAGTAATGCTGATGCCATCCCCATCGGGATCATCATTTATATTGGCCTTACCAAACGGATCATATTCAGCATACCAGACTTCCACGCCATTTTCATCACTGAGACTATGGGGTGTACCCAAGTGGTCTGAATGGATATAGT
>JAHXIV010000035.1 GCA_025655455.1 gamma proteobacterium symbiont of Taylorina sp.
GTCAATGACACTTTATGGAACAAGAGATAAAAACAAGAAAAACACAGGAAAGTTGTGTCTAAAACTTGACAGGTTAATACATATCAGGAGCCTGTCCGAGAATAGCCAAAATATAGGGAATAAAAATTCTAATATTTTTCTGATGTAAAATAACATGAAATACTCATCCGGGTTGTACATTTAATCCATATTATTCAATCATTTATGTTATAATTGCATAAGCAAATAACACAGAGCAGCAAAATGTCCGTTCCCTTCAAAAGCAATCCAGCAGAGTATGATCAAAGCTTATTGTTTCCAGCTAATGTCTTTGATTTGCTACCCAATGATCACGAATGCTACCTGTACCATGATCTATTTCAGCAATTAGATACAACCAAACTGGAAAGTCACTATAGTCATAAGGGGCAAAATGCTTACCATCCCAAACTAATAGTATCCATACTCATCTACGCATACAGCCGTGGTGTATTCAGCTCCCGTGAGATTGAAAGGCGATGTAATGAAGATTTATCCTTCATGTTTATTGCTCAGATGAATTGCCCAAATTTTCGGGTATTAAGTGATTTTAGAAAAGATAATGCTGACTTTTTTCATGATTGCTTTAAACAAACCGTCCTGTTAGCTATGATTCTGGGACTGGCATCATTAGGTCATATTTCACTGGACGGTTCAAAATTTAAAGCCAGTAGTTCAAAGCACAAAGCGATGAGTTATGGGCGATTAAAAGAAAAGGAACAGGACACACACAAGAAATTGAAGCATTAGTTGAGCAGGCAAAGCGTTGTGATAAAGAAGAAGATCAAACTTACCAGGATAAAACAGGTTACGAAATTCGTGATGATTTAAAATTTAAACAAGATAGACTGGTAAAAATTCAACAAGCAAAAGAGGCTCTTCAAAAGCGAGAAGAAGAACTCAATCCAGGAAAAGCGATTGAGGATAAAAAACAGATCAGTTTTGCCGATAAGGATGCTCGTATCATGGGTAAAAAAGGTGCCTATAGTTATGATTATAACCCTCAAATTAGTGTTGATGAAGACAATCAAATGATTATTGGCCAACATGTCAGTCAAAATGCTAATGACAAAAAGGAACTGGGACCTGCATTAGAAGCCATTAAAAAAACGACAGGGCAATTGCCTGATAAACTGAGTATGGATAATGGTTATCTATCTGGAGATAATTTAGAGGTAGTTCAGATCAGTGGTGTTGATACCTATATTGCAACCCATAAAAAGGAAAAGAAAAACAAAGCCACTTTGGAAGCATGTGATCGTAAAGTAGTTAAATCTGATTTTGAATATAATGAGACAGATAATAGTTTCAATTGTCCCGGTGGACAAAAACTCATCATGATTAGTGAAAGCAGTGATGGAGTAAGAAAATACCAGGGTGACTCAGACGTTTGCACAAAGTGCACTTTCAATGATCGTTGCTGTCGTTCAACTAAAGGGGCGGCTCGTACCATTAGCACTGATGATAAAGAGCCGCTGCGATTATTGATGAATCAAAAAATGGAAGATGAAACTTCAAAACAAATCTACACCAAACGTAAAGTAATAGTTGAACCCGTATTTGGACAAATCAAAAATACGGGATTCAGGGGTTTCAGTGTTCGGGGAAAAGAAAAAGTGGCTGGGGAGTTTTCATTGGTCTGTGCAACGCATAATATGAAAAAAATGATAAAGGCTGTTTTTAAGGGATTGATCCCGCCAAAATTTGAAAATTTAACTTTAAGTCCTACAATATAGGGAGAATAAGCTGAAATATTGCACCAATATTTGATATTAATAGCAATAAGTGGTTCAAATTTAATCAATATAAGCATTCACTTATGTTATTCTAAAATATCGTGACCCTGCGGGGCTTATTCTCGGACAAGCTCCTGATATGTATTAACCTGTCAAGTTTTAGACACAACTTTCCTGTGTTTTTCTTGTTTTTATCTCTTGTTCCATAAAGTGTCATTG
>JAHXIV010000078.1 GCA_025655455.1 gamma proteobacterium symbiont of Taylorina sp.
AAAATACTGTGATTTTTTCAAATGTAAACTAAAATACCTGTCAAGTATTTTTTTCCATCTTTTTTAATTTTAATTACGCTGAACAGTTACGCTGTTTTTTAGCAATAAAGGGAATAAACACACTTATTAAGCCTCTGAAACCCATTGGAATGGTAGTTAATAAGGGGAAAAAACACACTCTTCCTAGTAATACCATAGGGTATGGGTCTCATATATATTAATCAGGAATAAATAATGGGCAGAACAGCACAAGAACAATCATTACCTAAACAAAGAATACTATTTGGTCATTGTAATAATTGTGGTGCAGATTATTTTACAGCTGGTGGGTTATTAGAGGTTTATGACTTAATTAATGGTGAGAAAAAAAGACTTTGCCATTATTGCGCCTTAGGTAACTGGAAAGAAATTAAAAAACAGCCCAATTGCACAGCGTATTAATGGGTATAAAAATAACTCACCGCAATTTTGCGGTTACATATTCAGCCATTAAAGGTGCTACTGGCTGAGTTAATTAATAAGCACCGAGGATATATCAATGAATATTAATGAAACAATATTTAAATTAAAACCAAAACAAAAGCCTACTATTGATAATGGCGGTGTTATTGAAATTGAGAAGGTATCCGACCATCCAGAGTGGCAGGATTATTTGAATCACTTATCAAAATTGCCAGCCAGTTACAATGGTGATGGGCGGCAAAATTGGTATGGTGCAAAAATCAAGGATAAAAAAAGACTGCTTGCCGCTGAGGCCGGCTGGAACGAATCAGTTCAACACTGCTTGGATAACCCAACAAAACCAGATCGGCACAATATTGTACCGACCATAACCAAAAAAGTAGAAAAAATTATTGCTGATTTAAGCAAAAACCAACCAGACGATAACCCAGAGCTTCAGGATAAAAACCTGTATAGGCTTATCCCTCCCAAGTTTTTAAATGGAGATAATCAGCTGCATTTTACTGATGAAGAGGATCGCCTGGTTAGACTATACGGGCTTCAATGCAAATATCGTAAAGTATTATTTTTGCGTCACTGCTTTGTCAACGAACTGATTCAAAAAAATATGACTTTAAAAGAGTACAAGACGGAGGATAACCTTGTGGCAAAACTTAATTTATGGTTGGTGGCACGACTCAATAACCTACCATTAATCGAGGAGATCTATCATGAAAATGCACTAAGAAGTGGTAATCACTTTGATGTGGTATTTATGAAACCTACCAAGGTAGGCAAAACTGGGGAGGCAATATAATGGGAGTCATAATACAAAAACAGACAAAGGCCGCAACAAGTGATTCGTTTAGTATTGGGAACAAGGGGATTCTTCAAGTTTCATCTGGAATAGCAATAAACGAGGAATGTGTCATTGAATCATATTCTGAGATAGATGGTTGGATTGACACAGGGATTACAATAGCATCTGATAAGCCATTCATTGTTATTGATGGGTCGTGTACCTATAGAGTAAGTAAACCTGACTCAAAATTAGCTTATGGTATTGAGTGGGTAACCAAAACTGCATTATAATAAATCAGGGGAGCGGTAATTACGCACCCCAAAACTAAGAGCAGGGGACCCCTGGGAGGTTTGAATTCGTGCGGGTAATTCGAACCCCGACGTTTCTCTAATTATGAAATTTTCTGAGTGCATTTCCCTTCCTGTTGTTGTCATGCCTCAGAGCTTTAACAGTTTAGCATTAAGTATATTGAGTTGAGCAAATAAGCGAAATAAACGCAATACAATTTCCCAGGAGTTAATATATGAAAGGTATAGAAGTAAATAGAAAAGAGCTGGCTAATATTTTCGGGGTTTCACTGAATACAATCTCAACCTGGACAGGCTCTAAAGATTGTCCTTATGTGCAAAAACCGGATTTATCGTATAGTTCCGGTAACCATGCTTGAATATCAGCAATAATACTCCAAAAACTACATCTTACAGGATCTAAAAATAAAAAAGAACGGGA
>JAHXIV010000100.1 GCA_025655455.1 gamma proteobacterium symbiont of Taylorina sp.
TTTTAGAAGATTAGTTACTTTAGTTCTGACTTTTCGCCATGATTTCCAGAAACATTGACGAATTCGCCGTCTTATCCAGCTATCCAGATCACTTTATCTGCAAAAACAGAGTCAGGAACTCACCTTAGAAACGATACAGCATGATATTACAATCTATGATCAGTTATTATCACAGCCATTAATAAGCCAGCCTGAAGGAGAAATCGCATGTCATTAGATCTCATGCTTAAATCCTTAAATCTTGCTGCTTTTAATCAATATCTTGATGAGTTTAATCAACAAGCCATTGAACAGACTTGGAGCTATAGTGATTTCCTATCAAAACTCTGTGAGGTTGAATTAGCCAGACGTTTCCAAACAAGAGTCTCTAACTGGACAAGAGATGCAAAATTACCCATGGGTAAAACATTCTCATCGCTTCACTTTGATGATCTGCCAAAACAAACACAACAACAAGTATTACAGCTAAAAGACAATCATCAATGGGCATTACAAGCAGATAATATTTTATTATTTGGCCCCTCTGGCGTGGGTAAATCACATATTGCTGCGGCACTGGCTTATCATCTGATCGAAAAAGGTATTCGTGCTAAATGGTTGTCTGCAACTGCATTAGTTCAACAATTACAAATTGCTAAAAAAGATTTGGACTTGATGAAATATATGACTCGCTTAGATAAATATCGTGTCCTTATTATTGATGATATTGGTTAGGTCAAAAAATCAGATTCAGAAACTCAAGTACTCTTTGAATTTATTGCTCATCGTTATGAAAGTGGTAGTTTGATTATCACGTCTAATCAACCTTTTAGTCAGTGGGATCAAATATTCCCTGATACATTAATGACTGTGGCTGCTGTTGATAGAATTATACATCATGCAACCATTATTGAAATTGGAGGGGAAAGTTATAGAAAAAAACAGCACATAAAAAACTAAAATTTCTACCGACTAATCATCTGTATCGTGTTCGGATAGGTTTGTTGACCAGAGACACTTGATTAGTGTTATACGATAATCAAGATATTAGGAGGGTAAAATGCAGGGTGGAAAACGTATGGGCAGTGGCAGAAAAAAGTGTGCTAATCATTTAAGACGTGAATTAGTTACGATTAGACTACCCAATTGGATGATTTTACAACTTAAAAATGAAGGAGAGATGGGATGTGTCATTGAATACCAATTATTAAGGGCTGAATTTATTAATCACCCAAAGGACTACAAAAACTAAATCTCAACCGGACAAGGTAATTGTCGTCAGATCGGACAAAGTAATTGACGTGAGACATTCCCCGAGTCTTTTACCGCCATTTGATAACTTTTAAATATATGATCAAGCGTGTTATCAATAGCTCGGTATTTATCTAATTTCTCAGCAATCCACTTTAGTTTATCCAGCCTTTCATGCTTTGTGCTTGAGACTATTTTACCATCCTTATCCTGAATAATAATATCGCATGGCATACCGGTTATAGTAATTCTTGCAGGCTCACATTCTACAAATACATTTTTACCACCATCTTTTGTTAAATCACTTCGACTTGGCCTACATAATGTAAAAACCTTATGTGACATAACTTGGACAGTTAAAAATCTATTTTCTATTAAATTTGTTAAATATTTTTTTATATCTGGATTTTCTGAGTGGAATAATGGTTCAATCTTTGCGGTCGCAACGCCATTATAAATTGATAGATCAAAACCTTTATCATTAATTTGAATGGGCTCTTCAATATAGTTATCTGGTGTATATTTCCATTCCAATTGTACTTCAACAACTTCACACATATTTTTACCACTGATAATTAAATTAATTCTGTTGAACTAAACGGCTATCGCCGTAGTGAGTCAAGACTGACCTTCTGAGTACCCACGAAAGACAAATCTATTATTCAAACTATGCTTA
>JAHXIV010000063.1 GCA_025655455.1 gamma proteobacterium symbiont of Taylorina sp.
ACTATATCCATTCAGACCACTTGGGTACACCCCATAGTCTCAGTGATGAAAATGGCGTGGAAGTCTGGTATGCTGAATATGATCCGTTTGGCAAGGCCAATATAAATGATGATCCCGATGGGGATGGCATCAGCATTACTTTTAATATTCGTTTGCCGGGGCAGTATGAAGACCAGGAAAGTGGCTTGTATTACAACTTCTTCCGGTATTATGATCCCAGTCTGGGCAGATACATTACATCTGATCCGATTGGATTGGCAGGGGGGATTAATACTTATATCTATGTTGATGGAAATCCATTAATCTTCACAGATCCATTTGGATTAGCATTTTTTTCAAAACGTCCTTTAGGACAAAATCATGGGAACCCTAATCGCTCACCACTTTCTGACAAATTAAATACTGAACTTAAACATGAACAATTGTTTTTTGAAGATTCAAAAGGTGGAAATCTTGGATTTTTTAATAATAATAATGGTGGAAAGGTAAGGGCAGATACCCCAAATATGCTTGGAAGATATTGGCCACAAAAGCAAGGTAACTATGATGATGCCTTGATGCGTGAGGCTGTTAAGAATGTAGGCAACCCAGGAAGATATTGTTTAATTGGAAATAATTGTCAAGATTGGGCTGAAAAAGTCAGAGATGAATATGAACAGTTAAAGAAAGCACGTGGTATATGCAATCCATGAAAAAGATCCTTACTATTATTTTATTATCCCCTATTTTATTTTTTTCAGCCTGTAATGCTGGTAAATATGTGAATGCTAAAGGAAGGTTTATATATACAAGTGGTGATGGAAGTATAAATTCTATTAATTTTAATACTTCTGATTTTAAAACATTGTCAATTTATAAAAGTAAAACAATGTCCACAATAGACAATTTGGTGAAATCAGATGATAACACGGTATTATTTGGAGAATGTCCAATTTCAGGCGGCTGTATTATAAAACAATACTCTATTGATACGATGCAATCTAGGTTATTACGTACAGGTAGGCTATCTAATTATATAATAAACCATAATAAAGTGTTCTTTTATGATAAAGCTTCTGATGATAAAAACTGGTTGTTTGTAGCCTCTGTAAACAATATAAATGAAGCCAGAAAGGTTGCAAAAGAGCCTTTATCTATAACACTCCCTAATGGAATCAAACAATCTATTGCAATGCCCGTTATCCAAATATTAAAAAATGATATAATTTTTGTTGGTGAAGATAAAGAGTTATGGGAATACAATATTGTTGAAAATAAAACAACCCCAACAGGTATAAAGGATTGCCGACCAGCATTATGGATTGATAAACGTGATAATTTACTGTGTACAAGCTGGAATAAATGGGAGCCATTTCTATTAAACTTAAATACCAATAATAGAGTAAAAATATCACACCTAAAAGGTGCTTATGGTTTTGAATATATTCCAGAGAATGATGCATTAATTTATGGGAGAACAAAATCTAAGTATCTTATTGGTGAAACATATAATATTTATTATTACTCTTTTTTAGATAGAAAAGAGAAGAAAATTAAGAAAGACTCACATATTGCAGCAGGAGTTTGGTTTAACAACAGAACAAATAAATTACAGTAAATACAACTACTCCCGGTATTATGATCCAGAATTGGGTAGATACATTACATCTGATCCGATTGGGTTGTACGGTGGCTTGAATACCTATGCTTATGTTGGTAGTAATCCGTTAAATATTATTGATCCATTAGGTTTATGGTGGGGAGGTCATGAGCCTGAATTAAAGAGGCAGTGGAAGCAGGAATATGAAGCGCAAAAGCGTTGGGAAGATGAGTTTAATTTCCGTAGAAAAATTTTAAAAGATATTGAAGTTAATCCAAATAGCTGTGATCAGATAAAATGGAAAGATG
>JAHXIV010000091.1 GCA_025655455.1 gamma proteobacterium symbiont of Taylorina sp.
GATTGCCGGTATAAGGCAAAGCAGAACTCTGGATCATTGTAAGCATCAGTGACCTTGTTTTCTGTAACTAGAATATAAGATCCATAATTTGGGGTTTATGTTAAATTGACTTAAATATTTTAAGGATGTATTCTTTAGTTATTAGTAAAATAGAAAGTCTAAATGAAGAAGAAGTAACTTTTACAGAAAATTTTAACAGCTTCGAATAATATTTGATTTCCTGAAATTGTAACTTGTATTGAGTTATTTGGCTTCAAACTAGATCGTGTTAATGGTAGTCACCACATATTTATACATCCAGCCATTCCAGAACTACTAAATATACAAAATGTTAAAGGAAAGGCAAAGCAGTATCAAATAAAGCAATTCCTTAATTTGGTAGAAAAACATAACCTTCAAATGAGTGATTAATAATGAATGATTATCATATAAATATTTTCTATAGTAAAAATGATGAAGGTTACATAGCTGACATTCCAGATTTAAAAAGTTGTTCAGCATTTGGAAGCACACCAAATGAAGCTCTAGAAGAAGTCTTAATAGCGAAAAAAATTTGGCTTGAATCTGCAATTGCAAATGCAAAGCCAATACCATCACCAGAATTTAAACCTGTTATTTATCAAGTCGCCTGAATTTACCTGAAACATGGGTGATATATAGGACATATATAGACGTCAACTTGTTTTAAAACTATTTAGGACCCCTAAATTGACAAGAAAAATTAATAAGCGTACTCTAAAATTATAAGTAGGTGATATTAAATAAGGGTTATAAGGTTAGAGATGAATTTATATGCATGAGGGTACTTTAGAGAGGGTACGTGAATATGTTCGATCTAAACAGTATATAATGACAACTCATGCAGAAGAAGAAGTGTCAGATGATGAGTTAACAATTTATGATGTTGAACATGTGATATTTACAGGTAAAATTATTGAAAGGCAAAAGGATAAGATTCAAGCAGAATGGAAATATCTCATACAGGGAAACACTCTTATTGGAGATATTGCAACAGTTGTAGCAAAAATTAGCATCACTAGTAAATTAGTTATTATAACTGTTTTTATAGGGGGTTCTTATGATATGTGATATTTGTGGTAACAATAGTGGAAGAATTCGTTATGTAACTAGAAGTTATGGTTCAGGAAAAAAATTAATTATAATTGAAAATATACCAATTGTTAGTTGTTCCCACTGTGGAGAGTCTTATTTTTCTGCTGAAACACTCCATGAAATAGAACGTATTAAAATACATCGCGATGGCTTTACTCATGAGCAATCAGTTTCCGTAGCAGTATTTGCACAAGATCAAGTCAATACAACAGGAATACAAACTTAATTAAAATCACAACGATATGATTCAGGATTAGTAGATAACCTTTATTCTTATAAAAACTATATGAGTGTGCCAAGCAAAGCTAAGGCAATCAAGCTGGACAATCCAGTCTATCCAGTCTGCTAAATAAGACACCCCTAAATTGACAATTGAGCAACGTATCAAACAATTCTCGATACAACAAAAGCAAGAACAAAGCTGTGAAAATAGTCCAGTTGTTAAATTAGCAGATTTTATTGGTGGGCAGGAGATTGATGGGCATTCCTTATCTGTTTAAGGATTACCTGGAGCTGGTTGAAGTGGTCAAGTTTTTTTGTACAACATAGTTAAGTGTAGTCTTATCCACATATCCATGGTTCAGCCCGATAGAGAGATCTCAAATCT
>JAHXIV010000036.1 GCA_025655455.1 gamma proteobacterium symbiont of Taylorina sp.
TAAATAAGATAAACTGATGCAAGTCACACGGCAATGTCCAACAGACATTTATACGTAATGCTTCGCACAACGCATAAATGCTAAGATGTTAGAGGTGGAAAATAGATTTATTCAGTTGGTGATAAATCAATTGATTAAAATTTACATTTCGCACATAAAAACATCTAATTTTTCATTTTATTGTTTTTATACAATATCAATAACTTACAGTATTCATATGGTAAAATCAAGCATATGAAAGGTCAAATTATGCTAAAAAGTGCCTTAATTTACCCTATTTATGAATGAAAATAATTGTAACCTATTGATTTATTACGTGCGAAATGTAGGTTAAAAGCAAAAGATTGCTGTCTATTTCGGGATCGATAGTTATATTGTATATATTATATGTTTTTTGAATCTGTGCTATTAAATATTGAGGTGTTAAATGAAAACTTTATTTATTATAATATTCATGATCTTTTTTTTATTTTTTTTAATATATTTTTTAGGTGTTTTCTTTTTTTTATTAAGTGTTTATTTTGACAAAAAATTCTTACAAAAACAGTTTAATACAGGCGCTGGTAGGGAAGGTGATCTTATAGCAGAAATTCACTATAATAAAAAAAATATATATTTTCAACCGAAGTTAGGGACTTTATTAACTTCAATCATAATATTTAATATTGGGGTACTGATCACATACAACATATTTGATATAACAATACCATTTATTACCCTTATTTGTATTACTATTTCTGGAATTTTTATTTTAATGGGTCTTTTTCTGCCAGTGATTAAGAGGCCATTAGATTATAGTATAAACTCAATGGCTGAAATCAGTTCAAGAGTAAATTATTTGGCAGAAAATAAAGGAATTTGTGAAAATAATATAGATAATATTCAAGAGCGTAATGTAAGGCTATTACATATATCTCCTTCATCTTTTGGTCTTGATCCTGAATTACTTCCAGACATTGCAAAAGAATTTGATGAGAGTATAAAAGTATTTGAGGCAGCTCTTCGACGATATAGTCATATTCCAGAATCAAGTTTTTTCAAACCATTGTCTATCATAAAGTCAAATAATTCTTATATGAAACAGAGTGTCATACCATTTTTATCAAATAACTTTGAAAAAGGTAGTTTTTTTTTAAAAATAATTCGAGGAATTCAAAAACTTAAAAAAATAGCAGCATACAATGAATACCGTTTGGTAAATATAAAAATGTCGTCCTGCGATGATACTCAATGGAAATTATTAGAGAGTATCATTGATGAACTAGAAAATAAAAATATTTTAGATTCATCAACTACAATTGAAGAAGTTGTAAAAATGGGAGTTATCCAAGATATGGTTAATGAAAGATTAACTAACACGAATAAAGATTTAGTAAAATGTCCTAAATGTGGAGAAAAGTTTAACCTGTCTAAGAATAAAGTAAAAATTGGAGATTCTCATAATGTTATGTCTAGCTTAGGTTTATCTCAGATCCAATTAAAGTGTCCTAAGTGCAATTCAGTTATGGAGTACAGTGGAAAATTAGAATTTTAAGTATTTAGTAATTGATCTAACAAGGGGCTGCTGACTGAAGTAAAAAGCTTTGCTTGAAAAAGCCCAAGCAAAGCTTTTTACTCAGCAGAGCCAATCGTTATAAGACTTAAGTTTGACAGAAATTTACATTTTGTTAATTTAAATAGAAAATTAAGATAAATGTTAAAAACTTGCTATAATTAACCT
>JAHXIV010000066.1 GCA_025655455.1 gamma proteobacterium symbiont of Taylorina sp.
AAATTCCATATAAATATTATCAGGCTATTCCCGCATTCAGTCCAACTAAGTTTTTATGTCAGGTATGACATAAAAACTCTTAATTCGTTATTTTACTTCCGCGTACAATGCTATGCGAACTAGTAGTATTATCTTTCCAAAACCAATTTAGTGAACCGTGAATTTTCCACAATCTTATCCAGTTTTGAGTTAAATCTGACTTATCGACAAATCGCTCTATACTTTCTTGTAAAAAAAAGGGCTCATATGAACCAACAAACCCATCAAAATATGGCACTCGAATCTCTTCTAATGACTTCTCAATTATTAAGTCATAATTCGTAGTAAATATTTCTTTTGTAAAGTCTTTATTCTGCATATTCAGCCAAGCTAAAAACCTTTTTGTTTTTGATAAATCAGCACCAGATTCACTTTCAGATATTATAGAATAGATTTTTTTACAGATTTCATTGTCAAGTTTTCTTGCTGATTTTCCGCATATTTCTAGATAATTTTTATCCTCTCGCTCACCTGTTATTGACCTAATTTGGCGAACCTGATTTAAAACATCTTCGATATTGATTGATTTTTCAGAATGCGTAGACTCCAGATCACTTTTTATCTTAATAAAATCAATCTTATAATTTTCATCTAAAGCATTTTCGACTTTTGTTGTTAATGCCGCAATATTCGGAACACCAAGTGCGCATGATGTGCCTGCACCAAAAAAGAAACCAAATCGTTTTGCATAAGAAAGCTGGTTTTTCAACTCTCTAACTTCTCTTACTACATTAAATTTTGTCATTCTAATTCCCCATACTCAATCGGAAATTTCCACTTTGCGCAAGCACATAACAATACACTATAAGTTGTTGACTAGTTTTCGTTTAATTATGCCTCACTTTTTATTATTACTCAAGAATACTTCTTGTAACTTGCAATTCCTTTCTGGATAATACACAATTAAGCGCAATAAAAAGTTTATGGATAAAGCTTATGCAAAAATTACCGGATGATTTAAATCGAAATTTTACTCAAATTCTTATTGATAAAAACTTACCAAAACCAGAACAATATTTTTGCACAAAGTGGCTTCACTATTATTGGGATTTTTGCCACAAATACCATCACAATCCATTTGTATCGACAAGCTTGCCCTTGTTTTTAGGTAAATTGCAGGAAAAGAAGCAATCTGTTCAACAACAAAATCAGGCCCAATTTGCCATAGGCTTACTTTATGACATGAGTCTACCCACTCACAGTCAACAAAATATCACTCCAATTAAAATCCATTCTTATCAAATCCAGGATTCTACTGAAAGAGACTATAATGATTCAGTCGTTGAGGCTAATATTAGAGTAGCTCAAAAGACCACAACTCATATTTCAACACAGTTATCCAGTACACAACAATCCAAGCCAGTACCTGTGCAACAGAGTTCTTCTGATATCTCAGGACAAAATTGGATACCTGTTTATAAACAATTGGAAAATGAGATTAAACTACGCCATTATTCACCCAAAACGTTGAAAGCTTATCGAACATGGACTCGTCATTCAAGGATATACAAAAAGCAAAGATTATCAGGATTTGTGCCAACAGGATGTGATTGATTTTTTGACCTGGTTAGCGGTTGAAAGAAAGGTCTCTGCTTCCAGCCAAA
>JAHXIV010000093.1 GCA_025655455.1 gamma proteobacterium symbiont of Taylorina sp.
CGAGTACAACCGAGGAACCGGATGCGAGAAAACCGCACGTCCGGGTCTGTGCGGGGGGCGCTGGGTAACTGGTGTTCCTACCGTGAGAGAAGGCGCACCAACCGCAGGAGAGATACGCCATAGCTCAGTGCATGAGTATCGGTGTTTTTCTACCAGTCTTGATTTTATGTAGCTCATAGGCTACTATAAACCTATGAGATACGAGATTGAAAGCACCCTAATTTTTGACAAATGGCTGTCCAAGCAAAAAGACCGGCAAGCGGTTAAGGCTATTGCCATGCGAATCGCACGAGTCGAAGAGGGCAATTTAGGTGATGCTGAGCCTGTCGGTGGCGGCGTGAGCGAAATGCGTATTTTTATCGGTAAGGGATATCGCATTTATTTTGCGATACGAGGTATGACGGTGGTACTTTTGCTAAATGGTGGTATTAAGAGCAGCAAAAAGCAACAGCAGATTGATATTGCACAGGCTAAGCAAATTTTGAATGAGATTGAGGAATGAATGATGGGCATTAAAACCAAGCCGTTTAATCCGTTTGATTACATGGAAACCCAGGCGGAAATTGATGCGTATTTGCTTGAGTGTCTCAATGATGAAGACCCTCAATTGTTTATTAACGCGCTGGGTCATTTGGCGAAATATCACGGCATGGCTGAGATCGCCAAGGCATCGGGGCTTAATCGCGAAAGTCTATACAAGGCTTTTAACGGTAAAACCCAGCCAAAATGGGACACCGTTCATCGCTTGATGAAGGTGCTTCATGTTGATTTGACTGTGGCTGCTTAAATAACTTATGCTCTCAAAATTATTCAAAAGCGCCTTCTAACGAGTGTATGCACTGGCAGAGAAAGCTGTGCTGAAAAAAAACTCAGCCCAGCTTTCTCTGCCAGTAATACAGGTGTTAGGAGATAAACATGAAAATTCATAGCGTTTTACTTGGTTGTACTCTTGGTCTGGGGCTTGTTGGAAATGTACTTGCTGAATCAATTGGTGGGATATGGGTAGGAGTTAACCTTCAGGTTGATAGCACAAATATTGGAACAACTTATCATCCAATAGAATTTAATTTCGGCAATAATACAGCAACTGGTGAGTCATGTCTTAATTTGGGAAAGATAACTAGTTCTAATATTAATGCTTTGACTATAGATTTTCCCTCATGTGGAGAAACTATTGTTAATTGCAAACTAACAGGAAATTATGTTAATGGTAGTGATTTAGATGTTCTTATTTGTAATGGTTCTTCAACGGCATATTCAGATGGTAGAATTATTACCACAAAGTATTGGTTAACAAAATCAGATAGTAGCTCTTCGTCAGATTCAGGCAGCACAATATCAACCGTAAATTCAAACTTGGATATCCATATCCCATCAGCAACAATTGGTGATGGTAGTATTTGGCTTGATCTTGAATATAAGGGACTATCTGGATTTGATCATTTATGGAGATTAAAAGATTATGGTGTAAACCAATAAAATCTCCTAACAAAAGCATCCAATTTAAAAAGCGGTCGATGCGACTTCCAGGGCAAAATCATTAAAATCATATACTGCTCAAGACCTTATCCCTGTAACGATCATCGAAAGCAGCTTTAAGGCGTTTGCCTTTTAA
>JAHXIV010000088.1 GCA_025655455.1 gamma proteobacterium symbiont of Taylorina sp.
ATATAGCTTTAAAAGTACTGATGATAGTGTAATTGCACGATAATTATCAGGGTTATCTTTTCTTTTTCTACTCCCCTTATGCAAGGTTATGATTAAACCACGTTTCATTTGACCTGGTGTATAGGAATACTGTAACATAGCTGTATATAAACATGACAATACCTTACAAATAAAGTCGCCACCATATAATATGTGCTCATAGAATATACCATCATAACCACATGACTTTCCCTTTTTCGCTTGATTTACAGCTAATTTAACTTCATCTATATTAACTGGATAGAAGTGTTCGCTAGAAAGCTCAGAATTATCATTATTATACTCTATTACTTTACTGCTCACATAAGTTTTGAAAGTTTCGTCAAAATTTACATTTTCATGTGATTTATATAATTTAGCAAAATAGCAGCCCCATTGATCCGTAATATTTTGGGAACCTCTTACCGTATTACCATTAAAGTTTATCTCGCACCCTGCATCAGAATTACCTTTCTTTCTTTTATTTATTTCCCGCCAATAAAGTCCGCTATCAACTTCAGCTAAATTGTCTATATCGTCATTAATTTTTCTTAAATATTTATCAACACAATTTCTATGTTCTTTTCTAAATAAACGTTTTGCCTCCTTATAATTAAAATAATGACAATTCTGTGAAGTTCTTGGACGGCCAGCGGCAATCCAGAGCCTACGTAATTGTTTCATATTTTTATGTAAATTTGACAGTTCTGTATTCCAGTAAGGTTTAAGATATTTTTTAAATTCCGTTTTATAGAAACAGTTCTCTGATGCAGACTTAAGACCACAAGTGACCAACTCATATGCATTATCAATATCAGAACTTGACTGGAATATGCTGTTCTCCATTTCTATCAAACTAATGTCATTTTGCAAAGTGCATTGATATAAATTTGTGTTTTCAGTGTCAACTTTCTTCCAGTTAATATGAGGGGAAACACTCGGGTGACTCAAGTAAAAAAATGGAATCTTTATAGAACAACTGATAGGTCTATGCCTGGAAACATTCAACGCCTCATCATCCAGAATTTTTACTCTACTTACCAAATCAATTTTTTCTACTGGTATCAAAATATGGTCAATTAAAGATTCGCACGAACCATCATAAGATACAAACGATGACCTAGCCCCATTGCAAATTTCTAAGGTATTAATAGCAATTAAGCTGTTTTGGTTGATAAATGAAGTTAGAGATCTACTTCTACAGCCGTCTTGTTTAATTAGCTTCGTAGATGATAAACTTGCATTAAAATCTCCCATTATGATAACCATTCCGTTATCTGAGTATGTACTTAAAATATCGTCCAATTTTTCTATGTACTCTCTATAAGTTTGGATTGAATAATTGCTACATGGTAAATAAACCTGAAATAGGTAAATATAAAACAAATCATACAGTTCAATTTGCACTCCAACAATTCTGTCATCGTCAATACTTAGAGGAGTTACACAAGGATCGTATTTTTTATGCCAGAGTATCGCCACTCCTCCTTTCCCCACCCGCCTGTTATTCGGGTAGCGAAGGGACGAGTCCGAAACGGAATGGCTTCTGTAATTACTA